>CAZUAB010000019.1:0-25198 GCA_964617795.1 uncultured bacterium
CCAATAAGCAGCCAGATATCCAGTGGTGCCCGAGTAGCCAGCGCCGTAGCCAACGCAGCTGCGCCCTCGGGGTTGTGGGCGCCATCGACAAGGCGCCACGGGACGCCCGGCAGCACCGTCCAGCGACCAAGCGGGCGCGCCGCGAGCTCAGCCACGGCAGGCGGCTCAGACCAGCCGAACACATGACGCCCCAGCGCTGCGGCCACACCCAAATTGGCTGGCAGCCAGTCGGGGCCGTCCCAGTCGGCAAACACAGGCTGGTCAGCGGCGAACACCGGCACAGCCAGTGCATCGGCGCGCTGGCGAACAACCGCCTCGGCGTCCGCTGGCAGCCGCCCAATGACGCAAGGGGCACCAACGCGCAGGATGCCGGCCTTCTCAAAGGCGATCTCGGCCAGCGTTGCGCCCAAAATATCGGTGTGATCTAAGCCGATCGATGTGATGGCCACCCCGCGTACGTTGCGTACAGCGTTCACCGCATCCAGACGACCGCCGAGGCCGATTTCCAAAATGACCGTATCCGGTTGCTCTTCAGCCGAAATCGCCAATGCTGCGACCGTCATGATTTCGAAGTAGGTGAGCTCGGGAAATGCCGCCCATACCTTCGCGACCTCACTGGCGAATCTGGCGGTCGCGACGGGTCGACCGGCAATACGTAAGCGCTCTGAAGGATCGATCAGATGCGGACTCGCGTAGGTGACGGTTCGCAGCCCGTGGCGAAGGGCACGAGCCTCAAGAAAACGGCAGACGCTGCCCTTGCCATTGGTACCGCCTACGAGTATGGCCGGTAGGTTCTGGTCAGGCGAACCCCATTCGTCAAGCGCCGCACGAACGGCCGCCAACCCCATGCGCATGCGCTGCTCGGGGAGGTGCCGTGCCAGTTCCGAAAAGACGCGGTTCACGTACCCGGTAGGCGGGCAAACAGCTCGGCTAGGCGTGCACGCATCTCATGCCGCGGCACCACAGCGTCAATGAACCCATCGCGTTGCAAGCGCTCGACACGCTGGACATCGGGTGGCATTTCTTCGCCGATCGTCTGCAAAATGACGCGCGGCCCAGCGAACCCGGCCAGCGCGCCTGGCTCTGCCAGAACGAGATCGCCCATAAACGCCAGGCTGGCCGCCACGCCGCCCGTCGTCGGGTCACAAAGTACGGTAACGAGCGGGATGCCGGCGGCCTGTAAACCGGTAACGGCCACGGCGATCTTGGCCATCTGCATCAGCGACAACATGCCTTCCTGCATGCGAGCGCCTCCGCTTGCCGTAAAAATCAGCGCCGGCATTTGCGCTTCCGTGGCCCCATCAAGTAGCCGGGCAACCTTTTCCCCTGCCACGGTACCGAGCGTCCCCCCCATGAAGCCAAAGTCGAAGACACCGACACGACAAACCCGCCCGGCAACCGATCCCGTGCCCGCAATAAAGGACTCGTTCTGCCCTTCTTTGCGAGCTTCCACGAGCATGGCTGGGTAATCTTCGCCCTCAGCACGCCACTCAAGCGGATCCATGGACCGCAGATTGCCATCGACCTCTTGAAACGAATCGGAATCGAGCAGGGCTGCAAGGCGTGCCCGTGGTGACCAACGTCCGTGATAGCCGCAGCGCGAGCAGACGGCCAGTTGCTCCGTCCACAGCTTCTGCGGAACCTGGTGACCGCACTGTCGACAGCCGGTCCAGCGCAGGCCGCTCATCGCCTTGGCCCCATTCGTCATGCCGACCCCAGAAGCTGCCTAGGTTTATCGACGAGACATTCGGCCCCGGCGCTCAGAAGTACCGCCGGGTCGCGATACCCCCACGTGACGCCGATTGTCGGTAGATTTGCCGCCCGCCCTGCCTGCATATCGACCTCACTGTCTCCGATCATGATCCACCCGCCCGGCGGCACAGGCAAACGCCCCGTGGCGTGAGTCAACATGGCCGGGTCCGGCTTTCGCGTACCGGCGTCTTCCGGGCACACGACCGCCGCGAAACGCGCCGTCCAATGAAGGGCCTCCAGCAGTGCCAGCGTCGCCATGCGTGGCTTGTTCGTCACGATTGCCAGCGGAACATCGCGTTCGCCCAAGGCATCGAGCAATGGCTCGATGCCAACGAATGGCCGTGCCGTCAATAATGGCGCCCCCCGATAGATCTCGAGAAACCGCGCCTTGGCCGCAGCATCGACCCCCGCACCGTCTGCCGCACGGTCGAGCAGATCGTCGACACCATGTCCGACCCAGGCACGAACCTCGGGCTCGTCGGCGGCGGCGCGTCCGAACTCTCGGCGCCAAGTATTGACCGCCGACACCAGCCCCGGCATGGTATCGACCAAGGTTCCGTCAAAATCAAACAGCCGACCGGGTCCGTTGGTCACCGTACCACCACATCCATCAACTCGGACGGGTGGCTAAGCACACGGATATCACGGCGATTGCGCCAGACCTCGGGCAGCGCATAGCCCCAAGCAGCGGCGACAAACCGCACGCCCGCAGCGGCGGCCGCCGCCTCGTCACGCGGATCATCGCCGACCACGATAACGTCTGCGGGGTCGGCGCCGAGATGACGCACGGCTTCCAACAGCATCGCCGGATCGGGCTTGGGCGCACCCGCTGTCTCGGGGGTACAAAGCAGTGGTGGCCGTTCAAAAAGGCGTCCCAACAGCCGTGCGGCGAGCCTGAGCGGCTTATTGGTGACCACCGCCAGCGGACAGTCCAGCCAAGCCTCGGTACCAGCAAACGGCAGGCTGTACCGAGCAATTGCGGTTGCGTATTGATCGATCATGGCGGATACGGAGTCGGCCGGCGGCTCCGCCAACCCGGTCAGTGCCCGCAGCATGGCCGCCGCGCCGCCCCCGGCCGCCATACGCAATGCCGGCGCGTCGGCTGTCAGGTGAATCGGCAACCCATGAAGACGAGCTGCGTGCACGGCCGCCGGCGCCAGATCGGGAACGGTATCGACGAACGTACCATCAAGATCGACGAGCAGAACCGAGCGCCCCACCGGAACCTCCACGTACGGGAAACATGAAAACAAGGGGCGCCGTGCCGGTTGCGGCGCGGCGCCCCTTGTCAGACTGGAAGACGCGACTACTGCGCCGTAATGTTGAACTCGACGCGCCGGTTCTTGGCCCGACCATCCTCGCTGCGGTTATCCGCAACCGGACGCTCTTCACCCAAGCCAACGGCCTCAAGACGGTCGGCCCCAATGCCGCGGCTGATGATGTAGTCACGCACCGCATCGGCCCGCTGCTGGCTCAGGCGCTTATTGATCCGGTCATCACCGACATCGTCCGTGTGACCTTCGATCCGCAGACGCATCGATGGGCTTTCCTTGAGTACTTGCGCAATTTCATCGAGTACGGGATACGATTCAACCTTGATCGTCGCCCGACCCGTTGTAAACTCGATCGTATCGCTGATTTCGACCTTCTCTTTGGTGACGCGCACTTTGTTGTACGGCATCAGCTCAAAGGTCACCTGCGAATCTTTGCCCCGCTCCACAGTCACATTGAGGGTGGCCGCCTTGTAGCTGGGGTTGGCCGCCTTGATCTGGAATGTTCCGACGGGCAATTCAACGACAAAACGACCGCTGTCGGGATCCGAAGGCATATTGGACGACTCGCCATTGGGGAAGCTGATGACCGCATAAACGCCCTGCTTGGTTCGTGCATCCACCACCTGACCAATCAGCTTGCCGGTCTGCTTGGCCTCTTCGAGGATGAAATCGAGCACGGTCACGGCGTCACGCCGGATTTCCGCGGTTTTCTCGACCGGCAGATACCCCGGTGCAAATGCCTTGACGACATAGGCGCCAGGTGCAACTTTGGTCTCATAGGCGCCGGTCTGTGGCAGGGCGCTGACCGGTTGCGCCGACGGCACGTTGAACGACACGATTGCCGCCACGGGCTTGCCATCAGGATCGCGCACGGTACCACGCAGCGTTCCGATGACCTGCACCGGCTGCAGGACGAAGTTTACGACGGTACGCCGCTGGTCGGCGACGCGGACACGCTTTTTCTGGGGCTCATGGCCCGGCGCTTGGCCCGTGATCGTGTAGATACCGGGGGCCAACTTGGCTTGGAATTGACCACTCTCACCATCGGCAGACATGGTTTCGGCCTTGCCGCCGTCGATCTGGATCGCCACCTCGCCGGGGAGCGCCCGTCCCTGCGGATCGGTGAGCTGACCGATCAATTCGCCGGCTTTCTCGGCGAACGTCAGCACGATATCGCGGCGAATATCTTGCCCAGCTTGCAGCGTGACCGTAGTCTCGACCGATGCGAAGCTGTCGCGGTCGAAACGCACCTTGACCGGCTGCTCGACTGGAAACTGGTAGGTCCGGTAGCCGCCGTCTTCGCCGGTTACGAGTGCGGTTTCGCTGCGCCCCGGGAAACTCACCCGGACATCGGCCAAGGGCCGTTGCGTGCGGCCGTCGACGACCGTACCGAAGACACGGCCCTGCTTGGGAAGCTCTGGGGCCGGCGGCAAGAACACGTAACCAACGCCGAAATGCATCACCCAGTCGGGGCTGATCTTCTCTTCGAGGCCCAAACCGAGGATGTCGTAGCGAGCCGATTTGAACATCAGGCTGTGGCCGAGGTCTACAGACAGGTCAATGTGCATGCCAGCCACAGGATAGACCCGAATCCCCGGCGTAAACCGCTGTGGGTTCTGGATAAAGCTGCGCTTGCCCAGATAGTCGGGCTGACTGCCGTCCAAGTCGACGTATTGCTCCGTAGAATATTCGAGGAACAGGTTGATGTACTCCTGCGGAACCTCAAGCGACAGACCGCCGACAAACGCGTTGTTGTCATAGGGGATGCCCAGCGCGTAGCGGGCAATCGGGTCCCCGGTTTCTTCGTCGCCAAGCAGTTTGTACGCCTGATCTTGCGTATAGCCGAAGTTAAAGTTGATTCGTACCGGCTTGGGCTTCGCCCGCGTCGTGAAGTCGAAGGTCGTCAGCAGCCGGGTCTGGAATCCGGTTGCCGGAAAATGGGGGCCGATACCGCCGCGGTCGGTACGGAACAGCGCCGTCAAATCGACGGCCATGTGCATGAAGTCGTTGACCGGATAGCCAAACTTGGACCCGATCAAGAAGTCACCGATCGCCTGTGCGAGAATTGAATCATCGACAATCCGATCGACGATCAGGTGACTCGTCGATTGCCCGGACAGATAAAGTTCCCAGAAGTCGAACAGCGCGATCGAAAAGCTGCCGACGTTCTCCAAGCGCTTCTGGTCACGGTCGGCGGCGAAAAAATCCGACATCTGCCAGTAGTCGATCGTTGCCAGGACGCTGAAGGTCGTCCGCGGGGCGATAATCGCCGACCCGAGGTGCATCAGACCGATCTCGCCTTGTTTTGACGATGCGATACCGACGGGCACCGGCTTGGCGGGTTCGGCATGCGAAACAGCGGCAAAGGACACAATAGCCACCGCCGCCAAGGCCGAGCATACGCGCGAGCTGATCTTCATGGCCTCGAACTTCCTTTCGCATTCCCCGAACAACAAAGGTAGTCGATCCGGGCGTGAAAGTCAACCCCGGCAGTGCCGCCGGTCAACGTTTCCAGATTCCGGCACCACTTTCGAACGCTGCCTGCTGGGCCTCGAACAAGGTCCGAATATGGCGGATATTGGGGGGGAAAACCGCGACCCAAGCGTGGCCAGAACGGACGATTTCTGCATTGACGAGCTTTTTGTCCTCGCCTGTGCCGACCCACAACCAAGCCAACTCGCGGCCACGTGGGTCAGAAAACTCGACATCATATTCAATGTCGACGAGCTTCCCTTCGAGCAACCGACGATTCGTCTCAAAGGCTTCATACCCAAAGGCCCCCGGTTTCCAGACTTCCTCGGACTCCGGCGCATCGATACCGATCATGCGTACCATAGTGCCGTCTTCGAGTTGGACGGTGTCGCCATCGAGGACACTGTGGACACGCACACCTTCGACCATATTGTCGCTGCGGCCGGCCTGTGGCCAGTCGGCAGGGTCAAAATCCCATAGGCCCTTGCGATTCGCCAGCGCGTCGGCTTGTGCCGCGGCGAATTCGGGGCAGCGCGCCGTATTGGGCGGAAAGCAGGCCACGACGGCAAGGCCCGCACGCACCAACACTTCGTTGAGCAGCGTACCGTCGGGCAAGCGGATGTACGCCAGTGCGCGATCGTAGCGATCCGTGCGCACCTTGTCGTATTCGAGTTGGACCGAGACGCCAAGGGCCCGTGCACGAACCAGGTCGATGGCCGCCTTGCCGTAGAAATTCCCTTGGCGCTTGCCGTAGTCGGCGGTCGGCACGTCGATACCGATTAGACGGACCACCCAACCGTTATCGAGCACGATTTCGTCACCCTTAAGAATGTCGACAACCTTGCCCTCGGCAGGTGCAGGCTTGCCGCCGGTACCCATCGACTCCAAATTGGATGTCTGCGCCGTCGACGGCACTTTTGTGGCCGCCGTACTGGCACAAGCGGAAAGCACGGCGATCAGCGACAGGGCCAAAACACGCATGGGAAAACCCTTTCTGACGCGGTACCGCAAGCGGGCAGAACCGCCCATTAGGTCTATCATGGTCGGGCTGACTTTTCAACGACAGGAGCCGTCGCCAACGTGACACGCAACACGCCGGCACGCTTGAGCTCATCCATCCAGTAGATCACGTCGCCGTGTCGGGCTGCGCGGTCGACACGCAACGTTACCTCCTCGGTACCCTCGGCGATTGAGACAGAATCCCCGAGAGCCAACGACGCGCCATGCCAGCGGGCTGAGCCGTCGTCTCGTACCGCCAGTGTCGGAATATCGGTTGCTCCGGATGCAGGTTCGGGGGTCGCCGCCTCGGGCAAATCCACCTCAAAGCCGCGCGGATCCATGAATCGCGTACTAACCATAAAGAAGATCAGCAGCAGGAAGACGACATCAATCAGCGGGGTCAAATCAAAAGGGACGAGTGGCTCGCCCTCGACTTTAATGCGACGGCGCACGATCACCTCCGGCAAGGCCGCCGCGTCGGCCGACTTCCTCGACGAAATCGGCGATTTCACCCAGCCGCAGGTCGGCACGCGCCTTGAGTGTACGGTGCGCAACCGTTGCCGGAATGGCGACACTCAGGCCAACAGCCGTCGTGTACAGCGCTTGGTAGATACCGCCTGCCATCAACTTGGGGTCGCCGACACCGACATCGGCAATGGCGCGGAACGTGAGGATCATGCCCGTCACGGTACCGAGCAAGCCAAGTAGCGGCGCCAGAGCGGCACCCAGCCCCAGTAGGCCCAACCCGCGTTCAAGCGACCTCCGCTCGCGATCGGCGAGCAGTTCGGCGACGTCGCGCAGCTCGACGGCGCCATGGACATTCGACTCGAGTAGGCGTCCGAGTGCCGACGCTGCGGGTACCGTGGGCCAACCCACGCCGCGCCCCAAGGCGCCGAGGCCTTCCCGCCCAACAACGTCGAGAATGCCCTCCGCCCATTCGAGCGGCAGGATCCGCTCACTACGCAGCGCGACCACACGCTCCAGCGCCACGGCCAAGGCAACGAGGCTAAGCACATATAGGACGAGCATCAGAGGCCCGCCCTCCGCAACGAGGGGAATCTGGTTCAGCCAGACCGGCACGGGCGTGCCGGTACTCAGGCCTTGGGCTTACGGTAGAAGGTCACCCGCGGCAGGCGCATCTGATCGACAAAGGCCTCGAACCGTGCGATCTCGGCCTTGCGCTCGGCGAGCAGTGCATCGGGATCGCTCAAACGCTTCTTGAGCATCTCGGTCAAGCGGTTGCAGGCTTCATTGAGTTCCGCTTCGCGCGACGGATCAATGTCGGCCTCGACCTCCACCGATACGGGGCCGACCTTCAGGGTCTTCTGAATGCGCTTGGCCTTACCAGAGCGGCGGCGCTTGTATGAGGCAAAGGCATCATCAGCCGTCCACGTACCCACCGCAACCTTGCGCAGCAGGTCATAGGGAATATCGGCCGAATTGGCCAGTTCCTCAAGCTCCGACACATCGAACAATCGCTTCTTGCCGAACCGCCATTGGTGTGTGTATTTGTAGTCGTAATCAAGCAGGCGGCCGACATCTGCATCCATCAAGGAGGACGGATCGGATTCGCCGCGGCGATCAGCCAGCACGCGCCGAACAAACAGGAACAGTTCGCGCGTCTGCGGGTAGGAAGGCTGCGTAGCCGCCGATTTCTTCTTTTTGAGGTTATACAGGGTCATGGCGTCGTCCCCTTCGCGATGGATCGTATCGTAATCGATTGCGCATAGAATACCAGACGGAAAACCGACAAGCCAGCGAACTCCGCCCGACGGAATCTCTGCATGAACCGACCCGGCAGGCTTGATTACTCAATCTAGCGCAGTGAGCAATCATTCGCAACCTTTTTGAATCATAAGGTTTCTAACCCAATTGCTTGAGCGAACGCCGATGGCAACCGACTGCGATTCACGGCAACATGTCACTTGAACGCACACGACGGGGGATCCTCCATGCCTGCATCGGCCTTCACACGCCTGCTTACCGCCAATCTTGGCTGCCGAGCCAACGAGCGCCTCGTCGTCGTTACCGACGACTTGCCCTTTGCGGCGCCGACCGCGCAGCTCCCGGACCGTGCCACCCTGGCCGAGGCAGTGGCGCAGGCTGGGCGCGCGGCGGGGCTGCACTGCGACGTTGTGATCTACGCGGCCCAGGCTCGCTCTGGCATCGAGCCGCCCGCGGCGGCTTGGGACGCCGCCTACCCGGCTGGTTTCCGGCGTTTCTGCGAAACGCACGATTTGTGGCAGCCGTTGCTTGACAAGACCATCGATGAGGCAGGGCTTGAGCGGATCACACAGTGGCTATCTGCCCAGACACCTGCGGTAGACGCTGTACTCGCCGTGTCGGGACGATCGGTGACCCATACACGGTTCCGCCGTCTGCTGACAGCCGGCGGGCATGTGCGGGCAGCCACGATGCCCGGCGTCGAGCCCGAGATGTTTGAGGGCGTGATGACGGCCGATTGGCCCATGGTCGCCGCACGCAGCCGCGCCGTAGCCGCCCTGCTCAGCCGCGCATCCGCCGCAATCATCCATTCCGACCAAGACCGGTTGCTGCGCCTGGACCTAGGCGGCCGCGCCGGAATCGCCGATACCGGCGTATTGACCGATCCGGGCGCCTTTGGGAACCTGCCCGGCGGCGAAGCCTTCATTGCGCCCGTCGAAGGCCGTGCTGAAGGCGTACTGGCCGTAGGCCCACGCGAAAATCCCGATGCAGCCCGTATCCTCGTCGAAGGAGGCCGACTCGTCGCCCTTGAAGGTGAGTCGCCGTGGTTTCCACGCCTACGCGAGGCGCTCGACGCCCATCCGGACGCCGCCAACGTGGCCGAGCTGGGCGTCGGCACCAACGAAAAGGCCCGCGCGCCGGACAGTATTCTCGAAGCCGAAAAAATCCTCGGCACCGTGCACGTGGCGTTTGGCGACAACGCAGGCTTTGGCGGCGCAGTAGCCGTGCCGTTCCACCAGGATTACGTCGTCTATGGGCCGTCGCTCACTCTTGAATGCGACGACGAAACGATCGCCATCCTGCGGGAAGGCGAGTTTCTGATCGATGCCTGAGCCGGCGTAGACCCATTACTCAGGTCAAACGGGCTGCCTTGAGGGCCAGTCGCGCCGCTAGCGGTAGAGGATCCAGCCGCAGTTCACCGGCAGCAAACAGATCGGCAAACGCTGCACGGTTGAGCTGCTCGAACAGAAGCGCATGCAACCCGGCAGACCCGATATCGAGGCCGACTTCGACCGGACAACCAATCGCCGGCTTGAGGTCGGCAAGCGTGGCGCCGTTGAGCACACTCTCGGGCCAAGCCTGCGGACCGGCCACCCGCACGAGCAAGCGTCGCCGATCAAAAATGAGGGCGATACCCCGTGGGCGGGCGGGTGACGCCAATCGCACGGCGACTGCGCGCTCTTTGGGCAGGAATCGGCTCGCAATTTCAAGGATGCGTTGCGTGCGATCGGCAGGCTTTAGGTCCCACCCGAGCCCACGGACCGCGCCGGGATGCAAATCGGGCAATACAGGCGCGATCAACGCCGCAAGCCGCCCGACGGTCGTATGCGCCATGTCGTTCGGAAACCGCGAGAGAAACGCCTCGAAGCCCTCGGTGTCGAAGCACACACCGGCGACACCGGCCTCACCACAGACGGCGGCCGGATCATCGCTGTGCGTCTCGTCGGCGGAACCGGCGCGCACCATGTGCCAGCCCTCGCCCTTCGGCCAAGCCGCATAACGACCGGGGCCACCGCGTGGGGCGAGCCCGTCGAGAAAGCCCAATAGATCGGCATCACTGAAACCTTCGATGCGCAAGTCGGGATGCACGGGGAATATCGTCATGAATACGAGTGTAACGTCGGCTGCCACCGTCGCGCAATCCGGCGGCACGCGTTATCATGGCTTTGATGAGCATTTGGCTGGGCATTGACTGGGGGCGCCGCCGTATCGGGCTGGCGCTCAGCGCGCCGGGGGGCCTCTACGCAACGCCACTGGCTGTTGTGACGGTGGCGCGGCCCGGAGAAGAGTGGGCCGAGATCCGCCGCCTCAGTGACGAATACGAAGTCGACGCTTATGTCGTTGGGCTGCCGCTCGAAACAGACGACACCGAGGGCCCGATGGCAGCTGAGGTTCGTCGCTGGGCTGCGGGACTGGCAAAACGCTGCGGCCGCCCCGTCCAACTGGCCGACGAGCGCTGGAGCTCGGCTTGGGCCGATGACGCCCTCGGCGAGCACGGCGTCGAGGCCGAACGGCGCCACGAAATCAGCGACGCATTGGCGGCGCAAACCATGCTCGAGCGTTGGCTGCAAAAGCAAAAGGATGCGGGGTGAAAAGAGCGCTGGCGCTACTGCTGCTGTTCGTATTCGTCCCACTGCTTTCGATCGGTGCGGGCTTGCTGACGATGATCTTCATTCCGCATCCGATCCCCGAAAACACACGACATATCGAGGTACCGGCAGGGCGTTCACTACGATCTGTGCTTGCGGCGGCGGCAGCCGATGGCGCTGTTGAACGGCCGCGACTAACCGAGTTTGCCGCGCGGGTATTGGGAATCGCCTCGCCGCGGGCCGGCCGCTACACGCTGCCCGCATCCGCCAGCGACATCGAGATCGCCCGGATTTTCCATGAGGGGCGTGTCGCAACGGTTGCCGTCACCATTCCCGAAGGTCTAACCGTCGCGGAGATCGCCGCGCTGATCGAAGGCGCGGGCATTGCCTCGGCATCTGCGGTGGAAGCGGCGGCACGTGACGCTCAGTTGCTGAGCCGCTACGGGGTACCGGCGACCTATGCTGAAGGCTATCTGTTTCCCGAGACCTACCGATTTGCCGAGGGGTTGACGGGTACCCTCGTCGTGGAGGCCATGCTGGCCATGCTGCGCAACCGTCTACCGGCCGATTATGCCGCCCAAGCGCAGGCGGTCGGCCTCGCCGACGAATACGCTGCCATCACACTCGCCAGCATCATTGAACGTGAAACTCCATTGCCGGACGAAATGCCGCGCGTCAGCGCCGTCTACCACAACCGACTGCGTATCGGGATGCGCTTGCAGGCCGATCCGACAGCCATCTACGGCATGCCGGGCTATGCAGGCAATCTGACCCGGCTTCACCTGCAAACCGCCACGCCGTGGAACACCTACCGCCGGAGCGGGCTGCCTGCCACGCCGATCGCCAATCCCGGCTTGGAGGCATTGTTGGCCGCAGTTACGCCTGGTCCCTGGGATGATCTGTACTTTGTTGCACGCGGTGACGGCAGCCACGATTTCTCACGGACCTACGCCGAGCATGCGGCCAAGGTTCAGCGCTGGCAGATCCGCCGCGAGCCTCCGCCAACTCGCTGAGTTCAGCGTACGTCATCGAGGCCGTACTCACGAATCTTGTAAAGTAACGCGCGGTGGCTGATCTCCAAGAGCCGCGCGGCCTGCGTACGATTGCCGCTGGTGCGCTCAAGCGCTACCCGAATCAGGCGTGCTTCAAGGCGCCGTGACTCCTGCTTGATACTCAGCGATGCGGGGACAAAGTCGTCACCGACAACCGCAGGCGCACTGGACGGCGGCGCCTCCACCAATCCGGCCACCGATTCTTTGGTGATCGTCTCGCCCTCGCCCAAAATATAGGCACGCTCAAGAATGTTCTCGAGCTCACGAATGTTGCCAGGGAATGGATGGGCGGCCAGCGCATCCAGAGCCGAGCGGTCGATGGCCGTCACGCCGCGGGCATACCGTTCCTCCAGACGGGCCAAAATGTCGGCGGCCAAAATCTCGAGATCGTCCCCGCGCCGCCGCAAAGGCGGCAGGTCGACCTGCATCACATGTAGCCGAAAATAAAGGTCCTGCCGAAAGCGACCCGCGGCCACATCCGCCTCAAGGTCACGCAGTGTCGCAGTGACCCAACGCACGTCAACCGGCGTGGGGCGCGAGGCGCCCAGTGGTTGCACCTCGCCCTCTTGAATCACCCGCAGTAGCTTGACCTGCAGCACGGACGGCAGGTCGCCGATCTCGTCGAGAAAGAGAGTCCCACCCGAGGCGCCTGCAATCAGGCCTGTATGATCGCGGTCGGCACCCGTGAAGGCACCTTTGCGATCACCAAACAACTCACTTTCGAGTAACGTCTCGGGAATCGCGCCACAATTGACGGGTACAAAAGGGCCCTCTGCCCGCGGGCTTCGCTTGTGGATTTCTGCCGCCACAAGCTCCTTGCCAACGCCGCTCTCGCCGCTCAGCAATACCGTCGTTGGAAACGGTGCAATACGCTCGATCAGCAGAAACACATGCCGCATGGCCGGCGATCGGCCAATCAGCGAACCGAACCGCGCTTCAGGCGGTGCGGTTCGCGCCGGTACACTGCCGCCGCGCCCCACGCGGGGCGCGGCAAGCGCCAGCACGCGCGCCAAATCCTCGGCCTCCAGCGGCTTGCGTACGTAGTCGGCCGCGCCCGCGGCAAGCGCTTCACGAGCCGAGTCGAGTGAGCCATAGGCGGACATGAGGACGACGGGAAGCTCGGGCCGCTCCTCGCGGATCCGCGCGAGTACTTCCAAGCCCCCGATACCAGGCATCCGCAGATCGCAAAGCACGACATCGGGAACGTGTTCGGCCACGGCGGCAACCGCACCTGCCGGTCGATGCAGCAAGAAGACCGAAGCGCCCTCGCCTTCGAACAGGAGCCGTAGGCTATCGGCGACATCGCGATCGTCATCGACGATAAGGATGCGCGGGCTCGCGGCGGTGGCGACCGAATCAGCGGGCGTCGGCCGTGACACGCAGCACTTCTTCGATGGTTGTCTCACCCTCCAAAACCAGTGCCATACCGGCCTCGCGCAGCGAGCGCATGCCCTCGGAACGCGCCCGGCGCCGCAGCTCCTCGATATCCCCGCCGGCGGCGACTGCGGCCCGCACCGAGGCCGTAATTTCCATCATTTCGACGATTGCGAGGCGCCCCCGATAGCCAGTCCCCCGACATTCGACGCAGCCTTCGCCACGGCGGCCGAGGACCGTATCGACGTCATCGGCGATATCCGCCCCGAGCTGCCGCAAATCGGCGGTCGGCAGGGCCTCCTCGACTGCGCAATGTGGGCAGACGCGACGGACGAGCCGTTGCGCCATGACGCCAACCAGGGCATTGGCCAACAAAAAGGATTCGACGCCCAGGTCGGTCAGGCGTGGAATCGCCGTCGGCGCGTCATTGGTGTGCAGGGTAGTAAATACGAGATGGCCGGTCAATGCAGCTTGCACCGCATAGTCCGCCGTCTCGCCGTCGCGGATTTCACCCACCATGATGATGTCCGGATCTTGCCGCAGAATCGTCCGCAGAGCCGCGGCAAAGGTGACCCCGGCTTGGGGTTGGACCGCCACTTGGTTGAGATGCTCAAAGAGCATTTCGATTGGATCCTCGATTGTCACGCAATTGACCGCATCGGTGGCCACGTTCATGAGTGCCGTGTACAGCGTCGTGCTCTTGCCCGAACCCGTTGGCCCGGTGACAAGAATAATGCCGTGCGGTTCGGCAATCCAGCGCTCGAAAATCTCGAGTTCGCGCCCGCGAAACCCCAGTCGCCCCAGATCGCCGTGTACCGTTTGCGGGTCAAAAATACGAATGACGATTTTCTCGCCGAAGGCCACCGGCAAGCTGCTGACACGCATCTCGATCTGCCGGTCGCCCTGCTGCATCTTGATACGACCATCCTGCGGTCGTCGCTTCTCGGCGATATCCAGCCGGGCCAGCATTTTGATCCGACTGGCCATGGCCAGATGCACGGCACGCGGCACATCATAGATGCGATGCAAGACACCGTCGATACGAAAGCGCATGATGCCGCTTTCCCGCTTCGGCTCGATATGAATATCACTGGCCCGCATTTCGAAGGCGTACCGCATCAAGTAGTCCACAGCATTGACGACATGTTGGTCGCTGGCCTCGATCTCGCGGTCACCTCGCATCTGTACGAGTTGTTCGAGGTTTTGAATGTCAATATGCGGCGCCGTGATCTGTTTTTCGGCCCGCTCAATCGACGAGCGAAAGCCGTAGAACTCACGAATCACTCGCTCGACGTCCTCTTGCATAGTCAGCACGAAACGCACTTCACGGCGCATGGTGCGGCGTGCCGTCTCGCGTCCCTCTTCGTCAAAAGGACGCGCCGAAGCAATCACGATGACGTTGTCCTCCTCGCGCAGCGGAATCATCAGATGCCGCTCAGCGAAGGGGCGTGACAGGAGCCGAGTGACAAACGTCGCGTCAAGCTTCAGCGGATCGACGCGCTCAAACGGAAGGCCGAGTTGAGCGGCAATTGCCGCCGTCGCGGAAACCGGTTCGAGCGACGACCCGCTGCGGCGATCCCGCAGGCCTTGTGCGGCGAACACTTCAACGGCCGACGGCGTGCGTCGTCCGGGCGCCGCAGCCTGTACGCGAGCGGCAGCGACCGCGCCATGCAGCTCGATCTCCTGCACATCGTTCGCATCGAACACACCGGCCGCTTCGAGCGTACGTGCCGCCTGCTGCATCTCTTCTTTGCGCAGGGCTGGCGCCGCCGCTGTCGTTGTGCGCTTCATGGCCCCCATTGTAGCCGATGGCCGCCACCAAGGCGAGAGGTCGCCAGCGCGACCGGAATTTCTCGCCAGCACCCGTGTCTGCTAGACTTATGCCGTCGATAGCAACCCGACAGGAGTCATCCTATGAGTGTCCCCAATCCCAGCGAGTTTTTTGAACAGACCATCCCGGACCTCTTTGACCGCGCCCGGGGGAAAATCACCGACGCACAGCGCGCCGTCGAAGCTGCGTTCGGCTTCCGCGTGCTTGGGGACGAAGGTGGGGCCTGGACCCTTCGGTTTGTCCGCGGTGACCTGCGCATCGAGCAGGGCATTGCCGATGACTGCCTCGTGGCGGTCGAACAACCGGCAGACGCTTGGCAACGAGGGTGGCGCGAGGCCGCGGGAACGGGAGAGGATCCGATGAGCACCCTTGTCGCCGAGCCCGAGCGGATCAAGCCCGAATGGCTCGACAAGGTCCGGCAGGTTCACGGTACGCTACGCGCCACGCTGATGGACGGAGACGAATCGATCTGGGAGATCACCGTACGCTTCGGCCGTGGACCCATCGAGCCCCAAACCACCATCATCGTGCCGTTGGCCGCCGCAGATGAAATTCGCGCCGGACGTCTGCAGCCGCAGCAGGCCATTGTGAGTGGGCGCCTGAAGATTCGCGGCGACATGAACCTGGCTATGCAGGTAGCCGCCCTGGCCGTGCTGCGTTGAAGGAGATCCGTCAACTTCGGCGACAACCGCGCGCACTGCACCAGGGCGATCTCGCATTTCTGTTTGCGCCCTGTGGCGCCGTGCGGGAGCCCTTCCGTTCGGCCGGCATCGCCCTACTCGCCGGAGCAGGCTATGTTGTGGCAACAGGCGACAGCCTCGAATCCGCGCCGACACCGTTCGCCGCCGGGCCTGCGGCGCTACGCTTGGCCGATTGGCAGCGGGGGCTCGATCTCGGCGCCGCGGCGCTCTTGCCCGCGCGTGGGGGCTACGGCGGTATTCACCTGCTCGATTCGGCGCCTTGGGATGCAACGGCCGCGGCGGCGCCGCTGTGGATCGGCGGCAGCGACTGCACCTTTCTGCAAACCGCCCTGCTGCAGCGCGTCGGCCTCGGTAGTTTTTACGGCGCCGCCCCGTGCGGCCAACTGGCCGAGCCCAATGAAGCCACATCCAGAGCCGCGTTCCTTGCCGCCCTTGACGGCACGCTCGGCCCTTCGATCGAATTGCCGGGGGCCACCATTCTTGGCGACGGACATCCCACCGGCGAACTTCGCGGCGGCTGTCTGAGCATCCTTGCCGCGCTGGCAGGCACCGCGGATCAACTCGATGGCCGCGACGCGATCCTCATCCTTGAGGATACCGGCGAGCATCCTTTCCGTATCGAGCGCATGCTCCGACAACTGCAGCGCTGTGGATCTTTGAACGGGGCGCGTGGTCTTTTGTTCAATACGATGCCCGGTTGCGTGGATCGGAGCGGCGACTTGGCGCTGGTCCGTGCCGTCCTCGCCGACTTTGTCGCCGAAGTCAATCTGCCGGCCTGGATGAACTGTCCAATCGGTCACGGCAGCGATATCCGTCCGTTGCCTTTGGGGACCCGCGTGCGAATGCACGACGGTACGATCGAGCTTTTGGAATCGCCGTGGGCCCCGTAAATGACGGGGCATGTGATGCAGATCACGGCGGCGGGGCCGCTCTGCGGCTAGCATATTGGGGATGTCGAACTCACCTCCGACGCACGCTCGTGGGAAAAGGTTGACACTCCCCCTTGCGGAAAGTATGCTGAAGGGCGGTCGATCGGCGTCTGCCGGTGGCCCCGGAAAGGGAGTCAGCGTGACATTCATCTCGAGACCGCTGGTGCTATGCGCCGCCACGCTTACCGTTACCTTGGCGGCGGGCCCGGCCCTTGCCGACGAGCAGTCGATGCTGCTTACCGCCCAGGGTATTCTGCTGCTTGACGAAGGTCGAACCGAAGAGGCCCGTCAAACTTTCGCCGACGCGCTGGCCGCTGATGGCGCCGATGAAGATGCTCGCTACTATCTCGCACACAGCGCCATCCTGAGCGGTGACTATCAGGCAGCACTCCACTCGCTGGGTACGGCGGCCTTTGCTTCCTGGGACGCTGATTATCTGCGAGGGCTGGCCCTGATGAACCTGCAGGAATCCGCGAAAGCCCTCGGCGCCTTCCGGATTTCGATCCAAAAGCATCGCAACAGCCGGTCGTCGTTCTATGCCGCCCTGCTCTATCATCGGGCCGGACAAACCGATTCTGCGCGCAAGCTGTTTGAATCGACCCGCAACCTCGACCCCGATCTCGAACCTTACCGCCTCTACTACTTGGGCCTGATCGCCGAGGAATCCGGGGACAGCGGCACCGCGCGCAGCCGCTGGCAAGAGGTTCGCGAACGCCATCCGGGCACGCCCGCTGCCGATCTGGCCGGCGAAATGCTCGGAGAAAAGAGCAGCACGAGCGACGGCGGGGCCCGTTTTCTGCTTTCGACCCAACTGTTGGCCCAGTACGACACCAATCCAGGGTTGGTTCAGTCTGACGCTGGCTTGGCCAGTCTCTATCACACAGACATCAGCGACATTACCGGCGCCATGCGAACGGCCCTGCAACTCGGGGTCGGCGTAGGCTTCGGTGGACGTGAAGGCTTTGTTGGCCGTCTCGGCGTATCCGGTTATGGTTCGCTGCATCTGGGCAACGAGGCCGCCGAGGCGTTCAATGTCCTGCAGCCAGGCGCCTTCCTCGAACTGGGCTGGGCGGCAGCGCGCTGGCGGCTGACGGTTCCGGTAGGCTACGCCTTGACACTGCTTGGTCCGGATGTCGTCCAGTACAGCAATACGTTGTCGACCGGATTGCGGGTCGGCGTCGGCCTGACCAAGAAACTGAGTTTGCGCAGCGGCCTGCTGATCGACGCCCAGAACTACGGAAAAGACGCTGCCCGTAACGGCCTGGGCGTGGGCGTGCCGCTGGTGTTGCATGCCGCCGTTCACGACAAAGTGCGTATCTACGGCGGCTATACCCTGAGCATCTACAACACCGAAGACGATGCCAGCGAATGGTCTTTTATCGGCCACCGCCTAGGCGCCGGTGCGGACGTCAGACCGATTGCAGCCCTGACCGTGTTTGCCAACGGCGGGGTTTACCTGCGGAGCTACGACAACCCCTTCAACGTCCCCGGCGTCGGCCCCACCGAACGCAGCGACACTGAAATTGGCGTCGGCCTTGGGGCGCGCTACGCGTTTCTTGAGCAGCTATCGGTGCAACTGTCGTGGGACGGCACCTTCCAAAGCAGCATTGATCTGTTCACGTACAACCGGAACATCGCGACACTCGCGTTGTCCTACACGTACTGAGAGGCCTAGCCATGCACAAGCAAAATACGCGGTTCGGCGGCCTCGGACTCGGCCTCCTCTTCGCCGCGCTTGCGCTGGCGTCGACGGCGGCTGCGGCCGAGCCGGCTGGGCGCATCCTGTCGATCGAAGGTGCGCCGCAGGTTGAACGAAATGGCGCGGCGCCCGTCGATCTGCGTCGGAGTGACACCGTATTCGTCGGAGACATCATCCGGACCGGCGAAGGCCGGGCGAAGATCATGTTTGAGGACAATTCTCTGATGACGCTGGATCGCAACACAGACCTGCGTATCACCCAATTTCTTTTTCGCAAAAAGTCGCAGAAGCGTGAGAGCATGTTCGATCTGCTGCAAGGACGAGCCAAAGCGCTCGTCAGCCAGTTCTTCAGCTCTCGCGAAGACTTCCGCGTACGGACACCAACAGCCGTCGCAGGGGTCCGCGGCACGCATTTTCTCGTCGAAGCACTCGGTGGAGAGTCCGGCGACAGCAAAGTGACGGTGTTTTCGGGCGCCGTTGGCGTCTCGGACAAAGATGGCAACGAATTGCTGCTCGAAACGGGCATGCAGGTGGGTATCGGCACCGCCGGCTTCGTCGGCGAAACGCAGAAGCTCGCGGCAGAAGCGCTACAACGGCTGCAGCGTGAATTTGATATCCGCAACGAAACCGAGCTCCAGCAGCAAAGCGGCGGCACGGTTGAACTCGGCGACGAGGCCGGGACCGATGCCGGCACCCCGGATACGACCACTGGCGCGCCGGCTGCACCGCCGGAAGATGAACAGGGCGTTCAGGCTGCACCGCCGATCAATCTGGAAAGTGTCGACCCAGCTTCCTTGGGCGAACTCCGCATGCGGCTGCGGCCGCAGGAGGTGAAGTGATGCGTACCCGACTCCTGATCGGTTGCTTGGCGTTCGTTGGCTTCACGGGCTGTGGAGACGCCGGCGGAATCACCTCGATGCTCGATTTTCAGCCGCAGGCGCGTAGTGGCGGCGAGTTCATCCTGTCGCTGGGCGGCACGGACACGGGTACCTGCGCGCTACCCGATGTCGCGCGTTTCGAGGTGCGGGTCGCTGGCCCGGATCTTACCGAGCCTATGTTTTACGCGCTTGGGGCCGGTGACCTGGTGGGTGACTGTGAATTGCGCTTGCTCGTGCCCGAGGGCATCGACCGGGCGGTTGAAGTCGAAGGCTTCGCCGCCGACAATTCGCTTGTCCGCAAAGGTTGGGGGGTCGTCACCGCTGTCACCGCCGGCGAAATCGTCAGTGCCGACTTGGCGCTGTGGCCGGCGCTGCGCCATCTGGACACCGCGGGAGACGGTGGGGCAGGTCCCGACCTGACGGCCTTTGATGCCGTTCGGATGACCGATCGCTGGCTGCTCATCCTGCGCTTTGCCGAAGACGTTCGACCGGCCAACGACGGCGGTTCCTCAAGTGTCGCCGGTTTCCTTATGATCGGCGACGATACCTCTTCCCGTACTTGGCGTGTCGCGCTGGATGCGACTCGCAGCGACGGTTTGGATTGGGTTGATTTGGGGTCGCCGATCGTCGACCCGGCGCAACGGCTGCCCTTTTCGTTCGCCGCCAACGAGATGCGGATCGTCCTGCCCTACAGCCGGCTCGGCGCCGGTAGCAGCGGCACGACACCTGCCGCATCGTTCGCCGTGGTGCTGCAAGACAACGTCAGTGCGGACGGCGCTGCGGCCGATGCACTGCCCGACGCTGTGTTGACCGCGGATGGGACGGTCGACAACGACGCGGACTTGCTGCCCCTGCGCTAAAACGACGCGGGGGGCCGCCAGTAGTCGGCTAGTCTCCGCTGCTTGGTGCCACAAGGCATTGCACGGTAAAACCGGCGGTACCGTGGCGGTGTGGCCAAAATCGCTGCACGATCGCGGGTTCGGCGTCGGGCTCGAGCGGGTGCCGCAGCAAGTGGCGCCGCCAGTTTGGCCGCGCCTGCAACACGGCCTCGGCGACAGCTTCATTTTCGGCGGCAAACAACGAGCAGGTGGTTAGCCAAAGTCGCCCCCCTGGGGCCACCTGCCCCGCCAGCGCCAATACCAGCTCGACCTGTTGCGTCGCTCGATCAGCGATGTCGGCCTCTCGCAACCGCAATGCCAGTTCGGGATGTCTGCCAACCGTCCCAGTCGCCGTGCACGGCAGATCCGCCAGTACGGTGCCAAACCGAACGTCGGGTCGCCAGGGAGCCTTGTGCGCATCGGCGACCACGAGCGACGCCGCCATGCCCCGCCGCCGTGCCTCGGCGGCAATCAGCGCGGCCCTGCCGGGATGATGGTCGCTGCCAACGCACCACAGGTCCGGTCGGCGTGCCGCCAGGCCCAGCAATTTGCCCCCGGGGGCCGCAAAGGCGTCCCACAGCGGCCCCCAGGCATCTTCCGCCACGTCGCTTAGCCACGCCGCGATGCCAGCGTCTTGTACGGCCACTCGGCCTGCGGCCCACATGGCTCCACCAAACATCGCGTGGCCGTCCCCAATGTGCCACGCTCCCGACACGTACGGGAACGATCGGGGGTTCGCGCCGTCCTGCTGAAGACCGGCTTCTACGGCAGCCGCATCAGCCGGATCCGTAGCCACTGCATGCAAGCCGGGATTCCGGCGCAACGCCGCCAAGGCCTCGACCAACTCACCTTTGGGCAACAGGGGCGCCAAGTGCTCGGCCCAAAAAGCCGGTAAGGCCGAAGCGAGCGCGGGGTCTTGCAGTCCGAGGGCCTCAGGCAGAGACGGCACCTCGTCAGCCAGGCGGCGCAATACGGCATTGATCACACCCGATTGTCTGGCGCCTCCCCCCTCGCGAGCCGCCTGTACTGCACTATCGACAATGGCCCACGGCGGGGCCGAGTCCTCCCAGCGCAAACGCCACGCACCAAGCAGCAGCGCATCACGCGCTGTGGCCGGGAGGCGCCGAATCGGCTCGCGCAAATGGCGTGAAATCCATGCCACCAGCAAGGCATGCCGCTCGAGAACCCCCAGCAAACGTCGCTCGACAAGGGCCGTCAACCTGCGATCTGGTTCGCGGCGGCGCAGCGCCCGTAGCCACGGGTCGGCCCACATGTCCTCATCCTGGATACGACGCAATGCCTCGTGCACCAGGCGGACGTCGCGCGGCGTCCGCGCCGCACTCATTGACTTGGCCCCCGGGAAAACGCATCGCCCGGTCGCAACGCCCTACCGTGCAGCCAGTCGGCGGCGGGCATTGCCGCACGCCCCGGAACCTGCAACACAGTCACAATGTAGCTTCCCTGTCCACACCCCACACGCAGACCATCACTGGCAACTTCCAGGGCACCGATTGCCCGACCCGCCCGTGGGTCGGGACGCCCGGCTAGAATACGCAGGCGCAGTTCCGCGAGCATGGTCCAAGCCCCTGGCTGGGGGGTCATTGCCCGTACGTGCCGGTCGACCGCAGTCGCCGCCTTGGCCCAAGCGATCTCGGCGTCTGCCGTAACAATGCGGCCCGCATATGTGGCCGCAGCATCGTCTTGCAGCGTCGGCTGCAAGGTCCCAGCCAAAAGATCATCCAGCGAATCGACAAGCAGATCGGCTGACGCCTCGGCCAAGCGCTCGAACAGATCAGCGGCCGTATCGGAGTCGCGGATCGGCAACACCTTGCGGGCCAGCATCGGGCCAGCATCAAGTTCGGGCTCCATGCCCATCAGTGTTACACCCGTATGTGTATCACCAGCCAGAATGGCCGCCTGAATCGGTGCAGCCCCTCGGTGGCGCGGCAACAAACTTGCGTGCAGATTGAGCGGGCCGATTGTCGGCATCAAGAGCAGCCAGTCGGGCAAAATACGACCATAGGCGGCAACGACGTAGAGATCCGTAGGTCCAATCTCCACCAGCCACGGTTGTAGGTCCGCTACCTTCGCGGGCTGGGCGAGCGGCAGACCAAGTTCGGCCGCAAGCGCGGCAACCGGCGGCGGGCGCAATACCCGGCCACGCCCAAATGGCCTGTCCGGCTGGCTGACGACCCCTTGCACCACGACACGCGGTTCTTGGCCGAGCCGGCGCAAGGCCGGTACGGCGAAATCCGGTGTACCAAAGTACACGACCGTCAGTGGACCGCTCCGAGCGTGGGCCAAACGATCGGCCCAGGGGATGAGCATCAGCGGCGCACCGCAGCCTTACCGGCCGCCCGAAACCGCCAGCGCCAAATGTCGCGTCCAAAGTCTTTTTCGAACAGGCGACTACGCGTGGGAGACAGGTAATCCACGAACAAAATACCGTCCAGATGATCGATCTCGTGCTGCGCGATGACGGCCGGGAAACCCGATAAATCTAGTGCGGCTGCTTCGCCGTCGACTGTTCGGTACTCTACACGCACGGATTCGGCACGAAGGATATCGGCCGAAAACCCGGGAATACTCAGGCAGCCTTCTTCAAAAACCTGCTCACCGCTCAACTGCACAATAACCGGGTTGATAAGCGCCGTTGCCCTGACCTGTTCGTCTTCCTGTTGCGGATCCATGACGAAAATGCGCGAAGATACACCCACTTGCGGCGCGGCCAAACCGACGCCGCGAGCCGTGTACATGGTCTCAAACATGTCCTCAACGAGCGCCCGCACCTGATCATCAACGGCTGCGATCGGCTCGGCCGGGCGTCGCAGTACTTCGGCCGGATACAGGACGACCTCGCGTACGCTCAAGCCGCCGCTCCGATTTCGGCGAGAAACTGCGGCCACGCCGCCGGCGCCCGGTCGCGGCGCTCATTCAACCACGCCGCATCGGCAGCAAAAGCATCTTTGCGGCCAAGATGCCAGTTGGCAACAGCCCGGTAATAACGCAAGACGGCGTTGTCGGGCGCCAATTGGGCGGCCTTGTCGAAGCTCTCGGCCGCAGCCTCGATTTCCTCGTGGTCATCGTCCCTGGATGCCTGGACAAACCCTAGCGCGACCCAGGCCTCGGCCAGCGAGTCATTCCAGTTAAGCGCTTCCTGCACGGCCCGCGCCCCCTCCCAAGGATGTCCGCTGCGGATCTGGCGAATCCCCTCGGCCAACGTACGCTTGGCCATTTCGCGGGTCACGCGAGCAGCCGGGTCGCCCTTACCCGTGTCAGCCTCATAGAGCGTACGCGCGTCGGCGTGCCCGAGTACGCGATATGCATCAAGGACAGCCTTGCGCCAAGTCTCGACTCTTGGATCGTTGGGGCGCTCGGCTTCGAGCTTCTGCAAGATCCGAAAACGGCGGCTGTACGCTTGGGCCAAGCCCTGACCGGCCGCCCCCGAAGGCACATCGAGCCGGGCGTAGAGATCTGCCGGTGGCGCCTCTTGCCAGAATTCAGAGGTAGCCTCGGCTTCGACGTCGGCGACCACCGGCGCACCCGGGTCGACGACGGGCGCATCGGCTGCACTGTCTTCCGCTACGGGTTCGATATCCTCAAGGATTTCCAGATCCTCATACTCCTCGATCGCATCCAACTCATCAAGAACCATCAAGCCGGAGTCGTCGTGGTCGTCAGAAGGTGTCGGCGCCGCGGTGACCGCTGCCGCCGCTGGCGCGTCCGCGGCCGGGCCGATCCAGCCGAGCCGTGAGGCCAAGGCCAGCCAGACCAACGCATGCCGTCCGGACAAGCGGCTGCCGGCCAAGATTTCCCGCAACGCCCGTCTCCCATCCAAGGCCGCGATGGTCTCACGGGCGCCAGCTTCAATGCGACCCCAAACCTCGTCCGTGGGGGGGTGAAACACCAAGTCGTCGGGCCGCCCAGCCCAGGCAATCAGGTCACGCGGCTCCATTTGAATCGCCAGCGCATGAGCAAGCAAATTCAGTATCGATTCGCCGCCTGAGCCCTTCTGAGGCGACTCGGACCATCTCCAGGGGCCCGTACCGCCGACGGCCAGCCGGAACATCGTCTCAAGGCGAATGCGCTCATACCGCGGGATATCGTCGTCCCCGAGTAGTGCGAGATCTTCGAGGATGCGGTACAGGCCCTGCCTGCCGGTCCGTGCGACCGACAACACGCGATCGAGGGCCTTTTCGGGTAGCACGCCGGCCGCAGCCAAGGCACGCGCGAGCCGCTCGGATGGTTCCTCACCGTCGGCATGGACCAAGCGCCCGTCGCGGACTTTGAGGATACAGTCGTGATCGCCGCTGGCCGCAAAAAGCCCACTGCGGCCCTCGCGGCCGATGGCCAGCAAAAGGTCGCGCATCTCTGCGGCGTCTTCGATTTCTTGGCGTACCGGTGTCGTCATCGCACTTACGTCTTAAGTATAGCAGACGCCACCGCTATGGCGACTGCTACAATAACCCAATGCCTCCCGTCAATGAAGCCGCCCGCGAACGTGCCGACCTCCACTTGACGCTGGTGCGGGATATCGGTGCGCTGCTTGACCGCGGCAGCGAACTCGACACCGCGCTTGCCGACGTGGTCGGCCGTCTGGCTGACACATTGGCGTTCGAGGTGGTTTCGATTTACCTGTGGGATACGACGGCTGGGGCGCTGATCCTGCGCGCGAGCCGCGGCTTGCGCGTACCGTCGGATGCAATGTTCCGTCTTAAGCCGGGCGAGGGTCTGACGGGCCATGTCTTTGAAACAAAACAGGCACTGATCGCTGCACCGGCCAGCACGCATCCCCAATTCCGACCATTGGTGGGATCGGGAGAGCTCGATTACGAAGCCTATCTCGGCGTTCCGATCGCGCTGGGGACGCGGCCGCTCGGCGTGCTTGTCGCTCAGACTCGTACCGGGCGCCCGATCACTGCAGCTGAGCGCACGTTGTTCGAGATCGTCAGCGCCCGCCTGGGCGGCTTGATCGAATTGGCGGCCCATTTGGGCCGCGACAAGAACGACATCGGGCCACGTGTACTGCAGGGCAAGACCGTGGCG
>CAZUAB010000020.1:0-24050 GCA_964617795.1 uncultured bacterium
CGGGAAACATGCGTTCGGGGGAGACTTCGCGCTGGAGTTGAGGAAGACCAAAGCCAGCTAGCAGGCCGATACTCGTGAGCGCCACGGCTGCCGTCAGTAAGCGACGCTGTGTAGTGGCGCCGACAAACCGGTCGAACAACCAATCAAGACGCGATGCCTGATGCTCTTCATTGGCGGCCGTGCTGTGCAATTTGGGCGCGGGCAGAAGCGTAATTACCGCCGAGAGCACAAAGGTACTCAGGAACCACGCCCACATGATGCCGAACGCCACAAGCACGCCCATCCCACCAATCGGCGGCATCGGCGAGGTCAGCATGCTGAGGAATCCGGCGGCCGAGGTGACGCTGGTGAGCAGGATGGGCAGCGCCAATTCTTCAATCGTCTGGCGGATGGCCATGGGTTTCTCGACGCCGCTGCGCAAACGCTGATAGTAGAGGCTGAGAAGATGGATGGCGTCACCGCAGGCGATGGCCAGCACAAGAACAGGAAACGTATTGGTGACCGAAGAAAGCGGGATCCCCAGCAGGCCCATGATGCCGATGGCCGGCGCAATGCTGAGGCTGATGGTGAGCAGTGTGAGAACGACGCCGCTCACCGTGCGAAGCGAAAGATACAGCACGATCATCAGGACGATAGAGACGATCGGCACGAGCGTCAGCAGGTCTTTGATGATCGTTTCGTTGGTGGCCGCCCGGATCGGTCCCATGCCGGTTAGGTGTGTTTCGTAGCCGGGGATAACGTCATCGATTGCCTTGCTGATTCCCGCCAGAACCTCCGTATCATCCGCACTTGGACGGGGGTCGATGTAGAGGGCCAGACTGCGGCCGTCGGCCGCCAGAAAGGCCTGTCGGATATCATCATCGTCTTCGATGTTGGCCTTGGCGGCTGCAACCGCCTCGGGGGTCCGTGGTGGGGTGGGCAGCAGCTTTTCGACTTGCAGGCCCCCCTCCTCGTCACGGTAGATACGGTCCGTCGTCGCCAGCGACTGTACGCGATGGATGCCGCGCGTACGCTGCAGCTTCCGCGTGAGCTTCATGACGTCGATCAGCGTTTCGCTTGAAAAAACAGGGTTCGCCGTGGGGCGTATCGTCAAGACGATGGTTTCGCTGGAGCCGAAAAGATCTTCGAGGTCGTTGAGGGTAATGCGAACGGGGCTGTCGTGGGGGATGACTTCCTTCAGGTCGTCGTCGGGCAGCACGACCCAACGCAGGCCCGTTTCTTTATCGCAGCGGGTCGCACCGAATAGCAGTCCGACCGTCAACAACAGCCCGAAGATGAGGATCTTCCATGGGTGTCCAAGTACAAAACGGGCGATACGGATTCCCACGTGTGTCCCTTCCTGAATACTTTGCGGCGACGACTCGCCGCGGAATTCATTTTACCGTTTGGTAAAATGCTGTCAAGTGAAGGCCGATTCCATGGTACATCAGTCGTTCCAGTTCGGTGCTCAGTCGATACGGACGGGTAGTTCTAGACGCGTTGCGGTGTCTGGGCCGAAATACACTGTTTGCCGGGCCGTCACCGGTGCCGTCTGCGAGGCCCACGGACCTGCCCGGTTGGCGTGAGCGTGGTAGGCCGGCCAGTTGGACGAACTCAGGTCGATGCGCAGCCGCGTCCCAGGCTGAAACGTCCATTCGATTGGCCACATGTCCAGCGTTACATCCACCGGGGAACCGGGTTCGTAGGGGAGCGGTTCGGGACTGTCGTTGCGAAAGGCTAGCGTGGTGATCGTATCCTGTACATTGAGTGCGCGTCCCCTGCTATCGACTTCGATCAGCTTGGCCGTAAAAGCAGTGTCGCGCGCCGATGAGGCGACGGTCAAATGGACAATGGCTTTGCCGGCGAGCCGGAGCGGGCGACTGAGCGGCGCCGAGATGAACGTCACGACATCCGTACGCTCGCAGAGGCCACGCTGGTCGCGGTTGGACGGCTCGGCATCGGTCCAGCCCGGCAGCACGAAAGCCAACATCGGGCCGCCGCCGCGCGTTGGCACGGGGTTGCGTGGATCGTAGCTCCAACTGACTTTGCCAAGCTCACTGGGTCCCGCAACGATACGGCCGCCATCGCAGCCGCCCGCATGGCGCAGCCGCGTGAAGCCGAGCGTGACGGTGGTCGTTGCTGGCGGCCAGGCCGGGCGATCGTGCCAGACATTCTCACCGATTTCGTACGTACGAACGGGGCCCCAGTCGTCGAGCGGCATGCCCTTGAGATGGTGGTCAAACCAATGGATGATGGGACGGATTAAGTTGCCGCCATGGCCGGCATTATCGAAGTCCTTGACGCCGTCGCCCGAAATGCCGAGTATGTGTGTCCAGGGGCCGACAAGCAGGCGGCTGTCCTTCTGGGTGGCCAGCCGTTGCCAATCGTTGAGCTGCGACTCGATGAAAATATCGTACCAGCCGGACATCATCAAGACGGGCACGTCGACCCGTGTTGCGACCGTATCAAGAAGTTCGGCGTCCGGAAGGTTCCACAGGGGCGCCGATGCGTGCGGAGATCGCTGCCACTCTCGATACCACGGCAGGCGCTTGCCGAGGAATTTCTCATCGACCTCGCCGGGTGGCCAGTGGGCAACGGCCTTGCGGTACGCGATTGCGTTGGTCAATCCCATGCCATGGTCCGGCATCAAGGCGGCCCAGAACGTGAAAATCTCGTGCCGGAACGCTCCTTTTTCGTAGACCACATTGCGCAGGTCGGTCCCGATGACCATCGGGACGATGGTCTTGACCTCGGGCGGCAGGTCGGCGGCTACGGCCCATTGTACCGCCGACAGGTACGACATGCCCCAGAGGCCGATGTTGCCGTCTTGCCAAGGCTGCGTAGTGATCCAGGCCAAGGTGTCGAGGCCGTCGCGGCGCTCATTGAGAAGCGGTAGCCATTCGCCTTCACTGCCAAAGCGGCCGCGTACATCTTGGTGCACGACGACGTAGCCGTAGCGGGCAAATGTCTTCATCACCGTGTCGAAAATATTCCACATGTCGTAGGGGTTGCGTACGACGATGACCGGCCACGGGCCTTCGCCTTCGGGAAAAAATATCCGGGTAGTCAGGCGGGCGCCGTCGCGCATCGCAACCCGCTCAACAACAATACGGTCCACATCGGCGCGGTAGGGTGGCAGGCCGCTCGCCACACGGACAAACGTGGTGCAGCCTGCCAGGAGCGTGGCTGCTGTGGAGGCAAGGACCAGTCGACGTACAATCATTGGATGTCCCACACTTCACGGGCGCCGGCAGCGACATCGGGTGCGGTGAAGCGGAGCAGAAACCGCTCTCCACGCACCCAGCCCGGGAGCCAATCGCCGTAGCTGGTTTCAGGATGAATCGTGTCGTAGTCGGCGCGACCGTTCTCGGGGTTGCGCCCGTCGCCGTTCTGGCCGCCGGGGACATTGTTCCACGCCACCGGGCCCTCCGGGGTCATTTCGACCAGCAGGCGTTGCGAGGCCCCTGTCGTGGCATAGATCTCGGTGAGCGCACCGCCGATCCCGAAATTTGCCGGACTGACCGTATCGCGTCCGCCACTGTGCGGAATCGGTCGTTTGCCGCCGAGGCTCCAGTCGTTGGTGAGATCGCCCACTTCGAAAAAATGCTGTAAGCGCACAAAGTGGATCTTGCCCCACAGCCAATCGTCGAACTCATCACTATCGAAAAGGTCGGCAAGATCCTCTGCGGCCTGCTCCAGCGAGGCGATAAGAATATCCGCACGAGCTTCGGTAACCGCAGTGCGACGGTCGTCCCATAAGGTTGACTCGCCATCGGGACCTGCCGTTGCGATGACCCGACTGAGATCGTCGCTGTCCACATGCCCGAGCAAATGCAAAAGTGCCGTTGTGGCGCCGGCACCCCGCGGTGTTTCAAAACCTGTGTCTTCGAAGTCGTCGTCGAGTGTGTTCGAAACGAGACGGCTCAACCATGCATAGAAGATTGATGTTGCCACGGCATCGGCCTTGGCTTCGGCGTCGGGCAACGCGGCGGGCGGGTCGAAATCGTCGCGTATCTCGGACGGGTCGACACCGGCGTGGGTGCGCCACGGGGTCGTACCGTTGCCCCACGCATGCAGGCGGTCGAGCAATGGAGCAGCCTTGGCGTCGGGTGCACGGATTTCCGCAGCCGCCTCCAGATGGGGGATGAAGTAGGCCGCTTCGCGCGATTCGAGATCCGTCTGCCAGCGTCCCATGTCGTCGATCGTGATTTTGGCGCCGCTGTGCGAGTTCCCGTCCAGGTTTTGGACCATCTGCAAAATCCGCTCCTGCCGGAAGCCGACCGAGCGAAATGCATAAAGGTATGGCCCGTCGTTGGTTGGGTCGCCATCCTGCAGTTCGCCGCGGGTGTCTTGATTGGCCGTTACGAGAAAGCCCTCGGGCGGGTTGTAGGCCTGCGGCAGGTCTGCGACGTCCAGCCAAAGCCGTTCCCCTTGTGCATCGGTCAGCCAGTCGGCACTACCATCACCGGTGACCGGCATCCACCACGAGAATCCGTCCGGACGCTGTGGAACGTAGGCGTAGGGGAAATAGAGCATGTCACCGGCTCGGTCGATGATGATCCAGTTCTGGGCTCCGGTCGAAAACGACATCAGGGCTTTACGCGCATCCTGCACATTGCGCGCCGAATTGAGTTCGTAGAGGAAGCGCATGTCGTTGGTGGCCTCATGGCCGGTCCAGGCGAAACTCATGTTGCCGCCGGCTTCGATGCCGATGATATCATCGTCGAGATCGGGATCCGGTACCTGCGGCCCGTGGTGCGGTACGATATCGATCGGGATGGTGCGCTCGCCGCTGCCCTTGATGGTGAAGGTCACGTTGCGGCGGATGATCGGCACCTGTGCGCCTTTGTGGACGACCTTCGGCGGGTCACCCGGCAGCACCGTTTCGATGAACACATCCGTCACGTCGTAACCGATCACCGTGCCACCCCACGCGATATACTCGTTGTAGCCGAGAATGACGCCGGGCAGACCGGGGAAAATAACGCCCGATACGGCGACGCCGTCCCCGCCCTCGTAGGTTGGATCGAGATGAACCATGGTCCAAACCGGTGGATTGTAGAGGGCCAAATGGGGATCGTTGGCAAGCAAGGGGCTGCCCGTTTGCGTGAGCTTGCCCGCGATCATCCAATTGTTGCTGCCGTAGCCTGGCAAATGCTTGCCGCCAAACGGATTGCGGGCCGCGTTCGCCAACAGATTCGCGACCACTTGGCCCAGCCGGTCTTTGTCGGCGGGGCGAGGCGGCGCCGTAAAAAGCCCGGCTGGGCGTGGCCCCGATGCCGGCACGAGCCCACCGGTCGAGGCGCCCGGACCCAGCGTGACTGCCGACGTTGGCGGCTGCAGACGGTACACGTCGTTGAACAGATTTTCAGGTAGCCCGATCTTGTGCCGCCACAGATCAATTTCGCCCGCGACTTCGGATGACAGGCTCCATGCCTGCAGGCGGGCGATGGCCATCGAATCCTCGGGCTCCCAATCGGGAATGTCGACGATCTTGCGGGCGACAAGGGGGAAGTCGTACTCCTCGGGCAATTCAGCGCCGTTACGCCCGGCTCGTAGGTCGGCCAACCAAGCATTGACGCCAGCCGCGTAGGCGTCGCCAAGGGCGGCAACCACCGGGTCGCGCGAACGCATGTTTTCGACGATCACCTCTTCGAGAAACCGCCCGTCTCGGGTCATGAAGCTTGTGCGCATATCGACGTCCATGGCCAACGCCGGCTCACCGAGCACCTCGCTTAGACGCCCGCGCGCAACCCGCCGGAACATGTCCATCTGCCAGAATCGATCAGCTGCCGCCACGTAACCCTGCCCGAACAGAACGGTCTTGTGTCCCTTGCCGTAGACGTGGCGAACGCCGTGCTCGTCGGTAACAATGCGGATCGGCCCAGGTGCGCCCTCGACCGTGATCGCACGGTCGGCGGCCAGAGATTGAATCGGTCCGGCTGGCTCTTCACCGTTGCTGCAAGCGGCCAACGCAAAAGACAAGGCGACGGCAATCCGGCGGCGGCGATGAGTCATGGAGGTGTGCTCCCTGCGCGTCTCGGGTGAACTATCCGCACTAAATCCTAGCATACCTCAAACAGAGGTTGGCAGTTGACGCCATGCGCGTTCAACCGCCCAGCAGGCGTTCGACGGTCCACCATAGCCCAACCGCCGCGATGGCCAGGGAGCCCGGAATCGTGACTCGTTGCCGAAACCACGGCTTGTGTCGCAACCAGCCGACCGCCAAAAAGGCCAGCGCCAGTACTGAAATCTGCCCCAACTCGACGCCCAGCGCGAAGCCGGCCAAGCCTGGAATAAAGGCATTTGGTGGCAATCCCAGCTCACCAAGTACACCGGCAAACCCCAGGCCGTGCAGCAGCCCGAATAGAAAAACGACGATCGTGCGTGTCGGCGTCAACCGGCGGACAAGCAGGTTCTCGACCGCCACAAAGGCGATACTCAGCGCGATCAGCGGCTCGACGATTGCCGCCGGCACGTTGACGATGCCAAGGGCAGCCAGCCCCAACGTAACCGTATGGGCAATCGTGAAGGCTGTTCCTTGCCACAGGAGCGGCCGCCAGAAAGGCGCTAGCAGGAACAGCCCCAGAATGAACAGCACGTGGTCGAGCCCGGCCGGAATGATGTGCAGGAAACCAAGCCGGGCGTAGCCAAAGACGGTGCGCCAGACGCCGGCGGCGCCGACCGCAATCGGCAGCGGTTCACTCAGCACGCCGGGCGGCACCCAGGCCTGTCCGCCTAGGGTGTCCTGGCCATCGAACAACAGCAAGAGGACCGGACCGAAGCCGGGGTCGGCGGCGAATTGCCAGGCCGCGCTGCCCGCAGGAAAGCGGCCACTGAGCTCCACGATGTGGCCCGGCAACGGGATCGGTGACTCCGACGGCCACGTAGCTGGACGAGCAAGGCCCGGCAATTCGACAGTCTGGCGCAGGCGCTCGCCGTCGGCCAAAATCGCAACACGCTCAAGATAGAAATCATGTACCCGCCGGGTCGCAGCGGCGCGCGTTTCGGCCGAAGCTGAAGCCAATCGCGCGTAATCCGCGGGCGTCATCTCTCCGGGCTTGACACCGGCCATCAGCGCATCCAGATCTGTGGTCATCTGGATGCGCCAGCCGCCGCTGCCATCCAGGCGCGCCTCGACGGCAGTCACCGCCAAGGCATGCGCTCGGGCCTCACTCGCCGATACGGCGAGCAAAACCGCGAACAATAAAACCCGGAAAAGCCGCTGCATCAAGGCTGGGTGCCACCGGATGCCGGAGTGGTTGCGGGGGCGGGTGCCGGTGGTGCCGCGAACAATTGCACAGGTACGCCGATCGGCAACGTTTCGACGGTATAGGCCGGTGAATGGGCGGCTACGGCGTCAAAAAAATCATTTAGGTTGATGTTGAACAGCGGCCGAACACCGTCGTCGAGCGGCGCAAAGAAATCATCGTAATGGAATGGAATCAGGCGATGGGCCCCGACTGCATCCACGACATTGTGTAGATACGCCGCAGTGTCGGCGCGGCCAGCGACACCCAAAAATACGACATCGGCGCGGACACCCTCGAACATGCCGTCGACCCAGCTTGCGCTGCCGTGGTGCAGAAAGCTACCCGCGGGATGCGAGACGTGGATTGAGTAGGCCCCCCCCAGCTTGTAGGCCGTCGCTGGCACCGGCGGGGCCAGCGGTTCGTCGATTGTGCCCGGGTAGGGGATGCGACCGAGCAGGGCCGGTCCGTGCTCGGAACGGAGCAGCGTAACGGTAAAGCGGCCGAATTGGTACGGGCTGCCGGGCTCGATGGCTACGATATCAGACGACGACATCCCGGCCCCCAGTGCGATGTTGGCCGTACTCGACGAGCCGAGAATCGGCGCTGCGAACGCCGTCGCAAAATAGGGTGCGTCCATGGCGTGGTCATAATGCGAGTGGCTGACGATCACCGCCGACACCGGCGCGGGTGACAACTTGGCTGTCCACGCGGCAATTTTGTCCTGCATTGGGGGGATGTCGCGGCGCAGGCCGACGTGCAGAAGCCCGTAGCGCGAGACGAAAGGATCGATGAGGATCGCGGCTTCGCCGTCGGAGACAAGGACGCCGGCAGTGCCCAGCCATGTGACCCGCACAGCCGCATCCGGCGGTGCGGGCGGTAACTGGCTGCGCGTGGCCACGTCGAACCCACGGGCATTACAGGCGGTTGTTGCGGCAAGTAGGAGCGGTAGGACGAAGGTACCGATGCGTGAGGTTTTCATCGCCATATGCTACCGCAAGCGCGCCCGCGGTTCATCCGTCAGGGTACGAATGGGGCGCCGCTGGCCATGCAATCGGCCAGCGCCTCCACGAGTCTTCGCAGGGCATCTCGGTCTGGGGCATTGCCGGCCTTCCGCAGCATTCGCGCGGCCAGCGTGCCTTCGCGACAAATAAGGTCGAGAGAGCTCCGGGTCGCCACGGACAGGTCGAAACGGGTGCCCAGATGCGACCACATCTCACCGGCGGTGCTGCCGTCCGCGACGCCGTAGAGCGCCGCCGCATCTCCCAACGACGCTTGCGGTCCTTCGCGGAGGATGCGGTTACCCAGCGTCGCGAGGGTCTGGCTGGCCACAACCATCTGCTCATCGGGCGCAAGCCAATCTCCGCGTACCAGCGCGCGGGCCAACTCAAGCACGATGGCAGCGATCGCCACGTCCTGTGCAGGGCATTCCTGCATGTCGGCGGCGCGCAATTGGAGGATCCGCGGCCCAAAGCGCGCGACGGCGCCGCGCGCATTGAGGTCGTCGATCGACAGGCGGCCTTCGGGATCGAGCGGCGCCAACTTGGAGCGCAGTGGCTCTAGCACCGCGTCGCGGTAAGCGTGGACACCGACGGTGGCCTCGGGATACCAGGTGCCACCCAGCGCCGGAATGGCCACGGCGCGTGCCTGTGCTGCAGCGATCCGTTCGTCCAACGTGTCGCCACGGCGCCCATCGCGATACGGCGAGGCCGCCGCCAGTGCCGGCAGAATCGGTACGATCAGACGAAGGGCTGCATAGAGCGGTCTGAAATCCTCATCATCTAAAAATGGAAACGAAAGCGTGGCCGCACGGGTGTCGGCCCAACCGGGGAGGCCCGGACGGTCAAGTGCGTCGAGGGTCTGCACCAGAGGATCCCCCGGGCGGCCACGTGAGGCGCCGAAATGCTGTCGAGAATCGAACCACGGGTGGCCGCCTCCGCCCAGCGGACGAAACCCGTGCGGCTGAATCATGCCGGTCAGTATTTGCAAAGAAGCGTCGAGCACTGCCGTTTGCCCCTCGAACGAGGACAAAGGCCGCAGCATGGCGACCGTCAGCTCATCAATAGCAGGGCGCCGACGCCACTCGGTTGTTCCCATCTGGATCGACGACAGGGCACCGCCGCAGGCGTCCTGCAGAACAAGGTCGGCGCTGGCTGCGGGCTCTAGCGAGTCGGTGCGCACGAGTACGAGCTCGAGGTCGAGGCTGGCGGCGGAAAGGGCGGGCAAATAGGGCGGCTGCATGGCGGCTCGATTCAGGCCTGCACGGCTCGGGGGATGTGTCAGTGTACACGACGTCCGGCCGCAGGGCGCCAAATCGGTGGAGCGGGGGTCGGCAAAGTGGTCGCATCGTGTTAGCATGGCCAGCGGAGGATCTTCCTATGCGTAGCATCGCCCTTGCCCTTCTGATCCCGCTGGTTACCGGCTGTAGCGTGGAGTCGGCCGTTTCCGCCCCCAAAGATGCGCCGACCGGCGAGACGGTGAAGCCCGCCGCGGTCGTTTATGCTCTTGATGAAGCCCCGTGGACGACGCTACAGGCCGTCTGGGCACCACGTGCGCTGTCGCAGAAAACGGCCGATGCGATCGGCTCGCGCGCGATCACCGTTACCGAAACCACAAGGTTCGAAGAATTCGGCCTTGGTGCGACGCTTGTGTCCGGTGAGACATGGCTGGAGGTCAATGATTTGGCGCCTGGCTGGGCATCGTACGTCACCTCGGCTACCGCGACTGCGACCGAGCGGGGCAGCCTGCTCTGGTTCTGGCAGTCTGCGGACCCCCAACTCATCGACGAAGAATCACCGATTCGCTTCGAGGGCGTTTACGCCCTGACCTTCGGCAGCACCTATCGGCCGCAAGATCACCTGATTACGCAGGTGTTTGAATCGCATGTGCGTACCGCCCGGCGCATCGCCGAGGCCTCGCGCCCGTTTGATTTCGCCTTTGTCGCCGGCGACATGACGGATACCGGGCAGGAGAACGAACTCGATTGGTTGATAGGCACACTGGCCGGTGGGACGATTGATCCGGATTCCGGTGCCGCCGATGACCCGGTACCCGGCCCGGGGAATGACCATCAGGATCCCTTCGAATCCATCGGCATCGGTGCGCCTTGGTACGCGGCTTTGGGCAACCACGAAACGCTGTACATCGGCACCTTTGCCATGACTGACGCCATCCGCGCCGCCGCCATCGGTGATGAAGTCTACCCGGGGCTCAAAGATGTAGGCATTCCTGAATTCGACGGTGTCCGCAGCGGCTATCGTGATGGATCAACGCCCGATGCGCGCATTGTGACTGGCGGTAAGACGCCGCCCGATCCCCGGCGCCAGATCCTCAGCCAGCAGGCCATTTTGCAGAAGCTTTTCGATGCCCCTGGCGAGCCGGCCGGGCATGGCCTGGTTGCCGATGATGTCGAGAGCGACCGGGCCTATTTCGCGTTTTCACCATTGCCGGGCAAGCCGATTCGCTTCATCGTGCTCAATACTTTGCAGCAGAACCTCGGCGCCAAGGTGTCCGAGGGCTCGCTCGGCGAGATGGATGCTGCTCAGTTTGCGTGGCTTAAGGCGCAACTCGATGCGGCTGCCGATCAGGTGGTCATCATTGGCAGCCACCACCGTAGCAGTGATTTGATCGAGGCCAGTGAAATTCCAGCTGCAGAGTTGGCAGCGGAGATCGGCAAACGCGGCAATGTCGTGATGCACGTCACGGGGCACGGCCACCGCAACGACCGCGTACAAATCACCAGCGCCGCGTTTGAGAGCGGCCCGGGCGTCGCCACGCCGTACTGGGAATTGATGCTGGCCTCTACGGTGGACTTCCCCATGCAAAGCCGAATTTTCGAATTCGTCTATGAAGGCGGCGGCTACCTGTCCATCTATGCGACAAATCTCGATCACAACGCCGCCGCCGGTACGCCGGCGGACCGCGCACGGCATTTGGCCGCAGCGCACGTGTTCTTCGAGAATGACGAGTACAGCGATCTGTGGGAGGGCGAGCGGCCGAGTCGAAACATGCTGCTGCGTGTGCGCCTGCCTGAGGGTGTGCGTACGGCAGTCGAGGCTGCAGGCCCGTGGGAATCGACAATTCATTCCGAGACTGTACTGGCGAGTTTTGCCGATCCGCGTTGACGGAGGCGTCCCGGCGGCGCCCAATGTGGCGCCGTGTACCATGGGTTAGCATGACTTGGTCTCAACTCCGGCGCCGGCTGCCCATCCTCTTGTCGCTCTGTGCGTTGGCAATCGCCGTTGACGGCGTATGGCTGGTGATGAACTGGCCACCATTGGCAGCCACAGCACGGGGCGCCATACCAAAATCCGCTTTTATCGCGGACTACGAGGCGCGGGCCGCGGCTGATCGGAACCTGCCGCCCCTTCGCTGGCACCCGGTTCCGCTGTCGCGCATCGCCGGTAGCCTGCGTGCGGCGGTCATCCTTGCGGAGGACGCGCGTTTCCGAGACCATGGCGGGCTCGATTTGGCCGCCCTGCGCGATGCTTTGCGCCGCAATATGGAAGAGCGGCGCGCCCGTTTCGGCGCCAGCACGATTTCGCAGCAAACGGCCAAGAACCTCTTTTTGCATTCGGGCCGAACCCCACTGCGAAAATGGCACGAACTCGTTTTTACGCTGGGCATGGAGCAGGTATGGACCAAGGACCGAATTCTCGAGGTCTACCTCAATGTGGCGGAATTTGGGCCCGGCATTTACGGCGCTGAGGCCGCTGCGCGCCGTTATTGGGGTATCTCGGCGGTGTCCTTGACTCGACCGCAGGCGATTGAGCTGGCGGCAACCCTGCCCGGGCCGACCACGGGGAACCCGGCGCGCCGGAGTAAGGCTTTTTTGGGCCGGATCGAACGCATTGAGCGTCATATGGATCGCTGGGGCGACCGAATTCGCTGACAAGGCCCCCGGCTACTCGCGGCATCTTAAAAAAACTATCGCCGACGCTGTGGTGGAGACGCCGCGAGCGGGTTCTCGGGCCACGCATGCCGCGGGTAGCGCCGGGCCAGCTCCCGACGCAAGGTCGGGTAGTGCTCGCGCCAGAACCCGGCCAAGTCCGAAGTCACCTGCACGGCACGACGGTTGGGGCCCAGCAGATGGACGACGAGTGGCACACGCCCCTCGGCAATGGTTGGTGTGTGGTTCATGCCGAAGCAGTCCTGCAGCATCGTTTCGATCCACGGTGGCTGCCCCTCGGTATAGTGGACCGCGACCTTGCGGCCCCCCGGCAGGCGCAGTTCGCGCGGCGCTACGCGGTCGAGTTGGCCCCGCAGCGCGGGGCCTACGAGATCGGCAAGCAATTGCGCGGGTGCGGGCAGCTCACGAAGGGCGCGGTGCCCGGCGCAGGCTTCGGCGACACGTTGTTCGAGGGTGTAGTCATCCAGCGGCAGGTCACCAATACCGAGAAACGGCGCTGCGAACGCTAGGCGCCCCCGCCATGCGGCCAAGGCATCTGCGCCGAAAAAAGCGGCGGTGCCACGAACCAAGGTCTGGCGTGCCAGCAGGCGTCCGGCGGCCTCGGCCTCAGCGGAGCCGGGGGGGCGGCGGCGTTCCTCAAGGACAAGACGATCCCATAGGCGCCGTTCGATCACGAACACGCGGCCGCCGCCGTCATCCCAGACGCACTCGACCTCTTCCGTGAGCAGTGAGGGCTCCAGTTCCCACAGCCAGTCTTCGTCGACCGCAGACAGGACCTGGGCCGTTGCATCCGTCGCACCGTCGCGTCGTTCGGCATCCATCATCACGGCAAGTCCAGCCCGGCGTACGCGGCTGCGCGGCGATTGCCGCAGGACGCCGCCGCGCGCCGCCACCCAAACCTCGCCGCCGGGCTCGCGGCGGCGCGCTAGCCGATCGGGATAGCCAGCCAGGATGGACCGCAGGAGGTCGGCCTCACGGCCTGTGTCATCCGCGGGCAAGCCGAGCATACCGGCAAGTTGCCGCTGTGTGCGGTCGACGCTGACCATCGTCGCTGCGTCGACGCGACGGTGCTGCAGACGCTCGATCAGGTCGAGCGCATCACTCGGAGAATCCTCACGGCCCGGCGGGCCACCATCTAGGAGACTACGTGGGCTCCGTTCGGACAGGGCGGCGGCAAGCAGCACAGCGGCCTGCCCGACGCCACGCTCGGCGCCCTCGATGGCCAGGCGCGCCAAGCGGGGGTGAAGGGGTAGCCGGACCATCCGCCGCCCTCGCACGGTCGGTTGCCCATCCGCCGCCACGGCACCCAGATCCTGTAGCAACCGTGTTGCCGCGATCAGTGCCGCCTCAGGCGGCGGTGTCAGCCAGTCGAATACCGCGGGATCGAGGCCCGCGCAGCGCAGGTCAAGCAAGGCGCCGGCCAGATCGACCCTCAGCACTTCCGGCGACGTGCGTTGCGGCCGGGTACGAAAATCGTGCTCGCTGTAGAGCCGAATGCAGCGGCCCGGTCGCAGGCGCCCCGCACGCCCGGTCCGTTGTACGGCCGAGGCTTGGCTGATCGGTCGGATATCGAGCCTCGGCAGGCCCGACCATGGGTCGAAGCCAGCCTCACGCGCCAACCCCGAATCGACGACGGCGGTGACGGCTGGCAGCGTGACCGAGGATTCGGCGACATTTGTCGATAGCACCATACGGCGCTCGTGGTGCGGGCGGACGGCAAGGTCCTGCAGGTCGGGAGCCATGCTTCCGTACAGCGTGACCACGTGGACCCCGAATGTGTCAGCCATACTGGCCAATGCGCGTTCGCACTGCAGGATCTCGCGGATGCCGGGCAGGAAGACGAGGATATCGCCGTCTTCCTCGTCAAGCAGGCGGCGGACGGCACTGGCCACACGTTGCTCGAGCGGGCGAGATTCACCGGGGGCTGCGAATTCGACCGCAACCGGAAATACCGGGGTCTCGATGCGCCTGAACACCGCGCCGGGCAGGGTGGCGGCGATCCCTTCGGCATCCATCGTCGCTGACATCACGACAATCCGCAGGTCTGGTCGTTCACCGCGCCGCAGTGCCAAGAGGTGGCCGAGAACAAGGTCCGTGTCGAGGTGCCGTTCGTGAAATTCGTCGATCAGTACGACATCGACGCCGTCGAGCCGGGGGGAAGCGCGCAGTTCCTGCAGAAAGGTACCTTCCGTCTCGTAGGTCAGGCGGGTCGCGCTGCTCGTCCGATTTTCGTGGCGTACGCGCCAGCCGATCGTTACGCCAGGTGCCTCGTGGCGCTCCTCCGCGGCTCGCTTGGCGGCTAGGCGGGCGGCAATTCGTCGTGGCTGGGTGACGACCACCTTCCCTGTGACGGCCTCCAGCAACGTAGGCGGCAAGCGCGTCGTTTTGCCCGTGCCGGGCGGCGCTTCCAGCACGACGACAGGGTGGCGCCGAATCGCAGCCACGAGATCGCCGAGGTGGGAGTCGATCGGGAGAGGCATGCGGTTCATGGGCGGCACCCGATGTATTGGCGCAGCGTCCGATGAACATTTCGAGTTGTCGCCTGCTCCGCAACGTCCTCGGATTGCCTGTGCGGGGTATTGCTCATGCCGACAGTATCCGGTGCAGCCCTCGGTGGTCGCAACAACGGCGTGGCCGGTGATAAAATACGATGATGCTCACCCACATCGTCTTCTTCCGCCTGCACCCCGAACGCCTCGGAGAGGCTCCCGAACTCGCCCAGCGCTTGCGCGCGATGGCCGGTCGTATCCCCGGCCTGGTGCATTGCGAAGCGGGAGTCGACATCGACCGCAGCCGCCGTGCTTGGGATGTGGCGCTCGTTACGCGGTTCCCGAACGCGGCGGCACTGGCCGCCTACCAGGCTGACCCAATCCATCGGGACGTGATCACCTTTGTACGTGAAATTTCGCTGGAATCGGCGGTCGTCGACTACACCGACTGACTTGCCGCAATCAAGGCATGCGGGCTTCGTGGACTTCGTGCCCCTCGGGGCGCTCCAGCAGCACTGCCCAGATGGCGGATGACAGCGCCGGGATACGGATTTCGGCTTCGATGAGCGCGGGTTGGTCGAGGCAAATGCCATCGTCCCGTAGCTCCACACGCACCTGCAATTCGTGGGCGAGCGGCTTGCCGCGCACCTCGGTATCCAAGGTGTAGCACGGTGTCGGCGCAAGGGTTGCGAGACGAATAACGAGTACGCTGTTGACGATGCGCAGTGTCGTCGGTGTGGAGACGGGTTCGCTGACGGTCCGCGTCGACTGATCCACAAAATGGTGCCACGGGAGCGGCTTTTCGGGCAAAGCAGGGGGTAGTACGGGGGCCGCGGCTTCCGCCGCCTCGGCAGCGTCGTCGGCCGGCTCCCGCGAGCGATCGACAGCCTCGGCCGTCCGGGCGGCACGCTCAGCACGCGCTGCGGAATCTGCCTTGGTCGAGGCGGCTACGCAAAGTGTTGCGACGACAAGGATGGCAGACAATCTCAGGCGTTGGCTCATGGTCCGTTCATGCTAACACGATGCCACCGTGGGCTTCGCAACCGATTCCGAGTTGCTTTGACCATCTGGTAAGCTGCGCATTCGTCGAAACCGCAGTAAGGCTGTATCCTGACCGGATTGACCAACTGCGCCGCGGCTCCAGGGGTGTGCGGCTGCCGAAAGGACACGCCTTGCCGTTTTCGTTTGCCCTGCTTGGGCGCGCGCTGCGCCTTACGGTGACACCGGGTCGCTTCCACCTGCGACATGCACTGATGAGTGTGGCGGTCTTGTCGCTGTTCGGGGTGTTTTTGATCTTTGTGCTGCTGGCCCGTGCGCTGGACGCGATTTTCGTGCCGGGCTGGCGCAAGGTTGAAGTCAAGGCGCCACTGTACATCGTCGCCAACCCGCGTAGCGGCACCACATATCTGCACCGTCTGCTGGCGCTTGACGAGCAGTTCACGCATTTCAAGCTCTGGCACACCATCTTACCGTCCGTGCTGCTCTACCGGCTGGTCGGGATTGTCGCCCGCCTTGATCGTGCGGTCGGCGGTCCACTCAGATGGCTAATTGGGCGGATCAACAAGGTCTTCTTCGGTGGCTGGGAGGGTATCCACAATACGGGTTTCGAGCGTACAGAAGAAGACGTTATGCTCTTCCTGTATACGCTCTACAACCCGGCGTTCTCAATCCTCTTCCCGTGGATCGACGACCTCTCCGAGGCGATCTATCTCGATGACCAAGCACCGCGGACCGTCGATAAGGTCGCACGTTACTATCGCGCTTGCCTCCAGCGCCACGTTCACACGACCCGCGAAGCCACCGGCTCGACGCGCACGCTGCTCAACAAGAACGTCCTCCTGGGCGGGCAGATGAAGGCCGTCCTCGGAGCCGCGCCCGATGTGCGCCTCGTCTATCTGGCGCGTCATCCATACCAGTCCGTTGCCTCCATGCTCGACATGTTCGGCCTGCCATGGTTCACCTTCCACCCCGGCATTCGCCCCGACGGACCCGAGATGCGCGCGATGGCGGAGATGTGCTTCGAATATCTGCGTCGTTGGGAGCAGATATGCGATGCGCTGCCACCCGAGCAGGTCCTGAGAATTCGCTACGACGACTTGGTGGCCGATCCGGAAGCCACCGTTCGCAGAGTCTATACACACTTCGGCCTTGAGCTGGGCTCCGAGTACGCGGCAGCATTGGCCGAAGCGGTCGAAGCAGGCCGCCGATACGCCAGCGAGCACGAGTACTCACTGGAGCGCTTTGGCCTTACACCCGAGGACGTACAGGCAGCCGTTCCGGGTGTATTCGAGCGGTGGGGGTTCGCCCACTGACCACGCAACCGTGCTGTGGAATTCGCGCCCAGCTTGTCTCTTTGTTTTGTTGTTGTACATTGTGCTACACTGGCGATGCTGGAATGGGCCGTGGAGTTAGAATTGTAATGGTATAGGGTATCAAATACTTGAGGGTGGCTGACGCTGCACCAGGAGCGTCTTTACGGGGTTGGGGTGGTGCGATAGGTGTGGCCAAACAGTAAAACCTGTGCTGCGGTTTTTGGTTTTTCTGCAGCTTTTGTGGTGCTTGCGTCCGGCATCGCTTCAGCTACGGTACCGGCCGGGTTTCAGGAATACATCGTGTATGGTCGTGAAGACCAGCAGCGGCGATTCCTTGGGTACGTGTACGCCGCAGAATCCTGCGGTGCTGTTTCCAGCAATTACATTAGCGTCGTTACACTGACACCGACCTCCGACGGTCAGGTTGTGTACTACGACCACTGGGAAGACGGCTTTGAGCCCGATCTGCCCAATACGATTTCACAGGGGACTACCGAGGTATTCTTCGTCGACCGCGGCGAGGTCATCAGCCTTGCCAGCGACGGCAGCGGGGCCGGTGCGCAGCAGGTTGTTCCGGCCAATCCGCGCGGTACGGCCATTCGGTACGACGGCGGCGACCGGATCGTCACCCTTGGCGGCCCCGTGGCTGTAGTCCACAACTTCTGGCCGGTCGGCGGTGAGATCGCGGCCAACGCTTGGGAGAACTACGCCAAAAAAGTTGTCGATGGCTCGTATTCCTACCGTGTGCCCGCCGGGTCGGATCTTGCCGCGACCCCCAACTACAAACCGTTCACGCATGCAGACATTACGGTCGCCGCCTTCGAAGACGGTACCAGCCTGTCGATTAACAACGGCACCCAGGCGATCACGCTTCAGTTGGATCAGGGACAGCACTACGCATCAATTGGCGGATCGGTGCAACTTGGTTGTATTGATGAGGTCTGCTCGGCAGCCCATTATATTCCGATCAACACCGCGACCGAGATTTCTGTCGACAAGCCCGCCTTGGCCGGGATGATGACCGGGTCGCCCAATTGTGTCGGCGTCCGTAACTTGAATCTGCTGCCGGTGGCCCTGTACGGCAAGGAATACGTGATCCCCGTCCAGGGCGGCACCACCGGTGACAACGCCGAGGCCAACTACTATATCTTCAACCCCAATTCGACTTCGGCAAACGTGACGGTATTCAATACCGACTATCCGGGGCCGCTTGGCCTTTCGTTTGCAATTGCGGCCAGCGGGACAACGGACTATGCGACAGAGGCCGGTTTCCCGGCCCCAACTGCGGGTACGTCGGTTCTGTACTCGGATCAAGCCATCTACGGCGTCGTCATGTATAACCACGATAGCTCCGATGCACGTGCCCGCGATTGGGGCTTTTCGATGATTCCCTCGCGCATGCTGCGCACGACCAACTGGGTGTCGTGGGCGCCTGGGAACAGCAGCCTCCCACCCACCGCCAACTATGCCCCGGTTTGGCTCGCGCCACTCGAGAATAACACCGAGGTTCGGGTTGACTTCGATAACAACGGCGTTTGGGATCAGGTTGACACAGACGGCGACGGCTTCTTGGACCCCGGGACTTGTGTAGGGGACATGTTCTGCTATCGGCTGGATCTGCTGGATGTCATGCGGATTTTCGACGCTGCAGATTTCGACAATACGGGTACAAAGATCGTCACGACGAAGCCTGCGGCCATGAGTTTTGGTCAAGACGGATCGGTCGCACCGGCCGCGGGCACAGCGCTCGATTTGGGTTATGTGGTGCTGCCGGTCGAGGCTGACTTTGTCGAGCCGGTCGTGGGTATTCGGGCATCCGCAGATCGCACCTACGTGCCGGTCGAGGGCGGTATCCGTACGATCACTCAACGGCTGACGACGTCCGATTATACGCCGGTGTTGGCCGATTCGATGGGTGTGTCGTTTCATCAAAATATCGCCTATGTGCCGGGCAGTGCTGTCTTGACGTGGGCCAACGGGACAACCGCGCAGGTGGAGCCGGTTGATACGATAACCGCGGGCCTGCGAAACCTGTGGTGGGCGCTGGGTGCTTGGATGGGCAGCGACGCACTGATTGCCGTCGAATACCAGGTGCAGTTTAACGCCGGTCTGGCGAACATGGTCTATGGGTTCGAGGCCACTGGCAGTGGCCAATACAGCGGCCTTGCGCTAAATCCGTGGGATGATCGGGTGCGGATCGCCAAGACCTACGGCGGCATCGAGAAGACCGGGGATGCTTTCATTGCAACCGCCGGTGACCTAGTCAATTATGGCGTATGCGTGTCGAATACGAGCAGCAACCCCGGCAATGTCGTGAATGGGCCGGTGATCCGCGATCGGCTGGCCGAGGGGCTCGTTGTGGACACCATAAACAACGGGGGTAGCTACGACCCGGTGGCCAAGACGGTGAGTTGGTCCTTGGCACCGTTGACGGTGACGGATTCCGTGCAGTGCGTCTCGTTCGTCGCCGAGGTGGTGCTGTTGCCGGCACCCAACCAGACAATTTCCAACGTTGCCGAACTCGAGTCGGCAAACATTCCACCCCTATTTTCGGATGCAGTGACCACGCAGATCCGCTCTCCGCAGATACGTGTGTCGCTGACGCAGGCGCCGCCGTACTATGTGCAGTCCAGCGGCATCATCGAATACACGCTCACCGTGACCAATACATCGCATGTGCCGGCCGTCGGGGCAACACTGCTTGACGACTTGCCACCGGGGCTGACCTATATCGCCAATTCGCTTCAGGCCGACTATGGATGGGGATGGATTTCGCTTTCCGACGGCGCCGACATGGACGAAGGCGAATACAACGGAGGCTTACGTCGCGTGTCCTTCGTGATCGGTACTTTGCAACCCGGTGCGACGGTGCAATTCAAGCTGCGAGCCAAGGTCGATCCAGCACCGGACGGTACGTTGTTCGTCAATTACGCACGCGGGATTGTCAGTGGTGTGCCCGATGCCAATTCACCGCCGGTGGTGGCCGAGGTGAAAAGCACGGCCCCGTACTGGTTTCCCGTTGCCGACAAGGTGTCGAGTGCGGGCAGCGGCGTCGTTTACCCCGGTGACACGCTCACCTATACCGTAACCCTCGGCAACACGAGCGCAGGTGTGTGGTCGGGGATCGATGTGCAGGATCCGCTGCCGCCCGGTCTGCTGGCGGTGCCGGGGTCGACGGAAGTGTTCTACGTCACCGGCGATGTGTTCAACAACCGCTATGCCGACAGCTTCGGATCCGTCAGCTATGCGCTAAATGCGGGTTCGGCCAATTTCACTGGCAACTGGATCGAACTCGGAGACGACGGCAACCCGGCCGGTTCCCGCATCCGCATTGACGATGCCATCTCTTCCGGTAAGGTGCATCTGCGCTTGTCAGCAAGTAACAGACGTATCTACCGACGGTTCAGCGGCACAGGCTACGCATCGGGTACGCTTCGGTTCCAGATCTGGATCCGCGATTTCAACAACGGCGGTGATGCCGCGTATGTGGAGTTGTCCACGGACGGCGGCGCAACTTGGCCTGTGCTGGTCTGGTCGCATGTCGGCGTGCGGAACGATGCGGCGTTCACCGAGGTGTCGTTTGACCTTGCGCCGCACCTAGCCGCCGATATGGCACTACGGGTACGTACGGGTAACAGCAACGCCAACGACGACCATATCCATGTCAACTTCGTCGAAATCGATATGACCGAGCCGAAGGTGCCTGTGTATTTTACAGGAGGCGATCCGACGACGCTGGTATCGGGGGTTGATCTACCTGCTGACCGAACGTTGACTGTGACGTTCGAGACAACCGTGGCGACGCCGCTACCACTCGATATTCCGTACCTCGAGAACATCGCCTATCTGGATGGCCTGATGTTCCCGTTCCCCTGGCCGGTACCGGTGACGAACCCGGTGCCCAGAATCGAGTTTTCACCGTCGCCGCTGCTGCTCTGGGAGGGTGGTGCCGCAGCCACCCTGACGCTCTACCTGAGCGAGCCAGCGCCGCTCGGGGGCGTGTCGTTGTCGATCGCGAACGGCAACTCGGCGGCCGCGTCAGTGCCGAGCGCGGCCTTTGTTGCCGCAGGCTTGACCAGTACGACGGTGGCCGTGACGCCGCTCGACGACTGGGACAGCATCGATGAGATGTTCACGATCGTCGCCACCGACGATGCGCAAGTGTTCCGTGGCCGCACGCTTCAGGTTTCTGTGGTCGACGACGACTCGCCATTTGTTCAAGCACTGCCGTCTCCGGTGGCCGTGGTCGAGGACGGCGGTGCGGTGGCCGCCGACTTGTTCCTAAGCCAGCCAGCGCCGATAGGTGGTGTGACGCTGACTGTAACCAACCCCGACACGGCCGCCGTATCGGCGCCGCTTTCTGTGTTTGTGCCCGCCGGGGTCACGACGGCGACGTTGTTGGTTTCGGGCGTTGCGGATTTCGACAGCGTCGATGAGGTCGTCAATCTTTCGATCACGGACGGCAGTGGGATTTTTGCTGCTACGTCGCTGTGGGTCGAGGTGACGGACGATGAGAGCCCTTTTGCCTACTTTTCGATAGGGTCGCTGGATCTGTCTGAGGGCCAGCCGGGGCTCAGCGCGACGTTGCTGCTCAGCGAGCCGGCGCTGGCGGGTGGCGCTGTGTTCACACTGAACAACCCCGATTCAGGGGCGGTCTCGGCGCCCCTGACCGTGACGGTCCCGGCCGGACAAAGCTCCATGCCGTTCATCGTGACCGCCGTCGACGATGTTGACTCCGCGGATGAATCGGTGTTGCTATCGGTTTCTGACAATGGGTCGTATTTTGCGTCGGCGTCGCTGGCGGTCAACGTCGCGGACGACGATGCACCGTTCTTGTCGTTGAACGTTGGGCCGTTGATCCTGACGGAAGGGAGCCCTGCCGGCTCTGTGACCGTGCTGCTGAGCGAGCCCGCCGGCGCGGGCGGCGTGACGATCAATCTCGTGTCCGGTGACGCTGGCGCCGCAAGCGTGCCTGTGACGGCGTTTATTGCGGCCGGGGCGTGGTCTGCGACTTTCTCGGTAACGCCGGAAGACGACTGGGATTCGAGCGACGAATCGCTAACGGTGACGATCACGGACGCGGGCGCCGTGTTTACAGGCACCTCGCTGTCGGTCGATGTGACGGACGACGAAACGCCGTTTACGCAGATCTCTGTTTCCGCAATCGCGCTGACCGAAGGCGGCGTTGCGCAGCCTGTGACGGTGTATCTCAGCCAGCCCGCGGGCCTCGGCGGAGTGACGTTGAATCTCCTCTCGAGTGACGCGGGTGCGGCGAGTGTGCCGGTGACGGCGTTTGTCGCAGCGGGTGCTACGGAAGCGACCTTCCTGGTAGCGCCGGAAGACGATGCCGATTCGGCGGATGAGTCGCTGACGGCGACAATCACCGACGCGGGTGCTACATTCAGCGGCTCTGCGTTGTCTGTGACGGTATCCGACGACGAAACGCCATTCCTGACGGCGTCGCCGGCGGCATTGGCGCTGCTCGAAGGGGCGGGCGCGGGTACGGTGTGGGTGTATCTGAGCGAGCCCGCGCCAGTCGGCGGAACGACGGTTACGCTCAGCGGTGCGGTGGATTCGGCATCCTACCCTGCAACGGCATTCGTAGCGGCCGGTGTGACCTCGACCAGTTTCTCGGTGACGCCGCTCGACGACGCCGACAGCACGGACGCGTCATTCACGCTGACACTGTCCGACGCTTCGGTGTACTTTGCGGGCACGACGATTGCCGTTGACATCACCGATGACGAGGCGCCGTTTGCGTACCTGAGCAGCGCTGCGTTGACCTTGACCGAAGGCGGCGCCGCGCAGCCTGTGACGGTGTACCTCAGCGAGCCCGCTGGGCCAGGCGGTGTTTCTCTTGATCTCGTGTCCACCGATCCCGGTGCGGCCAGCGTGCCAGGGGCCGTGTTCATCGCGGCAGGCACGACGGACGCGACCTTCTTGGTTGCGCCAATCAATGACCTCGATTCACTTGACGAATTCCCGAACGTGTTGATTGCCGACGCCAGCACCTACTTTGGTGGTACGGCGTTGGCCGTGACCGTGAATGACGATGATGCACCCTACATCTATACGCAGGCCATGGCGGTGGGGCTTGTTGAAGGTGGAGCCGCGCAGCCTGTGACGGTATACCTCAGCGAGCCTGCGGGCTTTGGTGGGGTGATGCTGGATCTACTCTCGAGCGACGCTGGTGCGGCGAGTGTGCCGGTGACGGCGTTCATCGCGGCCGGCACAACGGAAGCCACTTTCCTGGTAACGCCGATCGACGATGCCGATTCCTCACATGAGTCGCTGCTGATCGCTATGGCCGATCCGGTGACCTATTTTGCGCCAGCCACCATTGCGGTGAACGTCATTGATGACGACTTGCCCTATCTCACGCTTCTGCCACCCGCGATTTCGTTGACCGAAGGCGGTGCTGCGGCGCTGGTGACGGTGAACCTTAGTGAGCCCGCCGGACCCGGTGGCGTCACGCTCAATCTGCTTTCGAGTGATCCGGGTGCCGCCAGTGTTCCCGCTACCGCGTTTGTCGCGGCAGGCGCAACCAGCACAACCTTCGCCGCCGCCCCGGTCGAGGACAACAACTCAGCCGATGAGTCGCTGAATGCTGCTGTATCGGACAGCGCGGCGGTGTTCCAGGGCGCGTCTCTAGTCATCACGGTGACCGATGATGATACGAACGTGATCTGGCTCTCTGTTTCCTCTCTGAACCTGGTCGAGGGGCAGGGTGGTTCGTCCGTGACGATCTGGCTGTCGCAGCCGGCTGGCCCCGGGGGTGTGACGCTTGACATCTTGGCGGCTGATCCCGCCGTGGCCAGCGTGCCCGTGACGGCCTTCGTGGCGATGGGGACGACGGAGGCCACGTTCTTGGTGACGCCCGTGGATGACGCAGACGATGTCGATGGCGGAACCCTTGTGTTCGTGAGCGACACTGATGCGGTGTTCCAAGCGGCACAGCTCTCGGTTAGTGTCACGGATGACGATCTTGACAGCGATGGCGACGGTGTGACAGACCTGGATGAAATCGCCGCCGGTACGGACCCGTTCAACCCCGACAGCGACGGCGATGGGCTCACCGATGGACAGGAAGCGTTGCTCGGCAGCGACCCGC
>CAZUAB010000021.1:0-23892 GCA_964617795.1 uncultured bacterium
CAACATGCGTACCACGTGCCAAAGGGGCCGCAGTGTGAGGTCGCGCCAGCGAACTTGGATACCGCGTGCCCGCAGATCTTGGGCGCCCAGTTTCGCGTAGCGCCGCATCCGCTGAATGTGGTCATCGAAATCGCGGTAACTGAAATGCGCCACGCGGGCCGACAGACGTACGGAATCGCCGCCGACCTCGATACGTTCGTGGACCGCACCGCCGAGGAACGCTGCCTTTCCGGTCCGAAACAGAAACGTCTTCCAATCAGGCTGCCACGCGTAGTGCATCCGACGGCCCAAATAGACCGTTTCGCGACGGGCAGATGCCGATGACCACACCACGTTCGGGAAACCGGTCTCTGCCAGCTCACGCCAGAATGCCTCATCCAAAACCTCGTCAGCGTCGAGCATCACTGTCCACGGGCTTTGCACTTGCGACAAAAGGTAATTGCGGGCAACAACCCATCCTTCCCAGGGCCGTTCGATCACCTCGGCACCGGCGGCCTTGGCGATTTCGATCGTACCGTCCTTGCTGCCAGAATCGAGCACCAAGATACGTCCGACGTGATGGCTGAGCGCAGCCAAGGTGGCCGGCAGGCGATCGGCTTCGTCGCAAGTCAGAAGACAGGCCGTAATCGACGCCTTCAAGGTGTATCCTCAGGCCACGGCAGCGGAAACGCCACCTTGAGGTATCCATCGACCATGGCCGGAAACGCCCACCCGGCTGCCGCGCGCGTCAGGCATTCGACCGGCCCAACGCCGCTGAGCCGCAGGTCCGAGACCTCGCCCCGTGCGCCGATCGTCAGCAGCACTTCGCCACGCACCGAAGGGCAGGCCAGTACCCCAGCGTATGCGGAGATTTGCCCGAGCACGTCGGCCGGAATGGTACCCGCCGGCCAAATCGCCCGCTCGATACGCACGGGTTCGGTGGATGCCGCAGGCGCAGCTTCTTCGATGCGAATCGTCGCGACGATGGCGCGCCCATCCCATGCCTCCATCGACACGGCGCCGGGGGCAGGAGTGCTTGGCGCCTTTGCTTGCGGCAAATCCTCATAGCGGGCGGTCTGGGCCGCAGCGGCACGTCGTATCCGCAACTCAGCCAATTCCTTGGCATGCAACGTCGGGTCTTCGCCCAGATCGACAGCCACTTCGAGCTCGCGCAGAGCCTCGTCATGCCGCCCTCCAGCGGCCAATACGCGGGCATAGCCAACGTGCAGATCGGCATTTCCGGGGTTCAGGCCCAACAATGGGGGATACCAGATCTGTGCCAAATCCTCACGGCCGGATGCCTCGGCAGCCGCTACCCCCGACTGCAGCAACGCGGCGCGTATTGAATCGGGCAGCGGCCCGTCCAGCCCCCGCGTCACAAGTGAGACGACGCGCAGATGCCGACCTGCCCTTGCCGCCGTTTGTGCCGCGGATAGCCAGCAGGCCGCCGCTTCCGTTGCGGGCAGAAGGCCGCAAGCCTCCTCGGGCACGTCACGCGCCAAGAGCGCCTCCGCAAGGCCTCGCCGCGCCTCGGGATCCTCCGGCTGGCGTTCAAGGACCTCCCGCCACGCGATCTCTGCGGCCCGTTGGTCACCGAGCGCCGCTGCTTTGCGGCCACGCTCCAGCGCGGCGCCGGTGCCGAGACAGGCGACACATTGCAGGGCGATGAACACAGACGCGGCACGCCGGCCGAGGCGTACGGCGCGGTCCTTACAGGCAGAAGTGCGCATGGCCGCATTATCGCACGGCAGACGGAGGCATTGCCAGATCGGTGCAGAGTGATTGCCGACGCAACAGTCGCAAGGTATGTCGGCAATAAGGCCCATCCTGAGGGCCGGCCCTTACAAACGGACCCTCCCCGCTGGATTGGCTACGACGATGAGACGGTCAGGACGCGTCAGGACCGCGGGTCAAATCCTTCTTCCCAACGACGTAGTTCGGCCAGCCGCTCTTCGTTGAGCGGCGGTAGTTTGATCAGCAGTTCGACGAGTTGATCCCCGCGAACCCCGCCCTTACCGGGGATACCCTTGCCGCGCATCCTCAGCTTCTGGCCGCTCTGCGCACCGGCCGGAATACGCAGCTCACTGCGCCCATCCAGCGTTGGCACGTCAATCAGCGCCCCATTTGCCGCCTCGGACGGTCGAATCGGCAAACGCAAGCGCACATGATCGCCATCACGGGTCAAATCGGGGTCCGGCGCGATCTGCACTTGCAGGTGCAGATCGCCCGGTGCCCCGCCCTCACGCCCCGGTGCACCCTTACCGGCAAGCCGCAGGGTCTGCCCCGATTGAATACCTGGCGGTATCCGCACGCCGATCTCGCGCTGCACGGCATGCCAGCCCTGGCCGCCGCAGTCGCGACATGAGCCGTCGCCGCTACGACCGCTGCCGCCACAGGCCTTACAAGCTTCGGGGCTCGGTAGATGCAATGTTTTCATGCCGCCCAACATTGCATCGCGGAAGGGCAATGTTACACGGGTCTGAAGATCATCGCCGCGCCGCCGCCGAATCCCCCGCCGCCCGCCGAGGCCGCCGAACAGTTGCTCGAACAAGGCCTCGGGCCCACCGCCGCCAAACAAGTCGCCAACATCGAAGGACACGCCGCCCGCGGCCCCGCCGGGGCCTCCGACGCCCAAGCGGCGCATCTGATCATACTCCTGCCGCCGCTTGGTATCCGACAGCACGGCGTATGCTTCGCTGAGGTCTTTGAATCGCTCCTCAGCCTTGGCATCTCCGGGATTGAGGTCCGGATGATACTTGCGCGCCAGCTCACGATACGACTTCTTAACGGTGTCCGCGTCGGCACCCTCCGATACGTCGAGAATCGCGTAGTAGTCCTTCAAGTCCGCACCCGTCTCGCGCAGTTCCTCAGTTCACGTTCTTGTCGTCGAACTCAGCGTCGATCACGTCATCGTCAGAGCCGCCCGCCGCAGGCGCCCCGTCCTCGGCTGGCGCCCCGTCGGCACCCGGCGTAGCTGGCAACTGCGACGCCGCGGCTGCCAGCTTGGTGGCTGCTTCCCGCAGTTTGTCGGCATCGCCCGAATCGAGATCTGCTTTGGCCGCTTCGACCGCGCTCTGCACCGCCGCCACCTTGTCGGCCTCGGCAGTCTCGCCAACCTCGGACAGGGTCTTCTCGACCTGGTAAATCAGTCCGTCGAGCTGGTTGCGCGCATCGACCACGTCCTTGCGCTTGCGGTCTTCTTCGGCGTTTTGTTCGGCATCCCGAATCATCTGCTGCACTTCCTCATCTTTGAGGCCAGTCGCGCCGGTGATCGTCACCTTGGTCTCTTTGCCGGTGGCGCGGTCCTTGGCATGGACATTGAGAATGCCATTGGCATCCACATCAAACGTCACCTCAACCTGCGGCACGGCACGCGGCGCGGGCTGAACGCCTTCAAGCCGGAAGCGCCCAAGGCTGCGGTTGCCGCCAGCCATTTGCCGTTCGCCCTGCAACACGTGGATCTCCACGGTCGTCTGATTGTCCTCAGCCGTGGTGTAGACCTCGGTTTTGCGGGTCGGAATCGTCGTGCCGCGCTCGATCATCTTGGTCATCACGCCGCCCAGGGTTTCTACGCCCAAGCTAATCGGGATGATATCAAGCAACAGTACATCCTTCATCTCACCGCCCAGCACGCCGCCCTGCACGGCCGCCCCAACGGCGACGACTTCGTCCGGGTTGACGCCCTTGTGCGGATCTTTGCCAAAGTACTCGGCTACCTTCTTCTGAACAAGCGGCATGCGGGTCGAACCACCGACCAGGATCACCTCGTCGATGTCGGCCGGTGTGAGTTTGGCCTGCTGCATGGCACGCCGTACCGGCTCCATCGAGCGCTCGACGAGCGGCATGACCATCTGTTCGAACTTGGACCGCCCCAGCTTGAGTACGAGGTGCTTGGGACCGGTCTGATCGGCCGTAATAAAGGGCAAATTGATTTCGGTCTCGTTGGCGGCACTCAGTTCGATTTTGGCCTTTTCGGCCGCTTCGCGCAGGCGCTGCAGGGCCATGGAGTCGCTGCCCAAATCGATCCCGTTCTGCGCCTTGAATTCGCCGATGATCCAGTCGATAATCACGCGGTCGAAATCATCGCCGCCCAGATGGGTGTCGCCATCGGTCGCCTTGACCTCGACAACATCGTCCCCAATTTCGAGCACGCTGATGTCGAAGGTGCCGCCACCAAGGTCATAGACCGCAATCTTCTCGTCTTTTTTCTTCTGCAGGCCGTAGGCGAGCGCCGCCGCAGTCGGCTCATTGATGATCCGCTTGACCTCCAAACCCGCGATCTTGCCGGCATCCTTGGTCGCCTGACGCTGCGCATCATTGAAGTAGGCCGGCACGGTGATGACTGCCTCGGTCACCGGTTCACCGAGAAAATCTTCAGCCGCCTGCTTGAGCTTCATGAGCACACGCGCACTCACCTCTTCGGGGCTAAGCTGCTTGCCGTCGACGTCAATACGTGCAGACCCACCCGGCCCTGAGACCACCGAGTACGGTACTCGCTTCGTCTCATCACCGATCTCTTCAAACCGGCGTCCGACGAAGCGCTTGACCGAGTAAATCGTACGCTGCGGATTGGTGACAGCCTGGCGACGGGCCACCTGACCAACCAGTACTTCTCCGTCGGCCGCATAGGCCACTACGGATGGCGTCGTCCGCGTCCCCTCCTGGTTGGTAATCACTTCCGGCTCGCCACCGACGATAACGGCAACAACACTGTTCGTGGTTCCAAGGTCAATACCGACAATCTTACCCATGGTTGAGTTCCTCTCTGCGATTGGGCCGCACGCACCGCCTGCGGCATAAAATCATGTGGAGCCGGAACGACAGCCCACCCGCCGCCGTACTCCTCTTGCCGGGCAAGGTAGGCACGGATGCGGTACTGTCAAGAGGCCGCCGTTGACCTCACCCCTTGCATGGAACCGCACCGTGCCTATATTGGTCCCAACGGTCAACAACGACCGCCCTCGAAAGGAATTGGCCAGCGATGTCCACAAATGCGCTCAAATCCGCGGTCCTTTTGGCCGCCATGATGGGCCTCGCCTTGGCCATCGGGCAGATTGTCGGCGGGCAGCAGGGGATGCTGATCGCTTTTGTGTTTGCCGCTGTCATGAATGTGTTCAGCTACTGGTTCTCGGACCGTATCGTACTCAAGATGTACCGGGCAAAGGAAGTCGACGAGGCCACGGCGCCCCGCCTTGTCGGCATGGTGCGTCGTCTGAGCCAGCGGGCCAAGCTGCCGATGCCGCGTGTCTACGTCATCCAGAGTGCCACACCAAACGCCTTCGCAACCGGGCGGAACCCGCAAAACGGAGCCGTCGCGGCGACCACTGCACTCATGGATCTGCTAACTGAAGAGGAACTTGAAGGCGTGATGGCGCACGAGTTGGCGCACATCCAAAATCGCGACATCCTATTGTCGACGCTTGTCGCGACTGTCGCCGGTTCGATCAGCATGGTCGCGAGCATGCTGCGCTGGGGTTTGATCTTCGGCACAGGACGGGGCGGCGGCGACGATGGGCCGCATCCGGCCGCGGTTCTTGCTACGGCTATCGTGGCGCCGCTGATTGCCCTGGTATTGCAGCTGGCCATTAGCCGTTCGCGTGAATACATGGCCGATGCCGGCGGTGCGAAGATTTCGGGGAACCCCTTGGCTCTCGCTGGCGCCCTCGAAAAAATCGCCGGCGGTGTCGAACGGCGTCCGTTGGAACAAACGCCGGGACGTCAGGCGACGGCACACATGATGATTGCCAGCCCGTTCCGAGGTCGCGACGTGCTGAAGATTTTGTCGACCCACCCGCCGGTAGAAGACCGTATTTCGAGGCTGCGCGGCATGACCCGCGGCGTGCGCTAAGCCCCGGCAGTCCGCCCCTCAGCGACCCGCGAATGCCCTGAGCAGGTCACCGGCAGGCGTCTGCGGGTCTGTCGCCATCGCAAGCACCCGCTCGATGTCGACACCAGCAAGCCGCTGCCCTTCGCGGCGCCATTTGGCCTCGGCCACCGGCATCAGGGGTTCGCCGGCAGCCCCGGCGGGCTGTGTGCAAAGCGCGCTGCGGCGCGCACCGTCGCGCAAAATCACCGTCACGCGAGCGGGAAACGGCATGCGTAGGCGCCGAAAGTCTACCTGATCGAAGGGCAGATCGGCGGCGGGATGACCACGCAGCGGCTCCACGAGCTTGGCCATGAGCGGTCGCACGAGGCGGCTACGCAAAAAGGAGCGGTCACCGGACGGCAGCGACCGGTCGACCTTGCGTCCCAACGCTTCGCGCTCGATCGTCCGGCCGAGTTCACGCCGCGCCCGCCGGCGCAGGGACCACAGGTCACTCCAGCGGATGGCCTGCAGCCAACGATCGACGGGTAGCTCACGGTCCACCATGCGTACCAGGTCGAGGCTAAGCGCGGGATCGTGAAGGACCTCGACATGATCGGCGATCTCAAGCAGTTCCTCGCGATGCGCCGCGAGGCGGTCGGCTTCAAGCGCATCCACCGAGACCTCGCCGTGCGTCAATGTAACGGCGAGTGACAACGGAACCGAAAAATTGACGACGACCGGCGTCAAGTTGCCGCGCCGCACTTGCTCGCGGCTAAGGGCGTCCATTCCGACCGTCAAGATGCCCGCCTCAACGACGACGCGGTCGATCATCCACGGGCTGAGCGGACGGCCTTCGGAAATCTCGTGATCACGCATGACTTGCTGCATCGCCTCGACGGCCGTATCGACGTAGGCACAGCCGGGAAAAGGCTTGATCGCCAAGGTATCGAGTACCCACGTCTCGCCGAGGCCACGGAATGTCCCGCCAAGGGGAGTAAAGGTGAAGCGCTTCCAGAATCCGCGCTCGTGCTCAAGGATATCCGGCGCACCCCGAAGGCCCTCGGCGGCCAAAAATGCCGCCTGAACGCCAGCCGTAGTCGGGCCGGCCGCCGTACGCACCTTCCCCGGCGTGCCCATGAAACCATGGAACACGGGGTCATTGGCGTCATAAAGGGCCAATGCCAATGCATGCGTCGCCTGCTCGGCGTCAAGCCCCAAAAGCCGCGCGGTCGCGCCCGCAGCGGCCAGGCGGTGGATCGGGCTCCAAAGTTGCCCATTGTGTGGGCCGATGAGCAGGCTGGCGCCCAGACGACCGCCCAACTCATTGGCGATCAGGCGAGCTGCCCGTACCTCTGCCGCGGATGCCCCAAGCACATGCCCGACGATGAGCGGCGCCCAGAATGCACTGTGGCCCGTGTGCCCCATGAACAGGTAATCGTCATAGTCATGAACCATCGACCAGGTGGTCAAAACGTCAAGGGCCGGCAGCAGCCCCAGACCCACGCCACCAGGCAGTGGCACGTCTCCCTGACCACCGAGGGCCAGCGCCGCCGCCAGTGTGGTCCGCCCGCTGGCATCCCCAGCGCCGGCCGCCGTCGCCGCGAGTACGCTGAGCGCCTGCGCAGCGAGCAGACCGTCAAGGCGTAGCGGCGCCGAGGCAGGATCGAACGTCGCGATCCATTCGCCGATCTCGGCCAATCGTGCCGGGAGTTCAACTGCCATGACCTGCCTGCTGCCCTTTCGGACCGGTCCCGATCGAGAGACGGGTCGAACGTCGTTTGATTGCGAGTTGAGCGTCGATCCGATGTTATGATACAGTACTCGCACTAGCGAACCAAGCCCCGCCTACCGACGCGCTGCTGCTGCGCGTCATACGGAGCTCGAAAGGAGCCTTAAGCCGTGGTGAACCGTCGGACGAATGTTTTCCGCATCATGCTGCCTGCAGCCGCCCTCGCCGCGGTACCCGCGCCTGCGGCCGCCTTTGACTTCCTACAGACCATGAACGATGGCGGCATCTTCATGTGGTTCATTCTGGCAGCGCTCGTTGCCGGCGTGATTCTCATCCTCGAACGTACGGCGGCCCTCTACGGGAAGTTTGCGGTCAACGGGGAGGCGCTGTTCGACGAGATCCGCCAGAAGGTGCTCAAAGGAGATATCAAAGGCGCACAGGCCGCTTGCGAGGCCAAGCCGAACGCGGCACTCTCGCGCGTGCTGTCGGCGGCGCTGTCCAAGGCTGGCCAGAGTGAGGCCGTCATTCAAGACGCCGTCGAAGAAGTCGATCTTGAGGTCATCCCACAACTACAGGCGCGTACCCCGTACCTCAACATGATCGCCAACGTGGCTACGTTGATGGGTCTGCTGGGGACGATTCTCGGTCTGATCAGCGCGTTTGCCGGCTTGGCAACCGCGGACCCGAGCCAGAAGCAAGCCGTACTTGCTTCAGGTATCGCCATTGCCATGAACACGACGGCGTTTGGTCTGATCGCCGCCATCCCCTGCATGGTCGCCCACACGATCCTGATGGGTCGCGCCAATGCCATGATCCAACGTATCGACGAGTATTCAGCCAAGCTCGTCAACTTGTTGGTTGCGACCAAGAAGTAACGATCCGTGCCATCCGGCAAACAAAGAAGGGAGGAGCCTGACGGCTCCTCCCTTCTTTGTTTGCCCTACTCTTTGTTTGCCGGAAGAATTCGCTGGGCGTACCGCCGTTAGGCCGGACGTGCAGCCGCCAACGCGGCAACGGCCTCGTCGGCCTGGGCCACCGAAGGCGCCTTGCCATGCCAGCCGGGCTCATTTTCCATAAACGACACGCCTTTGCCGAGCACCGTGCGGAACAGAATCATCGATGGACGGCCCTTGGGTGTGAAGGCCCAGCGAAAGGCCTCATCAATCGACGCAAAGTCATGACCGTCGACTTCCCGAACCGCCCACCCGAAGGCTTCCCACTTGGCGGCAAACGGTTCGAGATCCATCACTTTATAGGTGAATCCATCAATCTGGATGTCGTTGCGGTCGATAAAGGCGACGAGGTTTTCGAGACCGTAATGGGCCGCGCTCATGGCCGCCTCCCAGGTCATGCCCTCCTGGCATTCGCCGTCGCTCATTGCCACGACGGTACGCCATGCCGCTCCGTCCAGACGCGCCGCCAGCGCAGTACCGACGCCGAACGAAAGGCCCTGTCCCAGCGATCCACCCGCGTTCTCGATCCACGGAAAGTACATGGGACTCGGATGGCCGTGCAGACGGCTGCCCAATTGACGGAATGTCAGCAGTTCGTCGATCGGAAAAGCGCCGCGCCGTGCCATGACGCTATAAACGCCCGCACAGACATGCCCGTTGGACAGGATGAATCGGTCACGGTCCGGATGGTCGGGGCGATCGGCATGAAAGCGCAGATGCTCGGCAAACAAGACGGCGTAAATGTCGGCCAGCCCCAAGGGGCCACCAGGGTGACCGCTTTGAGCCGCGGTGACCATGCGGACGATATCCTGCCGCACATCGTTGGCGAGCTGACCCCATTCCCGGATTTTGCTTGCATCCACGGCGGACATTGCGCGTTCCCTTCGTACTGTGTTTGACCCGGCGCCGAAAAGCGGCGCGAGCTGCGTTTTCAGTGTAGCAGACCCCCCGCCGCCCGCAAGACGATCAAGGGCCGCAATCCGTAATCAGGCGGCTGGGCGGTTGGCCTTGCGAAGGCGCTCCGTCAGCACACGCATCACGCCTCGCGCAATCGCCGGCCAAGCAGCCAATACCGCGTCGAAATCCGCCCGATCCAGACGCAGCGTTGCGACGTTTTCGAGTGCAGTCACGTCGGCGCTGCGAGGCTGGTCGTCAAGCAGCGCCATCTCGCCAACCACGGACCCGGCGGGCAACTCGGCAAGCGTGCTATCGCCGACGTGCACCCGCACGCGACCTTCCGTAATCAAATACAGGCTATCGCCCGCATCGCCGCTACGAATGAAGGTCTCGCCGGCCGCGTGCCGGCGCGGCTCGAGGACCGTAGCGATGCGTTCGAGTTCTTCGCCGCCGAGTGTGCGAAACAGCGGTACGGTACTGAGGAACAGTACACGGTCGATCAGGTCTTGCATGGCGTCCTCCAGCGGGCGGTCTTCACCGGCCGCCAAGGCGGCCAGCATAGCGATGAGCGGTGAAAAATCGAGGAAACCGGCAGGTGACGGTTGCTGCTCGCGCGGTGGAGCATCAATCAGCGCCAGCATCCGCTCGCGGATGCCACGGGGCAGCTCCTGATCGACCACCTCAGCTACGCTGGCGCGCAACGCGTCCTGCTCACCAAGGTCGGTGACCAGCATCCGTGTCCAGCGCTCGACGGCCGGAGGGTGAAGACGGAACGCGAGCACCAGTGCGACCACGGTGGCCGCATCACGCCGCTCGGCGGCTGCCCGGCGAGCCAACTCGGCGGCAGGGCCGGGCCGAGACGCAAAAGCTACCGCCTGCTCTGCCCAACGCGTCGCCACCTTGAGTGCGTCCTCGACTTCGGGGCCGCCGGCAACGGGCGGTTCTTCCGCTAGGCGCCGCGCAGCCGGCGCCCACCAACGTGGATCGGGCTCTTCAACCAACAATCGGGCCAGCAAATTCGCCCAGTCTACATCGGTGGCCTCACGGCACCAGAGCGGCCACGCGGCCGCCAAGCGACGCCAAGGGCGATCCAAGCGCAGGGCTGTCAAGCCAGATTGGCCAAGGGCCGCCAGCGCACGCACGGCATCAGAGTTGAGCGCCGGTAAGGCCATCGCCTCGACCAAATCTGCAAGAAAGGACTCGTCGGGATGACGAGCCAAAACCTGAAGCGCCCGGCGAGCCAGTTGGGGATCACTATCGGCGAGCGCCGACCGCAGTACGCGGGCACGCTCCCCACGGTCGAGACGATCGGCCAAGCGCACGGCAAGCATGCGCTCTGATGCGTCGCCTTGCATCGCGAGCACGACGGCCTCGCGAGCCGCCAACAGGGCCTCTGGATCACGCTGTTCGAGCAAAGCCCGGACGGCAGCTTCCCGAACCGCGACGTCTGTATCGTCAAGATGTGCCGATAGGTTGGATGTGCGGCCCCCCCCGGCGCGAACAGATGCGATGTCGACAAGCACGGGCGGGGTCTCGGTGGGTAGTTCCGACGGCTTTAGCCCAGCCTCGATTACACAGCGGGCACGCAGGGGCATGTCCAGATCGGCGCGTGCGACCGCGGCAGCCAATATGCTTCGCCGACGTTCTCCATCCGATACTTCCACGCGGTCAAGCACCCACCCCACAGCCGTCGGTCCGCCGGCCGAAACAACTGCCGTAAGCCGGTCCAAGGCCACCGCCTCATCGATGCGAACCCTTGACTCACGACGGGCAATCTCGTGTTTAGGGTTGGCTCGCTCAACCAACACACGGACATAGTCACGGCGGCTGCGCAGCAGCAGCCACACCACGCCGGCGCTGGCTGCCGCAATTGGCAACCCAAGCCACTCAGAAGGCAACCCGCCCGGCTGATCGGGCCGGAGCGGGACGAGAGCCAAGCCAGCCATTCCGATGGCAAGTGGTTTGACGACGCCGGAGGCGATGGATTGCACACGAGCACGTAGCGAACCAGGCAAGGGCAAAAAGAGCGTTTGCAGGAGTGGGTCGTAAATTGCGTAACGCAGGGCGTTCTCGCTGAATTTGAGCGCGGTCGCCAGGGCGAGCATCGGCCACACCGGCAACCCGAGGCCGAAGAGGATGAACGCACCCGGCATGAGCATCAACGAGCCAAACAGACCGATTCGCGACGAGACATGGCGAAGCAGGAAAAACTGAATAATGAAGCTGACGACACCAACCGCACCGTAGAATTGCCCGAAGAAGCGGACCATGCCCGCTTCGTCCAGTGTCCGTCCAGCGATCACCTTGAACTGGAAATCTACCCAAGCCGTCGCCAAATAGGTCAATGTAATGATGCCGATGATGGTCAGCACGTAGCGACGAAAACCGGCGGTTTCCTCGGCGGTCGGAGCCGCGCGCGGGCTGACCGTGCCGCCGCGAGGCGCAGCGACCGGTGCGACGGGCAATAGATACAGTGCCCCGGCGCCCAATACCAATGCGATGACGACGAACAGCAGAAACTCGACCGGATACCAACGCCCGGCGCCCGATGCGATGACCCCACAGGCCAGATTTCCCAATGCTTGACCCGCGGCAATGAATCCGTAAAGCCGTTTGGCTTGGCGAGGATTGAAGGATTCGTTGGTGATATTCCAGAACTGGACGACACTGAGGATCGTCAGCACCTCGACCCACAGATAGAGGGCGACTTGCACGACCGTGCCGCCGACTGGAAGCAACACGGAAATCAGTAGAAAGCCGACCGCCAATACGGCCTGCACGAGCGGTGCGACCACGCGGGGGCGTCGTCCACGCAGCGTCCGCGTGTAGATCAGCGTCGCGGCGGTCGCAACAACCGCGGTCCCGACATAGAGCCAAGGCAAGCCCTGCACGCCGGCGCGCGACAAAAACAACGCGTCGCGGACTGTACGTCCCAGCAGCAGCGCCAAAACAATCAGCCCAAATTGCGTGTGTAGCCGCACGGTGAGCGGAAACTCACCGGCGCGAAAGTCCCCCAGCCAAGCCTGCCAGTGTTTCAAAAGCAGATCGTCCGTTCCCGCCGTTTTCGTAAATCGTAACAGACTGGCCGGCGCACCGCCGGGATTCGCTCAGCTCTGCTCGGCCAGCTTGGCCACCAACGCACGCACGGCTTGCCCCCGATGACTGCGCCGATGTTTTTCGTGCGCAGGAAGCTCGGCCGACGTACAGCCAGCATCCGGCACGACGAACAAGGGGTCATAGCCGAAGCCGCCCTCACCTGCGGGGGCAAGGCCGATTCGCCCCTCCCAGCGCCCTTCGGAAACCAATTCGTAACCATCGGTGGGGTCGTAGTACACAGCCGCAGCCCGGAAACGTGCGGTGCGCTCAGGCTCCGGGACAGCGGCAAGGTCGCGCAGAAGCTTCAGATTGTTTGCGGCGTCGTCACCGTGCTCCCCGGCGTAGCGCGCCGAATGTACGCCCGGTGCCCCGCCAAGAGCGTCGACCTCAAGCCCCGAATCATCGGCGATTACCGGCAGCCCCGCCCAACGGGCCCAACCGATGGCCTTGAGTCTGGCGTTGCCGATAAACGTCTCAGCCGTCTCCTCGACCTCGGGTGCCGGCCCACGTTCGGCCTCTAGCGTCGCGACTTCGACCAGTTGGACCCCCAACGGCGCGAGCAGGTCCAACAGTTCGCGGATCTTGCCGCGATTTTTCGTCGCCAGCAGTAGGCGTTCAGGACGGCGCATGCCTGTTAGGGCTTCCCTTGGGCAGTCGGTGCGGCGGCGCGCGTGCGCAACCATGGTACGATCGCCTCGACGCCCTCGGCTAGAGACGCCGCCAGCCGGTCCTGATGGCCGGTATCCTTGAGGAGCACCGCGTCCTCTGCGTTGGACATAAATCCCAGTTCGACCAAAAACGCGGGCATCGTCGTACCGGCGAGTACGAAGAACGGGGCCTTTCGCACACCGCGGTTTTCCCCACCGGCACCGCCTACCAAATGCTCGTGAAAGATCGGAGCCAAGCGTCCGCTCGTCTCTTCCTGCACGCCACGTGCCACCGCACTGAGCAAATCGCCGAGCAGATCCCCCGTGGACTGCTGTTGATCGAACGCATTTTCGAAACTGGCGAGTTCCAGCGCGCGGGGGTCACTGGCGACGCGACTAAGGTAGTAGGTCTCGATGCCACGCGCCGTTTTCCGCGGCGCACTGTTGCAGTGAAGCGAAAGCAGCAGATCGGCGTCCCAGGAATTGGCCATCCGTACCCGGTCTTGCAGCGTCGGGTAGGTATCATCTTCGCGCGTCAGCCGTACGTCAAACCCGCGATCCCGCAACCGTGCTGCCAAGCGAAGTCCGACGGCCAGTGTGATCTCCTTCTCGGGCACCCCGGCGGCATCCGCCGTACCTCGATCGTCGCCGCCATGGCCGGGGTCGACAAGCACCCGCAAGCCGGCCCCAGTACCGCGAGGGCCCAGATCCTGCCGAAAGGTGTCGACCGGTTCAGCACGAATCGGCAGGTCTTCGGGGCGAAACCGCGTAGCAATGCGTCCGCCGGTCAGCGCTTCGAGTGCCTCGATACTGACAAGCAGGCGGCCGTTGTCCCAAATCCACGGCTGATCAGGCAGCTCCGGCTGCCGGAGGCCGTCAACGATTGCCACTGGCTCTCCCCAAGGCCACAACGTCGCGCGTACACCGGCCACACGCGCCTCGACAAGTCCGCGTGCCGAGATCAGTTGCGCGTCACCGCCGGTGCACTGCGAAATCTCACGCAAAGAGACGTACGGGATAGCCGCCGCCAGCACCGCGTGCTGAATCTGGCAGGTCCTGCCCGCGATTGCTAGAATGAGCGGCGGGCGCGGACTATCCGTCGCCCGGGAGGGACGCGGTGCCAACAAGGCCAACATCAACAAGGCGACAGCGCCGAGCCGTGCAATCGGGAATTTTGCGCGCATGGGTTTATTGTACCTTGAGCGCGGCCCTGTTGACTGGCTGCGCGCAATGGTTCGTCGGTGACGATCCGGCAGCCCGACGGGCCCTAGCCGGAAGCTGGACCGACGATGCAATCATCGAGCTGCGCGCCGGCAAGATCGATGCCGGACGTAAGCGGCTGATCGATGCGGTGGAGTTGGCACCCGATCACGCAGAGGCACGCAATGCGCTCGGCATTCTCCTTTTGGCCGAGGGCCGCGTCGCAGATGCCACCGTGCAGTTCCAATGGGCGGTTTCCGCCCAGCCGGACGTAGCCATCTATCACTACCATCTGGCCTTGGCTTGGCTGGCCGCCGACAATGCGGGCTTCGCAACCCCGGCACTCAACCGCGCGACCGAATTAGACCCCGGCCTGCTGGCGGCACGGCGAGCCTTGTTCGAGGCCTACCTGCGCTTGGGGCGCTGGGACCGCGCCGCCCGCTTGCTCGAAGAGCTGCGTCGCCACCCCGAGGCCAACGACTCGCTGCTGGCCTTTCAGAGCGCGCTTCTGGACTTCGCCGAGGAGCGTTTGGACGAGGCGCATCGGGGCCTGCGTAAGGCGGTCCGGGATCTCCCTGATGATCCCGCGCCCATGGTGGCGTTGGGCCTTCTGTATGCACAGCAGGGCCTGTTGGCCGAAGCCGAGAAAGCCTACAAAGCGGGGCTGGCCCGCGACGACAACGACCCTTGGATGCACCTTGTACTGGCCGACTTCTACCACGCCCAAGGGCGCTACCGCCTCGCCGATCTTCACTTGCGGCGCACGCTCAGCCACCGGTCCGCGCTCCCCGCTGACGAAGTGGGACGCAGCTATGCGCAGTTGGCGGACGTTGCCTACCAACGAGGCGCGTACCGCAACAGTCGCCTCTATCAGCGCCGCGCCGTCAACTTGCTGCCGTCATTGGCCAATACAACCATCGGCATCGATTCTGCGGCCCACTACGCCTTGGGTATCATTGAACTGCAGCGTGACAATGTTGATCCGGCACTTCGCGAGTTCACGCTGGCGATCAAGGCCGATGGGCGCTTCACGCTGGCGTGGGCCCGCTACGCCGAAACACTGCTGGCCAAAGCGGAATTGTCCGCGGCCGACGCCAGGCAGCCGCTGATCGAACGCGCAATCAAGGCTGCCGAGCGGGCCCAGGAACTGGCGCCCCGCTCAGCGTTGGGCTACTACATTCAGGGCCGTGCGCTCAGGCTGCTGGCCGATCTGCAAGAGGGCGTGTTTCGGTCCGGCACCCTGCGCGAGTCGAATTTTGCCTTCCAAAAGGCCCGTAACGCCGAACGTGCTCCCGAAGATATCTCTCTGTATCAATCCGGCATACTCAGCGATCTGGCTTCCTACCCGGAGGCGGCCAGTACGCTGACCGAGGCGCAACATTTGCTGCCTTTGCGCTATGAGCTGCCGTTCCTGCGGGCCGCCGAGTTGATCAAGGCGGAACGTTTTCTCGACGCCCGTGCGGCGCTCAGCGAGGCTTGGCTCCTAAAGCCTGGGGCGCCCGAGGTCCCACCCGCCATGAGTGTGGTCCTGTTCCGCCTTGGCGATATTGACGGCGCGGCCAAAGCGTTGGCTTGGTCGCCGAGCTCTACGGAGCCGCTGCCCGGCTTGGTCGAGGTCCGCGACCCCCGCCCGCAACAAGCCAGCCCCGTCACCGAGGAAGCCGTCGTAGAGCAGGATCTTCTCGGCGACGATGGACGGGACGTTGAGGCTGCGCCGCTGCCCTGAACCCGGCAGTTAGCGGGGCTGGATCTTGACCGTGGTGCCTGTGGGACGCTGCATCTGCTCGAGGAAGCGTTTGCCGGACAGGTAGATTCTCTCGCCTTGGTCGCGCAGTAGCTTGATTTCCCTGACCTGCGGCAGGGCCAGCGGGTCGGGCAAGGGCCGCGGGTTGGCCGGATCAGGTGCGAGATCCACTTTAAGGGACGCCAAGCGGTCCTCGGCAAACACCACCAATTCGCGTAAAGCAGCAAGATCCTTGCCGAGCGCTTCGGTCGCGACAACGAGGTCTGATTTTCGCGACTCTGCGAGCAGCCGCGCCTGCGCGCCAATCAGCTTGCGCAAGGATTCGACATCGCCCTCACTGCGTTGCCACGCCGTCAGCGTAGTGAGGACAAACGCGCTCGGAGCCGTACCGGCACCAGGTGCATCTTGGGCGGCCACGGCAGCCGGAACCACAAGCGCGCACAGCAAAACTGGCAGTATAACCCGCATCGGGGCCATGCTAGCAGGGCGTGACAAAACCTGCGAATGCTCAGCTTGGTGATTGCCCGTGACCATCGCACCACACCAACCTCAGCTCCACGCCAGACGGCTCGTGCCTCTCCACCCGTGACCGACGCACGTAGTACTCCGTCTCCGCAAGCTCATCGAGCTCTGCCAAATCGCGGGGAGACAGTGGCGGCGGGTCGGCAATCACATTCCCGGCGAGCGCCTGCAAGCGGCGAACCGTCCATGTCCAATGCAGGTCAAGCATCCGTAGCTGATCGGCCACGGCCAGGTCATCCAGTCCGACCGTCAGGCGCCGCAGATCGGACCCGCCGGCCGTCTCGTACGCTGCGGCCTGGGCGTCGAAACAAGCCGCAACCGCAACTGCCAGGGCGCGCAACTCGGGCTCGGCAACATCGACGGCGTCGTGTGTCTCCCAACGACAGCTGACCCAGCGGACATCATCGCCCGGCCATTTCGTCCCCAAAACCGTTGCCAGAGGCAGCCAGTCTACGGCGCCAGCCAGCGGCCATCCAGGCATGCGCAGATCCCACGTGGTCAAGGCTCACCCCCCCCAAAGCGCGGCAACGGCTCGTCTTTGATGATGGACGCCACGCGTCGTAAACGCGTAGCACCACCCCGGCGCACGGCCGAGCCGGCCATCCAGGTGTCTACGCTGTCGCTGTCAATCCCCAAAAGGTCCTCGGGGCGGAGCTGCGCCCACAGCGGCCAAGGTGCAAAGGCCTCCTCGCCCCCCACACCGCGACGACGGGCAGCTCGGACGAAGGGGCAGACTTCCTGACAATCATCACAACCATGCAGCCAGCCGTTCAACGAGGGCGCATCGGGCTCTCCGAGCACCTCAGGCGCCTCAATGCCAGCGTAGCTGATACAGCGCCGTGAATCGAGGACACCGGGCGCACTGAATGCGTCGGTCGGGCAGATATCCAGACATGCGCGGCAGGTGCCGCAATGATCGGTCAGCGGAGTGTCCGGCCGGACGGCCAGATCGCTAAGGAGTACCCCAAGAAACAGCATGCTGCCCCAACGGGGGTGAATCAACAGCGTGTTTCGCCCCTGCCAACCGAGGCCGGCGGCCACAGCGAATGCCTTTTCGGAGACCAGTCCGTCGTCGACATAGTTGGCCATTTCGGTGGCGCCCCACCCCCGCAGAAGTTTCATGGCTTTCCGGAGGCGGCGCTTGATGACATTGTGGTAGTCGCGCCCTTGCGCATAGCGACTGATCCGGGGCAGCAGCCCACCCACCCGCGGTTCGGGGCGGTCATAGGCCAGCCCCACCACGATGACCCCAGCCAACCAGGGGAAATGCGTTTGCGGATCGGCCCGCACACCCATCGTGCGGACGAGCCAGTCAAGGCGACCGGCGTGACCGGCGGCCACCCATCGGCTATGCTGTGCACGCGCCTCGGCAGTCAACCGGGGCGGCGCAAACCCCACGAGGTCAAAGCCGCAGCCGGCGATGTCGGCGCGTAGCGCCTCGCGACGCGAGTCGGGAATCTCAATGGCCATAGGCAGTCAGGATAGCACGCTCTTGCCGACCTTGGTCGGCGTTGCTTTGCCGCTTGAGCCCGCGGCCGCCTTGGCCGAGGGCGCGAAGGCACTTGGCCTTGTCTGGGTCCTCGGTACACCCACCCAGATCGCCCGCGCAGGCCCGAAAGTCGTCTTCTGTGGAGATGGGCTGCAACGGGTGCCGATCCGTCACGATGCTGTTCCACACATCGGCGTATTCGTCGGCCGAGCCACGGACGGGCTGCTCACTTTCATCCGTGGCGGCGGTGCCGCGATCCTGCGTTGGCCGTGGGATGCGGCCCACACTCCGGCCCTGCTGGCACAAATCCTCGGCCTGCCGCCCGAGGCCCTGCTAGCCGCCCTGCACCCCCGCCGGCGCGCTTGACACCCCCCCCGGCCCTTGGTAGGATCAAAGCAAGCCCGTGCAAATGATTGACGGGTCAGTCAACAATCGCCGAGGCTCAGACCAAGGCTCATCTCACAGGAGGTCCACCATGACCGAAGCCGCCAAGTTTTTTAGCGAAGTCCTGCCCGCCAAGGATGCCACCAAGACCAAGGGCATGAACGCGACCTACAAGTTCGACATTGCCGACGCCGGCAAGTGGGTCGTGACCGTCAATGACGGCTCGGTATCGGTTCAAGAAGGCGACGGCGATGCACAGTGTACCGTGATCGTCAGCGCCGCTGACTTCGACCAGCTCACCGACGGCAAGCTGAACCCCCAGATGGCCTTCATGACCGGCAAGCTCAAAATCCAAGGCGACATGGGCTTGGCCATGAAGCTGCAGGCTGTCCTCTGATTCAAACCTTTGCAATTGACTTCGGCCCCCATCGCCCCGGCGATGGGGGCTTTTTTGCGCCTCTTTACCACGGGGGATCGCCTTGAAACCACTTGCTGGATTGCGCGTCATCGACCTTAGCCGCCTGCTTCCCGGCCCCTATGCAACGCTGATGCTTGCCGATTTGGGCGCTGAGGTGATCAAGGTTGAAGATCCGGCGGGCGGCGACTACATTCGCTGGTTTCCCCCGTTGATTGGGGATACCAGCGCACTCTTTGGCGCTCTCAACCGCGGCAAAAAGAGCGTGCGGCTGAATTTGCGCGACCCCGGCGAACGGAACACACTGCTGCGGCTGATCGATACGGCCGACATTTTGGTTGAGAGCTTTCGGCCCGGAGCGCTGGAGCGACTCGGGTTGAGCCCGGTGGCGCTGACCGAACGGAACCCGCGCCTGATCGGCTGCTCGATTACCGGGTACGGCCGGGCGGAGACGCCGTGGCGTGACCGTGCCGGCCATGACCTCAACTACATCGGCTTGGCCGGCCTGCTTGGTATCAGTGGCCAGGATCCCGACCGGCCCGCGTTTCCGGGCGGCCAGGTCGCCGATATTGGTGGCGGATCTCTGATGGCCGTGATCGGCATTTTGGCGGCATTGCAAGGACGCGCAGCGAGCGGCCGCGGCACCTGGGTCGATACCAGCATGACGCACGGTGTGCTTGCGTTTCTGACCATGCACTTGGCGGCGCACCGGGCGGCAAGCGACGCGGCGGCGCCAAGACCAGGCGGCATGCAACTTAACGGCATCCATTGCTGCTACAACATCTACCGCAGCCGCGATGGCCGCTGGATGACCCTGGGAGCGCTAGAACCCAAGTTTTGGCTGACCTTCTGCGCGGCCATCGGCCGTGACGACCTGTCGGGTGGTGGCTTTGACCCGGCACGCCCGGGTGAACCCACCTACGAGGCGGTCGTTGCCGAATTCGCGGCCCGCAGCCGCCGCGAATGGGAGTCACTGGCCGCACAACACGATTTTTGCTGCGAGCCTGTGCTGGACTTCGATGAACTCGCCACGCACCCCGTTCTGGACGGCATGCAATTTGAAATCGTCGATGGCGACGACCGCTGGCCCCAGGTCGAGGTTCCACTCGGCTTGGCTGGTCTGAGCGGGCGCGATGCGACTCCGCCCCCTTCCCTGGGCCAACACGACGACGAGATCCTCGGCCCCCTAAGGGAGCCTTGACCGGCGGCCGTCGACTTTGGGCTCTCTGTGCGTCGCACCCGTAGCACACGCACGCCGCCATGGGCAAAGGGCGCCGAAGCGCCCTTTGCCATGTGAACGAAGGTGGACGTCAAACTGTCAGTGGTGCCCGTGGCTCCCGTGCTCAACCACGTGCTGGAACACCGGATCGCCAACCGGCAAGATCGGTGCGGACTTGAGGAAAAAGCGGCAAGAGAGCATGAACAGTCCGGCGAACAGCGCCATCGTGCCAATATCAATCCAACCTGGGAAAACCGCGATTTCGGGCGCCACCGGTGCTTCCGGGAACTGGCTGGGGACGATCATCGTCCAGCGCTCCAGCCACATGCCAAGCAGGATGATCGAAGCGGCCGTGCCGGCAATCAGTGGGCGTTCCTTGCTGGCACGGGGGATCAGGATCACCCATGGTAGCAGCCAGATCATCCCGAGCAGCAGATAGGCCCAGGCCTCGTACGGCCCCTCGGTGCGCTTGATGACCCAGCCGATTTCCTCGTGCATGTTGCCGTACCAGATTGGCAGGTACTGGGACCACATCAGATAGGTCCACACCATGGTGAACGCGAACACCAACTTGCCTACATCCCAGAACTGCAATGGACCAATGTACTTTTCGAGCAGGCCGCGACCGCGGAGCGCGCCGGCTGCGATGGTCACGAAAGCCAGACCCATCAGCATGTTGCCCGAGAAGTAGTGGCCGCCAAACATGGCGGAGTACCAGTAGGGTTCGAGGCTCATGATCAGATCGAAGGCGATCGCGCTGCTGCCGAGTGCGAATGCGAACGCGTACACGATCGATAGGCGTACGAGGCGCTTCTGCGTAGCAGCCCATTCCTCTTCACTGCCGGACGCCGTGTCGAACAAGCGCTGAAAAAAAGCCGGGGCGTTGCGGTTGCCCTTGAGAACGCGAACGTCGGCCTTCAGCGAGTTGTAAACATACAGCAAGGCCACACAAAACGTGATGGCGAGGATCACTGCTTCGCGCCCGAACAAAAAGCCGGGTGTAAGCCACGCCTCTTTGTGGTGAATTGGATGGTGAACCCACTCGTAGATATGCGAGGTCCAGCCGCCGATCACCAGGCCGACAAACAAGACGCCAGCCACCGGCAAAAAGGCCACCGGCGCCTCGAAAAAACGCATCAAGCTGCGGCCCCAACGCGCACTGGTAATCCGTAGGATGGCAGACCACACGACCGCGCCAAGGGCGAGTCCCGTGAAATACACCCAAGCGGTGAGGTAGGCCCGCCAGGCCGCATCGTAATCGACAAACAGCGCGGCGCCAAACGCTACGGCACCTAGTACCGTCAGCGCCAGCCCCACCGACTTGATCAGCGGCGGAACGTCCAGAGTAACCCGCTGAACCGCTTCGGCAAGCTTTTGTGATTGCATGGCTTCCCGGCCCTTACTCGTAAAAGGTCTTGAGATGGCGGACGTAGTTCACAAGATCCCACGCTTCCCGCTCTTCGAGCATCATCCAGAACGGCCCCATCACATAGCCGCCCACCCAGATCTGCGCAAAAATATATTGGTCCGGACGGTCCTGCGTCATCGGCGAGCCCAGATGCCAAAAGGGCGTCACACCCTTGGCGGCCACCGGACCATCGGCGGCACCGGTCGGACCGTGGCAAGCCGCGCAGAACCTATCAAAGAGCACCTGTCCCCGGCCCACGCTGGCCGCATCGGACGTCACCGGGTTTGCCGGCAGCGTTGGCCAAAGCTGATCACGCATCAGATCAACGCGGATTCGGCCGCCCCCGTAGGGTACCGCCCCTTGCGGCAGCGTACGCGGCGTACCTTCTTGGGGCTTGACGTTGGGCTGATTGAACATGTCGTCGAAGTATTGGCGCGCAGCGACTGACCCGACACTGCCAACGACGATCGCCAGCGCGATCCCCATGGTCTTGAGCGACTTATGCATCGTGAACCTCCTCGGCGCCTGCCGCTTCGAGGATCGACTTGACTTCATCGGCCCGCGCGCCGGAGGCCTGCACGATGATGCCGAATTTATCATCCGTGAAACGCGGATCATAGCCCGGTGCGGGCTTGATCTTCGGCAGACCGCAGAAAATGAACAGAGCGGCTAGGTTGAACAAGCCACCGATCAAAACGGTCGCCTCAAACATCACAATCGTAAATGCCGGCCAACTTACCACGGGCTTCATCGACTCACGCATCGGGTAGGCCGACGACATATACCACTGAAGCCATACGGCGAGGATGAACCCGGTCAGCGCGCCAGTCAACGTGATCCAGCGTACCGGCGACGGGGTATCGTCGACCCGCACGGCCAGCTCCTCAATGTAGGTCGGCGCGTAGTACGTGTAGTCCCGAATACCTTTGCCGTTTAAAACGTCAATGGCCTTGCCGGTCGTATCAACGTGCCCAAATACTCCGACGACGTGACTCATCAGTGAGCCTCCTTGAGCGGCCGCGGCTGAATTTCCTTGAGCTCCGTGAGCGCCATCGACGGCAACAGCTTGATGGCGGCCAAGAACAGCGTGAAGAACCAGCCGAACGAGCCAATGGTCATCAGCATGTCGCCGACCGAGGGGGCCAAGTTGCCCCAAGCGGCGGGAACGAAATCATGCGCCTGTGATTGCACGATGATGTTGAAACGTTCGAACCACATCCCAATGTTGACGAAAATCGAGATGATGAACAGGGTCGTCAGGTTGGTACGAACTTTTTTGAACCAGAGGAAGATCGGCACGATGCAGTTGCAGAACACCATCAACCAGAACGCCCAGGCGTAATCACCCGTCGCACGATACACGAACTGATCTGCCTCAAACACGTTCCCGCTGTAGAACGCGATATAAAATTCGACCGCGTACGCGTAGGTCACAATCGCACTGACGAAGATCAGCAGTTTGGCCAGTGCTTCAAAGTGATAGACCGTGATGAAATTCTCCAGGCCCATCAGTTTGCGCATGGGTACCAGCAGCGTGATCACCATGCCGACGCCCGAGTAAATCGCGCCGGCGACAAAGTACGGCGGGAAAATCGTCGTGTGCCATCCAGGCGTGATCGACATCGCAAAGTCCCACGACACAACCGAGTGCACCGAGATCACCAACGGCGTCGCGAAGGCGGCAAAGAACCCGTAGGCCGCCATATAATGTTTCCACTGACGATGTGAGCCGGTCCAGCCAAAACTAAGCAGCGTATACAGCGTGCGACGGAAAGTACTGGTCGCACGGTCACGGGCCGTTGCAACGTCGGGAATCAGGCCGACGAAAAAGAACACTATTGAAATGGTCGCATAGGTCGAAATCGCCCAGACGTCCCATTCGAGCGGGCTGCGGAAGTTTGGCCATATCTGCCGCGCGGTCGGATAGGGGAACAGCCAGTAGCCGTACCAAACGCGCCCAATGTGAATAAGCGGAAACAGACCAGCCGTGGCCACGGCAAATACCGTCATCGCCTCGGAAGCGCGGTAGATCGCGTTACGGAATGGCGCCCGCACGAGGAACAGAATGGCGGAAATTAGCGTGCCTGCGTGACCGATACCGACCCAGAATACGAAGTCGGTAATGTAAACGCCCCACATCGCGGGGTGCGTGATACCGGAAACACCTAGGCCATATATGATCTGATAGGCCCAAGTGAGCGCACCGCAGGCCAGCATGGCCAACACGACGGCGTAACCGAGGAAAAACTTGTAGGTCGGCGGCTCGATCGTACGCAGTACGTCACGAGTAATCTCGCCGTACGTCATCGCCGGGGGATGGTAAAGCTCCCCGCCGCTTCCGTGTGCTTTTTGCTTATGATCAGGCGATGCCATAAGGTTCCGACTCCCTCACTTGCACGTGGCG
>CAZUAB010000022.1:0-23398 GCA_964617795.1 uncultured bacterium
CCTTGGCCGGGGTTGTCGGGCTAACGCTGATGTGGCTGGAAGACGACGCGCCGTTGTGTTATCGACTGATGTTGGCCGACCACGCGCTGTCGCTTGCCGGTGAAGCCCCACTCGGCGTGGGGCCCGGCCGCATCTCCGAAGGCTTTGATCGCGTCTTGAGTCCCGAACTCGACCGGATGACTTGGGAGATCGAAAACTCGATTACGCACGCGCACAACTTGTTTGTAGAGGCACTGGCAGAGCGGGGCTGGGTGGGGCTGCTGCTACTTGCCGTTTTCGCGCTGTGGTGGCTCGAGAAGGCGGCTGTGGCCCGAGCACGGGGGGATGGGTTGCTGGTTGCGGCCGGTGCTGCTTGGTGGGTGGTCGCCATGGGGAGCCTTGCGTCTGCGGTGGCTCCGCTTTGGTGGATCGGATCACTGGCGCTGGCACTTGTGGCGCTACCGCAGCACGCGTATGCGTCAGTTCGTAGCGAGGGGGGGCTTGGCCGTCGTATTGGCGGCGTTTTGCTGGGTGCATTGCTCTTCGCGGCGGCACTCACGGCGTGGCACGACGCTGGCACTGCCCGCCTGGAGCGTGCAAGCTTGCGGTTGCTGCGCGAAGGGCGAACGGAAGAGGCGGAACTCGTGCTGCGTAAGGCGTTGAGCCGCAGACCGGACGACGCACTGATGCTGTATCGCTTGGGGCAACTGCGAATCGTTCAGGGCTCGACAGCCGATGCTCTCAGCGAGTTTGAGCGCGCCGCAGCCGCCAGGCCGACCTGGGCACGACCGCATGAGGCCACAACGCTTGCGGCGACCGATGCCGGGCGGTATGAGACGGCGCTGACATCGGCCGAGGTCTGGCTGGACATGCCTGGTTGGCGCGATCCGCTGCTGTGGCATGCCGCAGCGAGCGCCGCTTGGGCGCTGGGCCACCGAGATGAAGCGGCGGCGTGGATTGCCGGTGGTCTGGACGAACATCCCGATACGGCTTTGTTGATACGGCTGCGAGCTGCGATCGCGGCACTCGAAGGCCGCTGGGCAGATGCCGAGACGGATTATGCAGCGGTCGCCGCCGGCCCCGAGGGGACTGCACGTGACCGAGAGTTGGCTGAATTCGCCCGCCATCGGCGCTGAGTCGGCACGCGGCACGCAGCACGCATCTCGCGACGCCCGTAACTCCCTGCTAACATGTCTCTCGAAGTGCGGCGTCCTGGTCGTCGCCAATGTTGTCGAGGTGACATATGAGTACGCAGCGCCGATTGTTCGGCACGGACGGAATCCGTGGGGTCGCCAACGCATGGCCCATGGACAGCCAGGCCGCCATGCTGGCAGGGCAGGCCATCGCCGCGCATTTTCGTAACGGAGAAAGGCGGCACCGCATCGTTATCGGTAAAGATACGCGCCTGAGCGGGTACATGATTGAAACCGCGCTGGCCTCAGGTATCGTTGCCATGGGGGTTGACGTGTACCTGGTCGGCCCGTTGCCGACTCCCGGCATCGCCTTCATCACGCAATCGATGCGGGCCGATGTTGGCGTGGTGATCAGCGCCAGCCATAACAGCTACGAATACAATGGTATCAAGGTTTTCGATCGCTCCGGCTACAAGTTGCACGACAGCGTCGAGCTTGAGCTGGAGCGTCTAATGCTGGACGATGGCGAGTTGGGTCGTCTGCGGGTTTCCCCCGAGCGGATCGGCAAGGCCTTCCGAATTGACGATGCGGTCGGTCGTTACGTCGTATCCCTAAAGTCCGCTTTGCCCCGGGATTTGACGCTGGACGGCATGCGGATCGTCGTTGATTGCGCCAACGGCGCCACATACAAGGTGGCGCCCGAGGTTTTTTCGGAGCTGGGCGCCCAAGTTTTCCCCGTCGGCGTTTCGCCGAACGGGATGAACATCAATCTCGGCGTAGGGTCGACGGCGCCGGAGGCGGCACAGCAGCGCGTCAGCGAGCTTGGCGCCGATCTCGGCGTCTGCCTTGACGGTGACGGCGATCGCGCTGTATTCATTGATGAGCGGGGCCACGTGGTGGACGGCGATGCGGTCATGGCCTTCGTTGGGTTGTATCTGCTGCAACGCGGGCAGCTCGGCAATCGCACGCTGGTAGCCACGATCGCCAGCAATCTCGGCCTCGACCTGACCATGCAGCAGGCGGGCGGGCGGGTGGTTCGTACCGACGTCGGTGATCGCTACGTTTCACAGCGTATGCGTGAAGTTGGCTCAAATTTCGGTGGCGAGTCAAGCGGGCACTTGATCTTCCTTGATGCCTCGACGACCGGTGATGGCACATTGGCCGCCCTTGAAGTGCTGCGTGTAATGCGAGAAACGGGACTGCGGCTCAGCGAGTTGGCAGAGCAAATGCTGCGCATTCCCCAAGCCAAGCGCGATATTGCCGTCGCAGCGAAGGTCCCGCTTGAATCTTTACCGGCATTCAGCGCCGCATTGGCCAAAGCCGAGCATGAATTGGCTCCACGCGGCCGCGTTGTCGTCCGCTACAGCGGTACCGAACCCAAGGCCCGCATCATCGTCGAAGGCGAAAATGCCGTACGGATCCGCGAATTGGCCGACAGCTTGGCCAGCGACCTCGACAGCGCGCTACGCTTGCATGCCGGGGCTGCCTGATGGCTCGGATACGCCTTGGTATCAACGTAGACCACGTCGCGACCCTGCGTGAAGCACGCAAGATCGACGAGCCCGATCCTGTCCATGCGGCGGTTATCGCCGAGCAGGCCGGCGCCGACAGCATCACCGTGCATTTGCGCGAGGACCGGCGGCACATACAGGACCGTGATTTGGCCGTGTTGTCCAAGCTGCTCCACGTACCCCTCAACCTGGAGATGGCGGCAACGCAGGAAATGGTTGCCGTCGCCCTCGAAGCACGGCCGCAGCAGATTACTTTGGTGCCGGAGCGGCGTGAAGAGGTGACAACCGAGGGGGGCCTTGATGTCGTCGGCCGCCGTGACCATATAGCCTATACTGTGCGTTTTCTGCGCGACGCAGGTTTGCACACGGCCATCTTCATCGAGCCCGATCTGCAGCAGGTCAAAGAGTGCAAGCGGGCGGGCGCCGATGCTGTGGAGTTCCACACGGGGGCCTATGCGAATGCCCGAGACGCGCGAGATCTGACGGAACGCTTAGAGGCCCTACGTGAGGCCTGTCGCGGCGCGGCTAGGCTGGGGCTGCACGTTCACGCGGGGCACGGGCTGAATCTGCGCAATATCGCCGCAATTGCGGCGATTCCGGAACTCGAAGAGGTCAACATCGGGCACAGCATTGTTGGACGTGCTGTCTTTGTCGGGATGGCAGAGGCGGTGCGCGAGATGCGCCGCGCCGTGGACGAAGGCACCGCCGGCCGCGGCTGACGGCGTGGCCGAAGTACCGATAACCTCCGGCGGCTCAGCGAGCCAATTCCGGAACGGCACACCGAGCATGGTGATTCCTTGTATCGGACGTTGAGTCACGGCAAGTCAGAGGTTATCTACGTCCACCCCGAGACGCCGATGGAGTTTCGGGCGAGCTTGCCGCTTTCATTGCCGGCACTGATCCGTCGGCTACCCGTTCCGGTGGATGGGTGGTACGCTGCGGATCTGCCTGATACGGCAATCCGCGCCGCTCGAATCGTTTTGATCGATGTCCACTGGTACCTCAGCCTGGCTGGGGCAGCCGCCCTTGTGCGGCGGATACGCCAGGCCCAGCGGTCCGCCGTTGTCATTGCTGGCGGCTTGACCGCAGGCCTCTTTGCAGAACAACTGGTCTCCGATCTCGATATCGACTGGGTGGTCCGCGGCGATGCCGAGCGCCCCCTAGCAGACCTTGTCGTAGCGCTGCTTGGCGGCCGTGAGCCACTGGATGTCCCCAATTTGGTTGGTCGGGACGGTGTCGCGACACCCTGGACATACAGGCTCAGCAACGAAGATATTGACGCGAACGACTACCTGTATGACGAGTTCTTTCCCGCTTGGCGGCGTGACGTGACGTCCTTGCACCGGCTGCAGCGGAGTTGGCCTGGTCCAATTCATCCCTTTCTCGTTCCGTTTCGCGGTTGTCCTTTGGCCTGCGTGGTGTGTGCTGGTGCGCCATCGGAGCAGCGCAAGCTTTTTCGGCGCGGTGCAGTCGTGCGCCGCGCCGAGCGTTTGCGGGAGGACTTGGAGCGCATGGAGGCGGACTCCCGATTCCGCTACGTGAACGCGCTGTTTGATTTTGTTTCGCTTTGCCCGGAGAGCTACTGGTCGCACGTGCTCGCACGTCCCGGCCGACTGGCGGTGCAGTACGAGTTCGCGCGGCTGCCGCCCAAGGCAGGCCTTGATGCTGTTCTTTCGACCTTTGCGGGTGGTGTGCTGCGGTTCTCGATTGACGGAAAGCATACAACCAGCGAGGAGCTTGTCGCCACCGATGATCTCATTGATCGCCTACGCATGGTCAAGCGGGATCGCCGCTATACCGCTGTGCTTGAGTACAGCGAAGAGTACGCGCGGACCAACCCCGACTATCGCCGTGCCGTGCGCGCCGTCCTCAAAGCCGCGCGCGTGCCGCTGTTCAATGCCGCGTACTGGTGGACCGACTTTCCGCGACCCCGCGCTGACGGAACAGCAGATCCCGCTACGTTCGGGCAGTTTCTCGCGGAGCCACTCGGTGCGCGTTTTCGCTATCTGTACGGCATGGCCGGCCTCAGCCGGGCGGCCGAACGTCTGCTGCCGCCAGCGCTGACTCGCGCCCTGCGCCTTTCCGTGTACCACGCCACGCGCAATGTTCCGTTTGTCTTGACTTCGGCTGTCCGCGATTTGCGCGGCGTTTCGCGGTGAGTTTGTGAGCCCGGCGGTCGCCGATCAGCGGGATCGCCTCGCGGCCGCTATGGACGGACGGCGGGCTCTTCAGCAGTCGGGGCGACTCCCAGCCGCTGCGGGGTCGGCCTGGCGGCTTCTGCAAGGCGATACCGAGGGTATACCTGGGGCTGCCGTTGACGTCTACGGGACGTGGGCACTTGTTCACGACTACGGCGCCGGGGACGGCACGATCCGGGTGTTGGCCGAGCATCTGCTTGATCTGCCCGCCGGCCTGCGTGGCGTGTATGGCGTACAACGTCCACGGTCATCCGAGCCCAACCGTGCGGGAATCCACCTGGCCGGCGAGCGGGCCGAGGGTGACGCCGTCGAGGTTGTCGAACACGGTCTCCGGTACCCAATTCGGCTGGCCGAGGGGCCAGCCACCGGGCTCTATCTGGACCAGCGCGACAATCGCCGTTGGGTTGCCGACCGGGTGGGGGGCGGACGGCTCCTCAACACATTCGCCTACACAGGGTCTTTTGGTTTGACGGCTGCGGCTGTCGGTGCGACGACCACGAATGTTGATTTGGCCAAGGCCGCCATGCGGGCCGCGCGGGACCTGTTCACGCTCAATGCATTCGACCCGACGGGGCACCGGTTCCTTGCCGACGATGTGTTCGATGTGTTGCCGCGCTTGGCCCGGCGCGGCGAGGAATTCGACGCCGTGTTGCTTGATCCGCCGACCTTCGCGAGAGGAAGGCGTGGCAGCTTTTCCACCGAGCGCGACTACGGTCAGCTTATTGCCCTTGCGGCGCCGCTTGTCGCCGCGGGCGGCAGCCTCGTTGCCTTCAGCAACACGCACAGGCTGACCGCCGACGCCTTCGACGCAGCGGCCCGCTGTGCGCTTGCTGCAGTGCCCGGACGTTGGCGCATGGGTGAGCGCTTGGGGCCGAGCCCTGATTTTCCGCCACCCCGCGGTTCTGAGCCTCATCTCAAGGGCCGTGCGTGGGAGCGCGAAGCCTGACCCGTAGGGCGCTCGTGATGATCTCCGGGCATTCCGTTATAGTGAGCAAATGGACGAGATCAGCCGTGTCGACTCCTATGACTCGCGGCGCGCGCGGAGGTTCTTGCGACCGTGGGCGCTGCGGCGGTTGTGGCACCGGGCGGACCTGCGGGGAGCGGAGCGCCTTCCCAAGGGCCCAGCCATCTTGGTCAGCAACCACGGTCGTCTGGATTTTGATTCGCTGATCCTGCTCAAAATGATTGCGGACCGCACCGGGAAGCTGCCACGCAGCCTCGGGGAGCGCATGTTGTTCCGCAACCCTCTGACGGCGAAATTGGCCGCCGTGCTGGGAACCGTCGAAGGCACACGCAGCAATGCCGTGACGCTGCTGGCGGCCGGCGAGTGGGTGCTCAGTTATCCGGGCGGGATTCGCGAGATCTTTGACAGCCGGTTCGGCCGGGAGCGTGTGTGCTGGACAGGCCGCCGTGGTTTTGCTCATGTCGCTCTGCGGTCCGGTGTTCCGGTGGTGCCGATCGCCAGCGTCGGAGTCAATCACGGCTTCGTATTCTTGGGGGATGGGCAGCGGCTGGGCCGCTTCATGGCGCGCCATGTGCTCCGCTTCGGGGCCGATCAAAAGGACTTTCGGGATCCGTTTGCGATCGGCATACTGCCGCTGCCACTGCCATTTTCGACCGCTGTCCATTTTCCGTTGCCGTGCAAGGTGCGCTATTTGATCGGCGAGCCGTTGACACCGCCCGCGCTGCCGGCAGACGAAAGAAGCGCCGCGGACGCGTTTGCATCACGGGTCGAGACGGCGCTTTGTGATTTGCTGGCCACCCACGCCACACCGGATCCACGCAATCCGGCATAGGCCCGACCTGGGGCATACGGTTGTGGAGCACGGAGCGCAACGAAGAGCGTCTCCAATCGAGCGCCCCAGCGACGTGTCCGCTGTCGTGCCGAATCAGGCGTAGTGGCTGCGGCGCTTAACTGCCAGTTGGCGTTCCAGCTCAAAGATCTGGACCCGTTCCACAACACCGTCTTTGTCCACGTGCTTCCAGCCGCGCAGCATTGTCGTAAGCAGGCCCAGATCAGGGCGGCCGGGGTAGTCCGTGGCGCCGAGTATCTCAGTCGAGGCGAAGACCGTGTCGCCAACAAAAATCGGCGCCGTATGGTTCCCCGTGGTGTAACGCACGTCAGAAAGGGCGTTTTCACCAACATCCGCGCAGCTTAGGCCGAGGCAGAGGTTGAATGGAATGCCGCCGTAGACCAGCAGCTTGCCGCCCAGGTACTTACCGGGATTGGAATCGATCAACCATTGATTGCAGTGGACCTGGCTGGTGTTGTCGAGCTTGCCGGTCAGCGAGATGTGTTCGTCGGTCACGACGCGTCCGCGGCTGTGCTCGATTCGTGAGCCGACCACGAAATCCTCGAAATAGCTGTCGGATGTCGTCAGATAGGCTTTTGCGCGATAATTGCGGCCGGCATCGTACGCCGGTAGCCACGGCGTGGCCTCAACGAGTTCGGGCGTATCGAGGCTTGCTTCCCGCACCTCGTTGTTCTCGTCACGCTTCCAGATCTGCACTGAACGTTGAAAAGTCAGGACCACTTCACGGTGCTGGTTGCGGCCGGTCGACTGAACGGTAACCACACCACGGTCGCGATCTTTGGACGAAGGCTTGACGGCAAGGACCCGTGTATCCACCTCGATCGTGTCACCAATATAGACGGGTACGCCGAAGCACATGTCTTTGTATCCCAGGTTGGCACGGGCGTTTTCGCTGATATCCTCGACTGTTTGGCTGAAGACGACATTCATGACCAGCCCCGGTGGGCAGGGCATTGACGGGTAGCCGTAGAGCTTGGCGAATTCGATATTTTTGGCCAGCGGATTGGTCGTAAATGAGAAATCGGTGAAGTCGTTGAAAAGGCCCTCGGTGACCGTCTTGCCACGCTTGTGATGAAAAACCTGGCCCGGGGTGAAATCCTCGAGGAAATGGCCGGTTTGCTTGCGGATGACCTGCATCGGAAGGCTCCTTCGGGGGTAGAAAATGCCGGAGGTGTGTTAGACTCTCCATGATAGGGTCTTTGACGAGAAACGCAAACCACGAATCGGGATACACCGTGCTTGATCTGACAATGGCCGCCCGCGACAAATTACGAGAACTGGCGGCGCTGCCTGAGCACGCGGGCAAGGACGCGCGTCTGTTCATCGACAGCAAGGTCTGTGACGGGTTTCGTCTCGAAATTGCCTTTGATGAGCCGATGGCCGGTGACGCATATTGGTGCGAAGACGGCCTTGTGATCCTCGTTTACGAAAAGACCGCGGCCCTGGTTGAAGGGAGCCTCATCGACTGGGATGACGCGGAACAGCGATTTCGCGTTGACAACCCCCGTGCCGATCAGTTCAAGGGCAAGTTCTTCAACCACGCGGGTTGGGCGCAACGGCTGACCGGCGGGACCACCGAACCGGCTTGAGCCTCGAACAGGACATCGCTGCCTTCGACTTTTCGGGCGAGGGAGTGCCTGCTCGACCGGCCGCGACCGTTGTCGTGGCTAGGCCGGCTGGCGCCTCATTCCAAGTGCTGCTGCTCGAGCGCCCTGCCAGCGATGCTTTCGCTGCCCGCCAAAGCGTATTTCCGGGCGGCAAAGTTGACCAGGCCGATATCTCGGATGTCGCCGCTGCGGTATGTCCGGTCGATGCAGGACGCTGGGCGATTGGGCCCCTGGCGGACGTGGACGAAGCTGCACGGGCAGGTTTTTTGCGTGCAGCATTGCGTGAACTATGGGAAGAGGCCGGCGTGTTTCCGGCAGGTGGGCCGCAGGGAAATTGGCCGCGCCACGATGCCCGGAGTTTCTGGGCCGCCTTGGCTGCCGCCGATGTGAATCTGCCGACACAAGGTTTGTCCTATTGGATCAATTGGGTGACGCCGAAGCCAATTCCGATGCGCTTTGACACGCATTTTTTCTTGGCACGCATGGATGCCAATGCGATGATCTGCCCGCAAGAAGGTGAAGTGGTGGCAGCACGTTGGTTTCACCCCACGGAGGCACTGAACGCCTGCAGTCGCGGTGAAATTGAACTGATGTTTCCCACCATGCGCAGCCTTGAGCACTTGGCTCCTGCCCGCTCAATTGAGGAACTTGTCCGCGCAGTCGAGGACTTTCCAAAGCTGCGCGTGGAGCCAGTCATGGGCCGCGATGCCGATGGGACTCTATCGCTGGCAATGCCCGAAGGCTGGCCGGAACCACCGCCGCCGATTCAGCGTCCGAACATGTGAATGCGGATCGAACCGACAGCGAGAGGAACCAACCATGAATGCTCGACTCGGGTGGCTTGCCGCCGCACTAACGATCACCACCCTCGGAGGTTGTCGCTCTATGCCTGATCCCATTCCCACGGCCGCGGTTGCTCCGCGCCCTGAGGTCCATCACCTCCCCAACGGGCTTACAGTCGTCTTGCTCGAAGACCACAGCGCGCCCGTGGTCGCCCTGCAGACGTGGGTACGCTTCGGCAGCGCCGATGAACGCGCCGAGAACGCAGGTGTGGCGCACGTATTCGAGCACATGCTGTTCAAGGGGACAGAGCGGTTCCCGAACGGCGAGATCGGCGGCCTGATCGAGGCGGCCGGCGGCGTTGTCAATGCCTGGACGAGTTATGACGAAACGGTCTATCACACGGTCATTGCAAGCCCTTATTGGGAACGTGGTTTTGACGTACTGAGCGATGCTGTGCTGCATTCGTTGCTGGATGCCGACGAACTGCGTAAGGAACTCGAAGTCGTACGCGAGGAAATCCGGCGCGGTAAGGACAATCCCGACCGCGAAGTGTGGGAGCGTTTGGCGGCATCTGCGTTTCGTTCGCATCCCTACGGTCGCCCGGTGATCGGTTACGACGAAGTCGTAGCCGCCCTCAATCGTGATGCACTCGCTGATATTTACCGGCACTGGTACGTGCCCAACAACATGATCGTCGTTGCGGTAGGCGATTTTGATCGCTCCAGATTGCTCGAACTCGTGCGTGAGCGTTACGGCAAGGCGGAGGCGCGGGATCTTCCGCCGCGCCCCCGCGAAGTGGAGCCCCCCCAAGAAAGCCTGCGCGTTGATGTGCTTGATTTCGACGCCAAGCTCGGGCGGGTGGAATTCGGTTTCCCGATCGTCGGCGCCCGCCACCCCGATGCGGCCGCGCTCGACGTCCTCAGCCAGATTCTTGGCGGTGGCTACAATAGCCTGCTCTACCGCGAACTCAAGCGCCAGCGAGACCTTGTGCACAGCGTCTCGACCTACGCCTTTACACCGGTCGATGCCGGGTTGTTTCTGGCCGGCGCCGAGGTTGAGCCCGCGAACGCAGAGGCCGTGGTGCGTGCGATGGCGACCCTGTTGTTCGATCCGGCTCGCCTCGTCTTTGGCGACGATGAATTGGCGGCTGCCCGCACGGCAATCGTGAGCTCTTTCGTTCATGCGCAGGAGTCGTACCAAGGCGTTGCCCGCATGCTTGGCCGTTTCACGATGGTTGACGGCGACCCGGCCGGTGCCGAACAGTACCTCGCGCGAATCCGCGCTGTTACCGCTGAAGATATTCGACGCGTCGCGGCTTTCTGGCTGCGCCCAGAACGCACCAATCTCGTTGTGTTGCTTCCCGAGGGGACCGAGCTGCCGAGTGTCGACACGGCTGCGGCTTGGGTGCGCGATCGCGTCGTCGTCGACCCCGAATTGACCCCCGTTGCAACGGATGTAACTGCCGCCGTCGAGGTGGTAAGGCTGCCCGGCGGCATTACGCTGCTGGTACAGACCGATCACAAGGCGCCGCTTGTCGGTATTCGGGCATCCATGCCCGGTGGACAGCGCGCGGAAGCGGCGGGGCAAGAGGGGCTGGCGCAGCTTATGGGCTCGGTGTGGGCCCGCGGTACAGCTCTACGAAGTGCGGCGGAGATCGAGCGCGCGCTTGACCGCATGGGCGGTGTCCTGTCGGCCGGCAGCGGCCGTGACGCCGTTTCTCTGTTCGGTCGGTTCCTAACCCACGACGTGCATGCCGGATTCGAACTCTTCTTTGACGTACTGGCCGGTGCGTCATTCCCCGAGGAAGAGGTGCGCCGGGAGCGCGAGGACCAGGTGCGGGAGATCGACGCACTCGCCGAAAATCGCGTACAGTTTGCGCTCGATGGCTTTTATGGCGAGTTCTACGGCCAGCACCCCTACAACCACCTGTCGGTCGGCAAGCGTGCGTCCGTTGCCGCACTGGCGCGTGAGGATCTGGTCCAATTCCACAAGCGGCATATGGTCCCCGAACGGATGATCATTTCAGTGGTCGGGGCCATGGATGCCGCTGAGGCGCGCCGACTTGTGCTGGACACGATTCCGCCGACATTGCTGGTTGAGGCGCCGACGGTGTCCGAGCCGACCCCGCCCGCGATGCCGGATCGGCAAGCACTGGTTGAGAGAATTGTCACCCAGCCGGGGCAGCAGACGCATATTCTGTGGGGCTTCCCGACCGTCACGCAACAAGACGACGACCGGCACGCCCTGCGCATCCTCAATGCGATTTTGGCCGGCATGGGAGGGCGATTGTTTGTTGAGCTGCGCGACAAGAAGAGCCTCGCGTATTCCGTGACCAGCATCGAGAGCTACCCCGTTGATCGTGGCAGCATGATCCTCTATATCGGCTGCGCACCGGACAAGGAGGCGGAGGCGATTCGTGAATTCGAGCGGGTGCTCAACGAGATCCGCAATGACGGCGTCACTGCCGAAGAGGTCCAGCGCGCCCAGACGTACCTACTGGGCGTCCAGTCGATCGGCCTGCAAACGAGCGGTGGACGTACCGGGGCCTATGCCTCGGGCCTGCTGTGGCACGGGCGCTGGGACGCGTGGCGGGAGGGGCAGGAGGCCCTGCTGAGCGTTACGCCTGAGGATGTTCAACGTGTTGCTCGCGCGTGGTTGCAGCCGGAAACATCGGTACGGTACGTACTGCGCGCCATAAATTAGCCGACAAATCCTGCGCGCCGCTGGTACACTGTACGATTGAGGAGTGACCGGCGTTATGCGTATTGCAGTGGCTATGAGTGGCGGAGTGGATAGTGCGGTAGCGGCTCTGCTGCTGCACCGTGCGGGCCATGAAGTCGTCGGGATGAGTATGCATCTCTACAACTTGGACCTGCCCGACACGCACAAATTCGATACCTGCTGTTCGCTCGAAGATCTGGACCAGGCGCGCCGCGTGGCCGATGACCTCGGATTTCCCCACTACGTCGTCGACTACACGGTGAATTTCGCCGACGACGTGGTGCGGCCGTTTGTGGCGGCGTATGCCGCTGGTGAAACACCGAACCCTTGCGTATGGTGCAACGACCGCGTCAAGTTTCGGCCGTTGTGGGAGCACGCCAGGCGTTTGGGCTGTACCCATCTGGCGACGGGGCACTATGCACGCATTCTGCAGGGGCCAAAGGGTCCGGAATTGAGGCGCGCCCGGGACGAACGTAAAGACCAATCGTATTTTTTGTTTTCGCTTGATGCCGAACAGCTCGCGCACACGCTATTCCCCTTGGGAGACCTGACCAAGGACGAAGTTCGGACCATAGCTTCCGAGGCCGGTATTCGGGTCGCCCGTAAACCAGAATCGCAGGATATTTGTTTTATCCCGGACGGCGATCTGCAGGGGTTCCTGGCAGCCGAAATCCCGCCGGCGGACCGCCGCCCCGGTCGTATTGTTGATGAAGCTGGCCAAGAGATTGGGCAGCACGAAGGCATTCACCGCTTTACGGTGGGGCAGCGCCGGGGTCTCGGGATCGCGGCGCCTGAACCGCTCTACGTCGGCGAAGTACGCCCCCAAAGCGCCGAAGTGGTTGCGGTTTCGCGTGATCGTTTGACTCGTCGCGAAGCCCGGCTCCGCGATGTGCGGTGGATCGGTGCCGCGCCGGCTGCGCCTTTTCCCGCCGAGGTACAGGTTCGTTACCGTAGTCGGCCGCAACCAGCCGAAGTGGTGCCGACTGGGCCCTCCAGCGCCGATCTTCGCTTTTTGGGCCGGGGCGAGGTTATCTCTCCTGGGCAGGCCGCCGTATTCTATCGTGGCGACGAGGTGCTGGGCGGCGGGTGGATCGGTACCGGCGCGGCACAATGAGCGAAGGCGTCGATGAAACAACGGCACTCAACCATGTGGCCGCCGCCCTGGGCGTACGGGTACTCGATGCGTCGCGTTGGCGCGAGGCGTTGACCCACAGTTCCTGGGCCCATGAGCATCCAGGTGAGGGTAGAGACTACGAGCGCTTGGAATTCCTCGGCGACGCATTGCTGGCTGCCGCGGCCGCTCAAGTGCTGATGCAGTTACGGCCTGCGGCCAGCGAGGGCGAACTGTCGTTTCTGCGGTCGCTCGTGGTGCGGCGCGAGAATCTCGCCGCTTGGGCGGCGCGCTTACCGTTGGTCCCCTGTTTGCGGCTGGGACGCGGAGCCGCCCGTCTGGGGGCGGCTGGCCGTGCGAGCATCCTGGCCGATGTTGCCGAGGCCCTACTTGCGGTCGTACATCTGGAGCATGGCTGGACAGCACTCGTTGCCGCCGTTGCCGCAGGACCGGCCGCAGACATACCCGACTACGAGGTTGCCCGACTGGAACATGAACCCAAGAGCGTGCTGCAAGAACGGCTTGTGGCATCCGGGCAGGGCGCACCGCAATACGAGGTGCTTGAGCGCGCCGAGGACGGATTTCACGTGCGCGTCCGTTGGGGATCCTCCGGCAGCGCCGCAGCCCAAGGGCGCAACCGCCGTGAGGCCGAATCAGCCGCCGCCCGTCGCGCACTGGACACACTTGAACGCATTGCCGAGGCACGCACATGAATACAACAAAAGTCGCCGTCTACGCCGTCGTCGGGCGGCCGAATGCGGGGAAATCCAGCCTCGTCAATCGGATCATCGGCGAACATTTGAGCGCCGTGAGCCCCAAGCCGCAGACGACGTGGTCGAATACACGCGGCATCCTTACCGAAGACCGCGGGCAGATCGTTTTCATCGATACACCCGGTCTTCACGACGCGGTGACTCAAATGAACGCGGCGATGATCCGGTCCGCCTGTCAAGGTATCGGCTCAGCGGATGCGGCCGTGTTTGTGGCCTGTAGCGGGCGCCTTGATGAAGTCGATCACCGCATTTTGGATCTGGCGGCGTCGCGTGGGCCCGTTGTTGCCGTGCTCAGTCAGATAGACCGGGTCGGACCCGAACAGATGGCGTCCGACCTGTCTATGCTGACAGGATGGGGCGCCGAGCACGTTCTGGCCGTGAGCGCGGTCACCGGCGAAGGGCTACCGGAGCTGGTCGATCGCCTGTTTGAGTTGGCCGAACCAGGGGATCTGCTGTATCCGGATGAAGACCTGTCGGACCGCACCGTGCGCGAAATCGTCGCGGAGCATGTGCGCGAGGCGATTTTCCACGAACTTGGGGATGAGCTTCCCTGGAAGGTCCTTGTTGAAATTGAGGAGTTTCGCGAAACGACGCGCCCGATATACATCCGTGCCGTGATGCACGTAGAGCGTGAGAGCCAGAAACGAATCGTCGTCGGCGAGGGCGGCCGCAAAATCCGCGAGATCGGTACACGAGCCCGCCGCTCGGCAGAAACCCTGCTCGATTCGCCGGTCTATCTCGATCTGTGGGTCAAGGTGCTGCCGAAGTGGACGCAACGCGAGGGTGCGCTCAAGCGGGCCGGTCTCGCTGTGGGTGGGCGCAAAGATACGGCGGCGGACGCCCTGATTGCACGCTGGCGCGAACGCGCGCAAACAGAGGAATCATGACGCGAATTCTGCTGGTCGGCCGCCCGAATGTGGGCAAAAGTACGCTCTTCAACCGTCTGACGCGAACCCGTGATGCGCTGGTCGACGACCGCGAGGGGGTTACGCGCGACTGGATCGAGGGGGATTGGAGGCTGCCCGACGGGAATACCGTCAAACTGCGCGACCTGTGCGGGTTCCGCCGAGAGGAGGAAGATCCTGTACTCCAACGGGCACAAACATTCTTGCGACCGCAATGGGCCGAGGCCGATCTCGTGCTGTTCGTGGTCGATGGCCGTGCCGGTGTTACCGGCAGTGACCGGTGGTTGGCGGATGAATTGCGCCGGTCGGGCCGCGACGTGCTGTTGGTCGCGAATAAGGCGGATGGCGAAGGCCAGTTTGCGGACGCCTGGGGCGTAGCTGAGCTCGGTTGGACCCCATTCCCGGTGAGCGGCGCGCACGGCACCGGTCTTGATGAATTGGAGGACGAGGTCATGATGCGCCTTGGCCTCGGCAGCGAGGCGGCGCCGCCGCCTCGCGATCCCCGGCCGCGCATCGCCATCGTTGGGCGTCCCAACGCTGGCAAGAGTACACTGCTCAATCGACTGCTCAAGATCGACCGTTCTGTGGTCTCCGATGTACCCGGCACTACACGCGATGCGGTGACGGCCGAGGGCATGCTTGGTGATATGCCGGTGATTTATGTCGACACGGCAGGCATACGCCGGCGCAAAAATATTGACGACCAGCTCGAATGGGCGGCGGTCCAGCGCTCGATCAAAGCGGTCGAAGAAGCGGATATCGTCATCTACATGATGCGCGCCGATGAGGGACCAACTCAGCAGGACCAGACACTGCTCATCAAGATCGCCCGTATGGGTAAGGGCATGATCTTTTTGTGGTCACAATGGGACCGCATTGAGGAGCCCGAGCAGCGCTTTCGTGAGCTTGAACATGAGCGTGACCGCCTGTTCAGCTTTCTCGACTTCGTGCCGTCGGTGTCGCTGTCGGCGGAAACCGGCCATAACTTGAGCCGTATCGTCCACTGGACCAAGGTCTTGCTTGAAGAGCTAGACCGCGAAATCCCTACGGGCGAACTCAATCGCATCCTTGAGGATCTGTTCCGTCAAAACCCGCCGCCTGCGGTGCAGATCCGCCAGAGCCGGCGACAAAAACGTCGCAAGGAACTCAAAGTACTCTACGCGACTCAGACAGGGCGACGTCCTCAACGGATCCGGCTATTTTGCAACGTGGCTGCCGACCATCTGCCCGACCCGTACCGGCGCTTTCTTGAGCGACGGCTGAGAGAACGTCTTGCCTTGCCGCACATCCCATTGGTGCTGGAAATCAAGGGGCGCCAGAAGGCAAAAGACCTGTACGGCAGCAAGTAGCGTACCGGAAATGTCCTTATGATTCAGGTAGTTCCAGGCGAATCTTCAAGTTGAGTGCGAAGGTTTCCTGGCCACGGGAAAAACGCAGCGGGATTGTAAGCTGCCCGTTTTTCCAAGTCGGCGATTTGGGTTGCGAAAGAACCCAAACACCCGTTGCTTCGGCGGGTAGCAAGATGTCTTCCGTACCGGTTGCTTCGTCGGGGTCGCCGCCGATCCACTGATCTTCGTGATCGTCTTCTGGAAGTGCCTCAACCTCTTCGAGTGCTTCAACCTCCACCAGATCCTCAACCGCAACGTCGGCATCGTCTAGCACTACCGGCTGGTCGATCTCAAGGTCGGCCGAGACGTCGCCAAAATCGTTGGGTGGGGGTGGCGCAATTTCGGCGCCCAGCTCGGCGGCTACGGCAGCCCCTCGGTCCGCGGTGCTGTCCCCCACAGACTCGCGGCCGAAGTTCTGTGGGTCCTTGTCTTTGAGGGTGCGAATCACCAGCTTGCAGACTGCAGTCAAAGATTCGAGAACACCGGTACCTTTGTGCGCTACGGCCTCGAAAACCGGCCAGCCGTTTGGGTTCAGATGGCGGTCCAGTTCGTCGCGCGACAAGGCGGTCGGCATGTCGCGCTTGTTGTACTGCAAAATGACAGGTATGTCGTGGATCGAAATGTTGTGGGCGGCGAGGTTTTCTTCGAGGTTCCTCAGGCTATCCAAGCTGTCGGTTAACCCCTCACGCCGACTGTCCGCTACGAACACGACGCCGTCGACGTTTTTGAGAACCAGCTTGCGCGTAGCATTGTAAAATACCTGCCCCGGCACGGTGTAGAGCTGGAAACGGGTCTTGAGCCCCCGGACTTCGCCGACCTCGACAGGCAGGAAATCAAAAAACAGCGTACGGTCGGTTTGCGTCGCCAGGGTCATCAAATTGCCCTTGTGCTCGGGCTTGAGTTTCTGATGGATGTACTGCAGATTCGTCGTTTTCCCCGACAAACCGGGGCCGTAGTAAACGATCTTCGCATTGATTTCTTTCCGGCGCAGGTTGAAAATGGCCATGGATCAGCTGTCTTTCTTCATGAGCATTCGCTTGGCCTGCGCCGATACGGCTGCACTGACCGATTTGGACTTGGCAAACTTCTTGACATCGGAGTCCCGCATTTGGGTCAGAAGCGCCAGCGCCAAAGGTACGGGAGTTTTGGGATTGGAAATCAGCGCGTGCTTCACGGCGTAACTTTTCTTGAACTTTTTGTCACGCCCAATGCCACGAAGAATGTCATCGCGCACGGATTTCGATTTGGCGATCGCGATCGCTTCTGATTCCGACAGCATCGGGTTCTTGAGTACGAGCGAGCTGACCACCTTGTTCGAATCAAAAATGAGCAGCGCGCGTGCCTCTTTGGTACCAAGCAACGCCAGTTTGATTTTTTGACCGACGGACATCGTTGAAATCATCTTCCGGACATTCGGAATGCTGCCGCTTTTCTTGTTTTCGGCGTCCTCGGAGATTGCGGTATCGCTTTCTTGCTCGGCCAGCAGTTCTGGATCGACCAAGGCAATCAACGCATCTGCCTGCTCTTCGCTGAGTGCGGCCTCCTCTTCATTCGCGGCAACCAGCAGATCTTCGGGGATGTCATCATCCTGAGCGGCGGTCGCGGCTGGTTCGGCAGCCGCGGCGACCGCGGCAAGCAGTTCGGCGTCCCAGTCGCCCTCGGCGGCCAGATCCGCTTGGCTGCGCCGCCCGCTCTCCAGCAGTACTTTACCGGCATAGGCGCGCGAAAAAAACTCCTCGATGCGCGCCTTGGCAGCGGGGCCAAGTACGGGGCTTTCCAGCAACGCCTCAACAATGGGGACGTACCGCAGCATGCGTGTCTGGTTACCTGCAACGATCTCGGCGATGTTTGTCTCTGTTTCCTTCTCGATGAGCGCGGCGATCACTTCGTCTGGAGTGTCGACGTTCAGCACGAGTGCGGTGCGTTCGTCGGACGACAGCGAAACTTGCGCCCAGACAACACGAAACACTGGCGGTGCGAGCGGGGCCTCGAGTGCGGCATGACGAATGTTGGCCGGCAGGCTGCGCAAAGTCTCAAGTGCGTGTTCGCGCAGCGCCGGATCGGGGTCGCGCGCCACGATCACAGCCAGCGCCGACACTAGGTCGAGGGGCGGTAATGGCACTGCACCTGCGGCCAAGCCGCGTCGTAATGCCTCGGGGGCGCTGCCGTCGAGGATCCGTTTGGCCGCGGCTGGCAGTTCGATGCTCACGGTGCTGCGGCCTCGCGTTTGAGGCCGGTGCGAACGCTTAGGCGTTCCTGAATCGTTCGCGAGAGAGCCGAGGCCTCTTCTTCGGTCGGGAGCGGCCCGATATCAACATAGATGACGGCGCTGTCGACCTGCACCCGGCTGGCCTTCGCAGGATGGCCCAGCGACAGTAGCAGGGTGGCTGCCTGTTCGGCAGCGCTGGGTGAGGCCAATGGCCCCACGTTGAGACGATATCCGCCATCATCAGCTTCCAGCGACGCGGCGATACCGTACGCCGCCAATTGGTTGGCCAAATTGCGCGCATCGGCCTCGCTGGTCGGTGACTCCGAACGGACCATCTGCGCGGACAGTTTGACGTTCCGGGAGTCTTTCCGGATGGTAAGGTCCGGCGCATAGGTTTTTACGCCGCCTGCGGCCTCTTCACTCGCGAAGGGGCCCGCCACAACCCAGAACTCCTCGGTGGGCGCTGCCGGAGCGGGCGGCGCCTCGGGGGCCTGCTTCGGGCCGGGAGCAGGCTTCGCGGCAGGTGCGGGTGCCTCATCCTGCGTTGGGGCGGCGGCCTTTTCCTTTTGCGGTGCGGCTGAGGCGGGACTGGTTTCCACCGTCGTGGCGGAAGGTGTGGTGGTACTGTCGGCAGCCATCGTCGCGGGCGCCGCTGCCGTTGTAGGCGCCGGCGCTGTGGCCGCAACCGGTGCGGCCCGCGTATCCCGTGGCCTGGATACCGGAGCCTGCTCTCCGCTGTCTGGGTAATTCAGCAGCAAATAGGCGCCACCGGCGGCCAGTAGCGCAACAGCAGCCAAGGCAACGACAGCACCACGGCGCCCACGGCCGGCACGATTGGCCTGACGGGTGGCCGCAATGGTCGGCTGCGCATCGGGCTCATCTAGATCGGCCAGCGGGGAGGGCTCGACCGATGCGGCCTCGACGCGCGCCTCTACGTCCTCGGCGCGGCGCAACCCTTCTCGCAATTGCAGGACATCCTCGGCGAGCAGGTGGTCTAGTAGACGCTTGCTCATGTGTGGGCACTTTCACGAAAGCGGTGCCAGCGTGCACGCCAGCGTCCGAGAATCGAATTGATCGCATGGTCGCGCCGCAGAAAGTGCAGCACGGGCGGCTGCCGCAGCCCAAAGTCACGTAGCAGGTCGTAGAGTGGGGCGAAGCCGGGGTCGACACGGACGCCGCGCCGGAATGCCCGGACGGCGCCACCCCGATCGGCGTCGAGAAGGGCTGCCAAACCAACCAAAAGATGGGGTTCGGCCAGATAAAATAGGCCGCGGCTTAGTTCTTCGAGCAGGGCGCGGCCGGTCCGGCGGTCATTTTTCACGCAAGTCGTCCAGACGGCCCAGAGGCGAATCAACTGGTCGTCCTCGGCCCGGCGAAGCGGTACGCTGGCCAAGATGTCGGGGGTCGGGGCGAGGGCGCCTTCGGGCATACGGCGCAGAACCTCATAGAACGCGGCCGCCCGATCAGCGGCCGGCATCGCGCGCAGGCGGGCCAGCAGCTCAAGAACTCGGCTGGTTTCGTTCATACAAAATCCGCAATCCGTCGAGCGTCAACCAAGGCGCAACCTCGTCGATGCGTCGCGAGTGGGCGCCGAAGGCCTCGGCCCAACCGCCCGTGGCAATGACCCGTTTGGGGCGGAGCTCACGCTCCAAGCGGTCGATCATGCCGTCCGTCATCTCCAAGAAGCCAAAAAACAACCCCGACTGCAGGCTTTCGATGGTGGTTCGGCCGATGGCGCGGGCCGGCGGCTCGACATCGATTTTCGGCAGCTTGGCCGTATTGCGGAACAATGCCTCCATCGAAATGTGCACACCAGGGCTGATCGCCCCACCGAGATAACTGCCGTCCGCGCCAACGCAATCGAAGGTAATGGCTGTACCGAAGTCAACGACAATCAAAGCATCCTTGACGGAATCATAGGCGGCGACGGCATTGACGATACGGTCGGCACCAACTTCTTTGGGGTTCTCGTAGCGAATAGGCACGCCGGTGCGGATCCCTGGGCCAACGACCATGTGCACAGCATCGGGGAGGAGCGTCAAAAGGGCATCCCGCACGATGTGCTCCAGCGGGGGCGCAACGCTGCAAATAGCGGCGCCCGTTATCACAGCAAGTGACGGCAATTTCCGTGTCAGCCAATGATGCAGTGTCGTTTCCAACTCGTCCGCAGTCCAGTCGCGGCGGCTGCTGAAGCGACCTTGGAGGATCAGCTCAGCACCCTCGAAGACGCCGAAGACGGTCTGGGAATTGCCGATGTCAACGGTGAGAAGCATGGTGAAAAATGGCACCTCAAGTCAGCGGACGATCGATCAGAGCCAACTCGCCGATGGTCGTTCGGAGGCGACCGCCGCCGTCGGATCGGCACAGCCAGACACCGCCGGATGCGTCGATGCCTTCAATGTACCCGACCACCGGACCGCCATCAACCCCTTCGAGACGCACGGGCCTTGTCCGATCAAGCAGATGGGCATTGTAATCAACAACAAACTGATCACGGCAGGCCTGCAAATCGTGCAGCCGCTGCTTGAGCGCCGCAAGCCAGGGGCCAATCACGTCGTTTGCACCGTCGTTCACCTCGACACCCAATTCTCGCAGCGATACCGCGTTACCGGCGAGTTCGACGGGTGGGCCGTTTGGGCCCCAAGCTAGATTGAGGCCAACACCCAAGATCGCGCCGCGTAGTGCGGCTCCATCAAAAATGGCTTCGGCGAGGATCCCCGCCAGCTTGCGCCCGTCGGCGGCAAGTACGTCGTTGGGCCATTTGAGTCGCACCGATACCGCGATGCTATCGACAATCGCCAGGCCTGCCGCCAAGGTGAGCAGGGGCGCTTCATCGGGTGCATCGCGCAACGGCAGCCAAGTTGACCACATGAGCGAATCGTGTCCTTCGCTTGTCCATTGGCGACCCAGACGTCCGCGGCCAGCAGTCTGCGCCTTGGCCTGCACCGTCCAGCCCCAAGGGAGGCTGGGGTTCTCGGCCAGCGCTCTGCGCACGTCGAGTTGTGTGCTGTCAGTCGTTGGGACGGTGCGAATCTCAGCCATCGCTGTCGAGGCCAATATCGGCGGCCTGTGCTGCCATCACCGGGCGGCTGGAGCTGATCCAAACCGGGCGGGGAGGAGGTGGAATTGCCGCCAACGTATCACGCACCACGCCACCGCTGAATTCGAGGTTCACATGGGCGGGCAGAGCATCCCAGTACAGCGGCCAACGGACGGGTGGCTCGTTGTCGATCAACAGGGCGCCAGCGCCCGCCTTGACGGCCGCGATCGCATCTTCGAGCGACTCCACCTCACAGGTAACCCGTACACCGGGCGGGCAGACGGCCATGGCCAGCTCGACGGCTTTGCCGACGCTGCCGACGGCTGCGATATGGTTGTCTTTAAGCATGATCGCGTCGGCCAAGTTGAAGCGGTGATTGCAGCCTCCGCCGGCCCGGAAGGCCAGTCGCTCCCAAGCGCGTAGCCCGGGATGGGTCTTGCGCGTGTCAAGCAGCGTTACGCCCGCAGGCAGCGCGGAAACCCAGGCAGCAGTTTCTGTCGCGATGCCGCTCAGCCACTGCAGGGCATTGAGCAGGGTCCGCTCCAGGGCCAGCAGGTCGGGCAGGGCGCCTTCTATATGAGCCAGTGCCGCACCTTGCGCAACCGCCACGCCATCGGTTCCATGCAGGTCGCCAACGAGGTCCAGATGGAGTGCCTTGGGGAGCGCTTCGATCAAACTGAGGCCTGCCGGCACCATGGGCTGACGCGCGCGCAGGACCGCCGTGCCCCGCTGCCCTTCCAACCTCAGTGCCGCCGTTGTTCGATCGCCGCCGGCTGTGTCCATGCGAAACTCACGCAAAAACGGATCGAGGTCGGCTAGGTTCATTCGGGCTCCTCAACAATGGCCTGCAGCATGGCCAGGTGTGCGCTGAGGCGTTCGAGGGCCTGCGCTTTGTCAGCCAGACGCCGCCGCTCCTCTTCAACAACCTCGGCCGGGGCGCGTGCAACGAAACTTTCGTTCGCCAATTTGCGCTCGGCTTTTTCGCGGTCTCCCCGTGCTTGCTGCTCCAACTTGGTCAGTCGCTCGATTTCGCTGGCGGGATCCACGAGGCCCTCCAACGGAACCCAAAGCTGAAACGAGGAGGCCGCGGCCGTCGCAGAAAAGCGGGGGGCTTGATCTGCTTGGACCGACTGCAGTGTACGGACCCGTGCCAAATCGACGAGCAGTGGTTGCCAGATCGGGTCGGCGAGCGGTGAGCCAGGCTTTGCCGCCAGTAGAACATCGACGGGCTGAGCCGGCGGTAGTCCGTTTTCGCCGCGAATGTTGCGGATGCCCCGCACCGCCTCGGCAAAGGCGGCAAAGGTGGCGAGGTCATCCGCGAGCTCACTTGCCGGGCGGCCGAGCGGGAACGTACGCCGGCCAAGTGGTGTGTCGTTGACGCTTGCCTGCGGCAAGGCCTCAGCGAGTTCTTCTGTGACAAACGGCATCACGGGATGCAATAGCCGCAGCACAGTGTCAAGGCTATTGATCAGGGTTGCCTGTGTTTCTTCCACGAGCGCGCCGTCGCCGCTACGCAAAAGCGTCTTGGCGCCTTCGATGTACCAGTCGCAAAAATGCTCCCACGCGGCCTGATACCCAACCTGGCAGTATTCACCGAAATTGTAGGCATCCAGTGCTTCTCCTGCCCGGCGCGCCGCGTCATCCAGCGCCGCGACAATCCAGCGGTTGAAGGGGTGCCGGGGTGCAACAGCGGCCACGGGCTCTGGAACGGATCGTAGCACAAAGCGCGTTGCATTCCATAGTTTGTTGGCGAAATGCCGGTAGCCTTCCACGCGCTTGGGCGCCAGCCGAATATCACGCCCAAGGTGGGTCATCGAGGCCAAGGTAAAGCGCAGAGCATCAGTCCCGTGTTCGGCAATGACATCGAGCGGGTCAATGACGTTGCCGCGAGTTTTGGACATCTTTTCGCCGTGTTCGTCGCGCACAATGGCGTGGAGGACGACATCGCGAAATGGCACCTCACCACGGAAATGCAACCCAAACATGAGCATGCGGGCCACCCAGAAGAACAAGATGTCGAAGCCGGTCACAAGTGCCGCATTGGGATACCAGCGAGCCAATTCCGGCGTTTCGTCCGGCCAGCCGAGCGTGCTCATGGGCCACAAGGCGCTCGAAAACCAGGTGTCCAGCACATCTTCTTCTTGTTGCATCGCAGCACCACATTCCGGACACGCGCTTGGATCGTCGCGGAAGGCCCCGACGTGACCGCAGCTTCCGCAGGTGAAC
>CAZUAB010000023.1:0-23213 GCA_964617795.1 uncultured bacterium
ATATCACCCGGCTGGATACCGGCACTTGCCGCCGCACCATCGTCGACGACGCGGTCGATGGCCGCCTCCATCGGCGGCATGAGCACACCCAAGAGGGCGCCCGGCTCCGACTGTTCAATCGTCGTCGTCGACACCGCCCCCTCGGCCGTGAGGAACTCGACGCGCAGGCTACCCTCCTGCAAGGACAGCGCGGTCTGCAGCCTCCGCCAGGTGGGCGTCTCGTCGGTCCCGACGCGCTGGATCTGAACGCCGGGCGCCAGCGAACCGGTCGCGGCCTCGCCCTCGATCCAGCCGATCACCGCGGGGTCGTCCCAATGGGCGGCCTCCTGCACACCGATCAGATAGACCATCGGCGCCAGCAAAAACGCGAGCAGCAGGTTCATAACCGGCCCGGCCAGCACAATACCCGCCCGTGCGGGAACCGACTGGGCGTAGAAAGCATCAGGCGCGCCCGCAGCCTCGGTGTCCTGAACGTCGTCACCGGCCATCTTGACGAAGCCGCCGAGCGGAATCAACGCAATGCGGTATTCGGTGTCTCCGCGCTGGAACGATGTAATCCGTGGCCCGAAGCCGATACTGAATACCTCGACGCGTACCCCGGCCATGCGTGCGGCCTTGAAATGGCCGTATTCATGGACAATGACGAGGATGCCGAGAACGACAATGAACGAGATCAGCGTGGTCATGCCGTGCGCACCTGTTCGTCGGTCATGCCGAAGCGTCGTGTGCGCCCGGCGTAGGTTTCGAGGGCCCGCCGGAAGCCGTCGGCGCCGAAATCGGGCCAGGCTTCGGGCACGAAGAGGAACTCACTGTAGGCGTTCTGCCAAAGCAGGAAGTTCGAAAGACGCTGTTCACCGCTCGTACGGATCATCAAGTCAGGATCCGGCGCCCCCGCGGTATCGAGGTAGCCGGCAAATGCCGCTTCATCAAGGGACTCGGCAGCAGGTGCATCCGTATCGGCGGCCCAGCGGCGAACCGCCCGTAGAATTTCCTCGCGGCCCCCGTAGTTGACAGCAAGAAGCACATGGTATTGGTCGAGATGGGCGGTCTGCCGCAGCGCTTCGCGCACGGCGTCGCGGGCCGCCACGGGCAAAGGATCGAGCTCTCCGAGTACGTGCAGGCGCACGCCGTCCCGCAGAAAATTGGGCAGCTCGCGGGTGACGTAGTCGGCCAACAACCCGAACAAGGTCGAGACCTCCTCAGAAGGACGACGCCAGTTTTCGGTCGAAAATGCGTAGAGGGAAATCCAACGAATACCCCAGTCACGCGCCGCCTCAAGAACCTCACGAACCGCATCGACTCCGGCACGGTGCCCTTCGCTGCGTGGCAAACCCTGCTGCTTGGCCCAACGCCCGTTGCCGTCCATGATGAAGGCCACGTGGCAGGGCATTGTACGGCCCGTCAACTCCGGCGGAGGCTGCGGCGTACGCGTCATTTCAGACCTGGGTCAGGTCCTGCTCCTTCTGGGCGAGGAGCTGGTCGATACGGGCCGTGTGGCTGTCGGTCGCCTTTTGTACCTCATCGAGATGCCGACGGGCATCGTCAGACGAGGTCGTCCCGTCTTTTTCGAGCTTCTTGATCGCATCGTTGGCCTCGCGACGCAGATTGCGCACGGCCACACGGCCATCCTCGGCTTCCTTGCGGGCCACCCGGATCAGTTCTTTGCGACGCTCCTCGTTGAGGTCCGGAATGTTGACCCGGATGTAGCGAGACTTTGCGTCGCCGCCGGAATTGGGCATCAGGCCCAGATCCGACTGCATGATCGCCTTTTCGATCAACCCCACCGTGGCGGGATCGAACGGGGTGATCAGGATGGTACGGGCGTCCGGAATCGAAAGCTGCGCCAGCTGTATCAGCGGCGTCATAGCACCGTAGTAATCCACACGTACAGACTCAAGCATGCCCGTAGCGGCACGGCCGGTGCGAATCTTGGCCAGATGCTCACCGCAGACGGACACAGCCTTGTCCATCCGTTCTTCCATGTCGGCGAGAATCAGCTCGGGGTCGTCGAAGCTCATGTCGGCTCTCCTTCGTGAATCCAGGTGCCGATCGGCTCACCGCGCACGGCCCGTAAGATATTGCCGGGCACCGTCAAGTCGAAGACGAGAATCGGCATCCGATTTTCGCGACAGAGGCTGATCGCAGTCGCATCCATCACTTTGAGATCACGGGTAAGCACGTCGCGGTAGGCCAGTGTTTCGAAACGGCGGGCAGAGGCATTGCCGACCGGATCGCTGTCGTACACGCCATCGACCTTGGTCGCCTTGAGAATGGCATCTGCACTCACCTCGATCGCGCGCAGCGCGGCCGCCGTGTCGGTGGTGAAGAATGGGTTGCCCGTGCCGGCGGCGAAAATCACGACGCGGCCCTTTTCGAGGTGTCGCACCGCGCGCCGGCGGATGTAGGGCTCGGTCAGCGCTTGCATGCTGATCGCACTCTGCACCCGGGTCTGGATGTCGTGCTTTTCAATTGCCGCCTGCAGGGCCAGACCGTTGATCACGGTCGCCAGCATGCCGATATAGTCGCCGGTGGCACGGTCCATGCCGCGGCTAGCGGCCTGCACGCCGCGGAAGATGTTGCCGCCGCCGATTACCAAGGCAATTTGTACACCGCTGCGATGTACCTCGGCAAGCTCAGCCGCGATACGATCGGCCGTTTCCGGGTCGATCCCGTATTGGGCCTTCCCGAGAAACACCTCGCCGCTCAATTTGATCAGGACCCTCCGCAACGGGCGAGGGTCCTGCGTCACGACTTGCCGCCCAATTCGTAACGAACGAAGCGGGCGATGAGAATATTCTCGCCGAGCTTGGCAATCGCATCGTTGAGCAGGTCGCTGACCTTGCGGTCGGGATCGCGAATGTAATCCTGGTCGAGCAACGTCTGCTCTTTGAGGTATTTGGCCACGCGGCCTTCGACGATCTTGTCGACGACGGCCTCGGGTTTGCCCTCCTGGAGCGCCTGCTCACGAAACACTTTGCGCTCGGCCTCGATCAACGCGGGATCAATACCCTCGGCACTGACGGCGAGCGGCGAGGTGGCCGCGACCTGCATCGCGATCTCGCGGGCAAAGCTCTGGAAGTCTTCGGTGCGGGCGACGAAGTCGGTCTCGCAGTTGATCTCGACGAGTACACCGATACGACCGTTGCCGTGAATGTACGGCACCACCAAGCCCTCACGGGCCTCACGACCAGCCTTTTTGGCGGCCTTGGCGATGCCGCGCTCACGCAAAAGCTCGATCGCCCGCTCGATGTCGCCGCCGGTCTCGGTCAGCACACCTTTGCACTCCATCATGCCGGCGCCGGTACGCTCGCGGAGTTCTTTGATCTGTTCGGTCAGGGAAGCCATGGGGATTGCCTTTCGCGGGTTCTCAGGCGTCGGTTTTCTTGGTCTTGGCGGCGCGCGGCGCCTTCGGCTTGGCATCCGCGGCCGGCGCCGCATCTGCATCGGCCGTCGGCGCAGGCGCTGCCGCTGCTTCCACGGCCGGAGCCGCCTCGGCAGCCGCACCTTCAACCGGTGCCGCATCCTTCTTGCCAACCTTCTTGACGACGCGGCGCATGCTAAGGAGATCTTCCTCTTCGTCGGCGTCGATGAACTTCTCGGCCAAGGTCTCACGACCGGCGGCGCCCGTCTCCTCGACATTGCGCAGGCGCTCTTGGCGCAGGGCCTCGCCCTCGATGCTGGCATCGGCGACCATGGCCGCAAACAGCCGGATCGAACGAACCGCATCGTCATTGGCCGGGATCGGGAACTCAATCCGTGAGGGATTGGAGTTGGAGTCGCAAAGGGCAATCACGGGAATACCCAGCTTGTTGGCCTCGTCGACGGCAATCGAATCCTGGCCGACGTCGATCACGAACACGACGCCGGGCAGGCGCTTCATCTCGAGAATACCTTCGAGGTTGGAGAGCAGCTTGTCGCGCTCGCGCTCAATTCGCAGGACTTCCTTCTTGGTCAGGTGCTGAAAGACGCCCTCCTGCTCCATTTCTTGGAACTTGCGAATCTTCTCGATCGACTTGCGGACCGTGCGGAAGTTGGTCAGGGTGCCGCCGAGCCAGCGGTTGACCATGTAATGCTGGTTGCCGCGGACGGCCTCGGCTTGCAGGGGCTCGCGTGCCTGCGGTTTGGTGCCGACGAACAGCACACCCGCGCCCTGCGAGACGACCTCGACAACCTTGCGGTAGGCGTCTTCGGCAAAGATCTGGGTGACCGCCAAGTTGAGAATATGGACCCCGTTGCGGTCCCCGAAGATGAACGGCTTCATCAGCGGGTTCCAACGGCTCTTTTGGTGCCCGTAGTGGGCGCCGGCCTCGAGCAACGCGGGAATGGTCAGTTCAAATGCCATGGGGCGCTCCTTCCGGGGTTGTTTCCTCTGCGGCCGTCATCCCGGTTCGCCACCCCCTGAGGGGACCCCTGGAACAGGTCGGGCACGCATGCGTGGTTTGGGTTCAGTCGGTCAGAATACCAGCGGTTCGGCGCAGACGTCAAGCAGGCCCCGCGCGGCGGACACTTGACATTGCGCTGCGGCAGGTGTAGAGTTCATGCATGCTTGTTTATCGCTTTGCACTGGCAAGCCTTGCGCTGACCTTGCTGACCGGCGCCGCAGCGGCCGAGCGCTGGCAGCGGATACGCGGGGGTCCCGAAGGCGCCGCCGACATCGCCTTGGCTTGGGGGCGCTGGGGAGGTGAACAGGTTTTGTTCGGACGTGGAGATGGCGCGCTCTGGCGGCTGGACGGCCGCCAATGGCGCCGTGTGGCGTTTGCGCCTGGCGCTCTTCTCGGTCCTCTGGCCGATCCGGGCCGCGACGGCGTCGCTTGGGCCGAGGGCGCAAGGCTGCACCAGCGGGACGCGGGTGCCCGCCGCAGTACGACACGCGACTTGCCGTGGCGGCCAAGGGGTGGGCGGGCCGCAGGTGACAGCTTGCTGCTTTGGGGTGAACACGGCCTATTGGAGGCCCGCGGGGCCCGCTTGACGATGCGCCGCGTTGCCGCCGGCCCCGTGAGTGAAGCCGCGTCGCTGCCCTCCGGCCTGGTGCGCCGCGAGGGCGACCGCCTGATCGGGGGTGCAACCGCGGGGCCGGCCGAGGCACTTGCGGTCTGCGGCGACGATCTCTGGATCCGCCGTGATGAGGTCTGGAAGGGGCCGCAGGGCCGCGCCATCACGACCGCCGGGCCGCTGGCCTGTGCCGGTCCAGGCATCGTTGTGGCCGCAACCCGTGAGCATCTACTCGTGCATGGGCCGGTCGCGCTGGGTCGCCTAGGCCGGCCGCATACAGTCGACGCCCTTGCCGCAACCGTTGTTGGGGACGAACTGCGGCTGGCCGTCGGCGCCCACGGAGGCGCCGTCAGCCTACTGCACAGGGCCATTCCGCCGACAGCTCCTGCCGGGGCGTCTGCGGCGACCGGCTTGCGGCCGTTTCACGCAGTACTGGCCGCGGTGCTGCGAAATGGCGGCAACTCGGTTCCCGATCTCTCTGGGCCTCTCAAGCGCATCCGCCGGGCCGCCTGGGCGCCAGATCTGCGCATCGACGGCAATTTGACGACCGCTATCGATGAGGATTGGCATTGGGACCCCACGAGCAGTCTGTCGACAACCACGCGCAGCGTACTGGTCGGGCCGCATCTGCTGTCCACCGATGGCGGCACCGGCCGCCGCTGGAGTACCGGAATATCGCTGCACTGGTCACTGGACCGCCTTGTGTGGGACCGCGACGAGCTGCAGATCTGGCGTCAAAAAGAGCGCAACGACGGAGAGCTGGAGCGCCGTGCGACATTGGCCGCCACCCTTTGGAGCGATCTCGCCGATCCGGCGACACCGGTTGCCGACCGCCGGCGGGCCGAAGCGCTGCTTCTCGTGCTGACCGGAGGAGAGTCCCCGTGGTCCGATACGCCCTGAGCTTTTGCGGGTTTTTACTGTTGGCCGCATCTTGCGGTCCGTTACCGGGCCCCGCGGCCGCACCCGATGTCCCCAGCGGTATCGTCTATGACAACCTACCGGAGGCCGACGCGGCGCCCGGTGACGCCGCGGCGGCCGCTGCCAAGGCAGCCGCGCGGCCGCCCCTCAACGTGGCCGACAACGACGAGGGTGTCCCACGCGACCTGACACTGCAATTTGCGGCCGGCGCAGCACCGATGCACATCCCGTGGTCGCTGGTCATTGCTGGCCCCGAAGGCTGGGTTCTGCCTTTCACCACGACCGCCGAGCCGCCGGCCCTGCGACCGCTGGAGGTTCCCCCGGCGTGGAGCCAGCTCAATCTGCGCATTGACGAGACCGCGTATCTGTCCTGGACCGTCGGCAGCGATCTTACCGAGGATCCGCCGCGGATCGTTGCTCACGAGCCGCCGGCTGGCCAACCCGTGGGTTCCGGGCAAGCGTTGGAGCTGCGCTTCGGTCGCCGCCTGGCCACCACCGAGCTGCCGGAACTAGCCGGTATCTGTGCTGGAGGTGCGGCCGATCTACGGTGGCACTGGGTACGCGGCGGTGCCAGAGCGCGTGTCGAACCGCGCAGCTTCTGGCCCGAAGGACCCTGCACACTGGCGATCAGCGGGCTTCGGCCCCAGGACGGCGGCCCGACAGCCGATCTGACGGTGGGCCCCTTCGATGTGGCGGCAACCCGCCGTCGCGTTCGGCTCAGTGAGGTTGTGGTCGATCCCCAGTTGGACTGGTCCGACGACGGCGGCTCGCCCTTTGACGCGATTCCGGGCGCAGGCACGGTCAGCAGCAACGATGAATTCATCGAGCTCGTCAACGCCAGCGGCAACCCCGTCGACCTGCGCGGTTGGCGGGTCGAAATGCTTGACGGCACCGACGAGGCTTTGGTTTTCGGCGACTCCGGCAGCACACCGATTCGCGTGACGCCGCCGTGGGCCGACATTGCCGCGTTGCCGCCCTGTGGCGTCGTCGTCATCGGCAACCCACCGGGCCAATTGAACAACGAGATCGTGCTGCGTCTCGCCAGGCCCGACGGTACCCTTGAAGACCGCATGCATCTCAGCGGCTCAACGGCCTTTGCCGGCCTGCCCGGCACCCTGGCCCGGACGGGTGGCGGCAAATCGTCCAGCCCGGCCGACGAAGCCGTTTTTCCGCTATGGACGACCGGCGACGGAGCGCCGCTGGTGCAGGGGGCAGCAACACCGTCCGTCGCCCCCTGCGACCCCTAAGCGCCGTCCGCAGACCGGTCAAAGTGGGCGACCGAGCCACCTCCGTGCTAAAATACGGGATTGAGTTGACTGGCGCCCTGCGACGGGAACGGGCAACTTGATCTCCCATTGTCATCAAAGCAGCCCCCCACGACAAGGACAAACGCCATGACCGAACGCACACTCAGTATCGTCAAGCCCGACGGTGTCCGCCGCAACCTAATCGGCGAGGTTCTGCGCCGTTTTGAAAGTGCCGGCCTGCGCGTGGTGGCCGCTCGGCGCCTGCAGCTTTCCGAAGCCGACGCCGCCGCTTTCTATGCCGTCCATAGCGAGCGTCCCTTTTTCAAGGATCTCGTGACCTACATGACAAGCGGCCCGGTTTTCGTAACAGTGCTCGAGGGCGACAATGCGATCGCCAAAAACCGCGAAATCATGGGCGCTACCAACCCAGCCAATGCAGCGCCCGGCACGATTCGTGCCGACTTCGCCGAAAGTATCGAAGCCAACACGGTCCACGGCAGCGACGCCCCCGAGACCGCCGCAGAGGAAATCGCTTTCTTCTTCGCCGGCCGCGACCTGGTCGGGGCCTGACGCCATGGCCGATATCGACCTCCACGTCCCGCACAACGGCGACCGCGTGGCGGCCCGCACGGCTGCCGAGAAGGGCTTGGCTCGCATGGCCGCCAAGATGGGCCTCGATGTCAAATGGGACGGCGACCGCGCCAATGTGTCGGGCACGGGCATCAAGGCCTGCACCGTCACGGTCGGTGACGCCGATGTTGGGATCGAAGTTTCGCTCGCGTTGATGGCCAAGCCCATGAAGGGCATGATCGAGCAGCAGATCCGTCAAGGCATCGAAAAGGCCATGGCGGGCTGAAATCCCCCGCCGGCGCCTACGTCAGGCGTGCCTGAGCACCGGCAGTCGGCCAGCACGGAGGTCGCGGTGTACGATGCGAACCTTGAACTCGGGTGTACGGTCGGCCGGGCCCTCGACATAGGCCAACACGCCTTCAATGCCGATCCGCCGCGCAATCGCCGGCGACAGCCTGCGCAGCCCGCGCGCCAGCGACGACAGGTAAAACGGTCGCTCTTCGGCCCGCGCCGCCAGCAGTTCGGCCGGCGACGCAATGATCTCCTCGATCGCGTGAACGGTCTCGTTGCGGATCACTTGCGCCACGTGGCCGGTCTCCGAGAACACATAGTTGATCCCGGTACGCAGCAAAGCCGTCTCGATCGGCAGCACGAGCATGTCGAAGCGGCTGACGAACGGGTAGATCTCCAGCTCGGGTGGAAAGTCGCGGTTGAGATGGGCCAGCACGACGTCGCTGTGCGGCCGCATCTGCTTGGCGCTGTGTCCGACGCCCAGATACGCCGCCAGCGTTCCGAAATGGGGGCTGCCCATGGGGATGTAGAGCGGCATCTCGTAGCGGCGCACCACATCGGGGTCATGCAGAATGAGGTGATCCCAAATGAAGCCGCCCAAGCTGTGGCCGACCGGCACAATCCGCTTGCCCGGCTCGCGCTTGGCAATCTGCTTCAGCAGATCGCTAAGTTCGCCAGCCAACCGACGGACGTTGCGCAAAAACGGGTAGCGCACCATGTAGACTTGGTAGCCCAGCGAGGCCAGTTTGTACGCAACGCGGTCGCCGCCGGTATTGTCGATGTAGCCGTGCAAGAACACGAACACCCAACGGCGCGGATCGAAATCTGGGCGGAAGGCCCAGGTCGGGTTGAGCTCACGCAGCCGCCCAAGGTCGGACCGGTCGGGGTGCCAGGGCAACTTACGGAAAGTCATGCGGTCGGGGTAAACCCCGTTGCGTACGATTTCACCGACAAAGCCCGGAGCCGCCTCGGCCATGGCCCGGAGCTCCCACCACAGCGAAATGCCAAAATGCGACACGTCGCGCGCGGTGCGCTCGCCCTCGCTGAAGACGCTTGGGACAGATGGATGGTCGGGCGAGAGTGTTCTCAACATTGTGTACAACATCGTCGCAGAAGGGGCCGGTTTTTGCCATGCGCCCAGCACTGATCGGACTGGCGACGGTCATCGTCGCCGAAAGTGCGCTGGCGGTTGCTGCGCTGCTCGTCAAGACCGTCACGACGGCTGGCGTCCCGTCGACGACGGCGGCGTTTGCGCGGTTTGCCCTAGGGGCGGTGCTGCTGTGGACATGGATGCTGGTCGGCCGCCAGTCGCCGACGCCCGTGGCTTGGCGGCCCGTGCTAGCTCGGGCGCTCGGCAACAGCGCCGCTGTCCTCTTGTTTTACGAGGCGATTCGACTGACAACGCTGACCAAGGCCAATGTCCTCAACATGACCTACCCGATCTTCATCGCCGCCGCCGGGCCGCTGCTCTTGGGCGAGCCCACGACCCGAACGCGGATCGCCGCGGTCGTATTGGGCACGGTCGGTATCCTGCTGGTTGTCAACCCCGGACCGATCGGCCTGGTTTGGGGGGATGTGGTCGGCCTGGCCTGCGGCATCGTCTCGGCGGGCGCGATCATGGCGCTACGCGCCGCACGTCGCCGGGACCGCGTAGATACGATTCTGCTTTGGGTGATGACAACCGGCACCCTCATCACATTGCCGTTTGCCGACGGTCTTACCGCCCTGCCGCCCGGCACCGCGGGTCCGCTGCTCGCCGCCGCTATCCTCGGCGTCGGCGGCCAATTCGGCATCACCGCGGCTTATCGCTGGGTCAGCGCCGTCGACGGCTCCGTGGCATCGACGATTCGCATCTTCATGGCCGGCGCACTCGGGGTCTCGCTGCTCGGCGAGCCGCTCGGGGTGTCGCTGATTGTCGGCGCAACATTGATTCTCGGCGCTATTGCGCTGGTCGCCCGGCGAGCGGGCCAAGCCGGTACCTGACGCCGCCGCGTCGGCCGATCGCTCAAGCACTCAACGACAATCGTTGCCTTCGGCCCAGGTCCAAACAATCAGCCCGGCGGAATCAACTTCGACGTGCGTGCGGCACGTCAGCGTCATTGGGCGCACCGGCGTATGGCCCACGACGCGGCCCTCGCGGCGAATCGGGCTACCACCCGTGCTGCTGCTGCGCTCTCGCACCCAGGTCAAAACCCTGCGCCCACCGGCCGTGGACTCGGCATCGGAAGCGCCCCAAGACGCCAAAAACGAGCTTACGGGTTCGCCCCGCCAGGTCGCGAGCTCTCGTCGGTAGCGATCGGGACCGGCGCAAGCACCAACCATCGAGGCGACGGCAACCGTTGCAATGAACACGTGTAGGGCTCGAAGCATGGCGTTTCCCCTTGTGGCTCAACCGACCGGCGCGTGTATTCGCTACAGATCCATATTGCCTGATCTCGTGGACAGCACGTGTCCGGCGGGCGGGCTGACGTACCAATTCGGAACAACCAGAGTGGCACGTTGTTTGCTAAAAAGCGGCTATCGACCGTTGTACCGACCGGAAAGGACCCTGCCGTGAACCACGCCTGGATGACCACGACCGCAGAACCAACCAGCCACGTGGGCTCGGCAGAGCAGACGGGGCGTGTTCGGCGGCGACGCCCCGCCGCGGCCGCACTGGCGCTACTTGTCGAGGATAACGACGATCTGCGAGCGCTTTACGCACTGGCGCTGCGCGGCCAGGGATTTGCCGTCGAAGCCGTACGCGACTGGGCCTGCGCCACACCAAAGATGCTCGCCAGTGCCGCGCTCGCAGTGGTCGATGTACAGCTGCCCTCAGGTGCCGGTGACGAATGGGTCGCCCAGCTGCGCGCCGCTGGCTGGACCACGCCCGTCGTCCTGGCCTCGGCGATCGAACCCCTACAACTGGCCGAGCGCACGCGCAGCTGTGGCGCCGAAGGCTGCTACGAAAAGAGCCGCCCCTTGAGCGAGCTGGGTGCGCTGTGCCGGCGCTTGGTGCTCAGAGAGCGTAGCGACCGGGGCTAGCCCTCAGTGCTTGAAGTGCCGGGTCCCCGTGAAGACCATGGTCATACCGTGCTCATCGGCGGCGGCGATGACTTCGGCGTCGCGCATGCTGCCGCCGGGTTGGATGACGGCACGGGCGCCCGCTTCGGCGGCGGCGTCGATGCCGTCGCGAAAGGGGAAGAAGGCATCGGAGGCCAGTGCCGAGCCGGCCAGCGGCGACTGCGCCTTCCAGACAGCAATGCGACTTGAATCGACGCGGCTCATCTGCCCAGCACCAATGCCGAGCGTGGCACGCTCGCTGGCAAATACGATGGCGTTGGACTTGACGTGCTTAACGACCTTCCAGGCAAAGCGCATGGCGCGCCGCTCGGCATCGCTCGGTGCCCGCTTGGTCGCGACCTTCCAGTCGCGCTCGGGGACATCGTCGATGTCGGGATCCTGGACAAGCAAGCCACCGGTGACGACCCGCAGCTCGGGCAGCGCCTGGGGTCCGGTCGGCCACGGATCGAGCACGACGACGCGCATGTTCTTCTTGGCGGCGAGAATCTCGGCCGCATCGGCTGCAATGCCAGGGCAGACCACGCATTCGACGAAGGTCGAGGCGATCTCGGTCGCCGTTGCCGCATCGATCGGACGGTTGAAGGCGAGAATGCCGCCGAAGGCACTCACCGGGTCGACGGCGCGGGCCGTCGTGTAGGCTTCGACAAGCGAATCGGCGATTGCCACGCCGCAGGGATTCGTATGCTTGACGACGACGGCCGCCGGCTCGTCAGTGAACTCCACCACCGCCCGGAGCGCGCCGTCAAGATCCAGCAGGTTGTTGTAGCTCAGCTCCTTGCCCTGTACAATCTGCGCCGCCGCGAGCCCAAGCGGCCGGCCGAGCCGATAGAAGGCCGCCGCTTGGTGTGGGTTCTCGCCATAGCGCAGCGTCTGCAAACGCGGGCCGCCGACCGCAAAGCGCGCCGGAAAGCGCTCGCTGCCGTAGCGCGGCGCGAAGTGGGCCGAAATTGCCGCATCGTAGCTCGCAGTGAGCTGAAAGGCCTTCACCGCCATCAGGCGGGCGAAGTCCTCGGACACGCCATGACCGCCGTGCGCCGACAACTCCGCGGTCAAATCGGCGTAGTCCGCCGGATCCGTAACCACCGTAACGTCACGGTGGTTCTTGGCCGACGAGCGGATCATCGTCGGCCCACCGATATCGATTTTCTCGATCGCCGCTGCCAGATCATCGGGGTCGGTGGCGATCGTGTCTTCGAACGGATAAAGGTTGACAACGACCAGATCAATCGGTGTGATGCCGTCGCGGGCCAGCAACTCCATGTCACCCGGGACGTCGCGACGCGCCAGAATCCCGGCGTGGATCACCGGGTGTAGAGTCTTGACGCGTCCGCCGAGAATTTCGGCCTGACCGGCAACCGCTTCGACCGAGCGATGCGCGATGCCTGCCTCGCTGAGTGCCGCTGCCGTGCCGCCTGTCGAAAGTAGCGCCACACCGGCCCGCTCCAGGGTGCGCGCCAGTTCGACGATGCCGCTTTTGTCGTAAACGCTGAGAAGTGCTGTACGGATGGGCAAGACACGCATGACCAAAACCTTTCGGAGCAGAGCGAGGCAAAGGCGTAAGAGAGGCGCTGGCCGCCTAAAACGAAACGGACGGTAGCGCCGAGAACAACAGTTTCAGGTCTTCGTCGTCAAACGTCAACCCGGCGCCAAAGGCCGGTCGCCATCCGATGCGGCGCCCAACCACGTCCTCGACACCGGCCGAGATTGTCAAGTGTTTCCACAAACGCACTTCGGCCCAGCCGCGCAGATAGGGGCGATCGCCCTCGCGCAGGAATTCAAAAGCCTCTGTCCGGAGCCACAGCCGATCATCGAAAAGCGCCCAGTCAAGGCCAATGCCCCCTGAGTTTTCAAGGATCCCCCCGCGCAACGTCACGTCCCAGAAGCGGCGGGCAAGCTGAGCATTGAACAGGAACACATCCTCGGTTTCGAACTCCTGCGTCCGCTCGGTCTGCGTTACGGCGCCGGCCGCGTTGAGATGGCGTATCTCGCGCTCGACGAGTGTCGTGCGTCCCTCGGGGCGATCGACGATGCCGAAGCTGTAGTAATGATCCCAGGACGGCTGGATCCGCAGTTCGGCGCGGTGCCGGACGCCGCCCCCGAGGTCGCCCTTGCCGGCAAGCTGATACTGCCCCAGGTAATCGACGATCGTACGCATCCGATTGACGCGCTCGATGGTCTCGCCCAGTGTGCGGGTGACCTCGGCGACCTCGCGACCGAGTTCACTGTCCTCGGCCAAGAGCTGGCCGGCAATGCCCTTGCCGTCACGGACATCGCCGATGATCACGGCCAGGTCCTCGGCCGCTCGATCGAGTTTGACTGTGAGCGCGTCGATACGCGCCACCGCCGATGTAACCGGCTCACGCATATCGTCAATCATGCCCTCGGCGCCACCAAGCGCTCCCTCGGCCCGCTGAACGAGCCGCGGCAGATCTTCGCGCAAATTCCGCGTGATCACGGCTAGATCGGCAATCACCGCGGACAGATCCGCTTCGCGGCTGCCCATCACTCGGTCGAGCTTAACCGTAAAGCCGCGCAAGGCAGCCAGTGTTTCGCGCAGATCGGTCTGGATATTGGCGTCGCCGGTCAACCCGCGGATGTCTTCGGTGATGGCCTCGATATTTTCGACAACCGGGCCGATATCATCCATCATTTGCTCGAGATTCGGTGGCGTTCTGGCGTCGCCGAGATGGGCGCCCGGCTCCAACCGGCCGGCATCCGGGCTGCCCGGCACCACTTCGAGGTAACGGTCGCCGAGCAAGCCGCTGGTGCGAACCCAAATCCGTGCGTCGCTGTAAAGCGGCAGGTCTTTCCGTAGGCCGATCGTCATGCGCGCCTGCATGGTCTCGTGATTGACCTCAATCTTTCGCACTTGTCCAATGCGGATACCGGCCAACTCGATCTTGGAATCTTCGCCCAGCCCGTGCGCATCGGACACATCGACAGTCCAGGTTGTCTGCCGCTCCAGCCCAATCCGTAGGTTTCCGAGCTGAAAGGTCGCCCAAAACACCAACGCCAAGCCGATGAGCGTGAACAAGCCAAGCTGCCCCTCGCGAGAAAGACCACCCATGGCGCCGTCAGTCCGCATCCAGGACACTCGGGTCCTGGCGAAGAAACCCCCGCACCACAGGGTCGGAGCTGGCCATGACCTCGTCCGGTGTGCCGAGCGCGCGAATGCGCCCCTTCCACAGCAGGGCAAGGCGGCTGGCGATGCGCTGCGCAGTGGTGACGCTGTGAGTAATCACCACGCCAGTGTATCCGAAGCGCGCATGCGTTTCCATGATCAGATTTTCAATCAGCACACTCGTGATCGGGTCCAAACCGGTGGTCGGCTCATCGAAAAACAGGAAGTCCGGGGAGCCGACGAGGCCCCGCGCGAGGCCGGCCCGCTTCTGCATGCCGCCCGAAAGCTCGGCGGGCATCTTGTCGGCTGCCTCCTCAAGGCCGACGGCGGCCAGCATCTCGGTCACGCGCGTCGTGATTTTTGCCTCGTCCTTCTCGCCGCGCTCGCGCAGCGGAAACGCCACGTTCTCCGCTGTGGTCAGCGAGTCGAACAGTGCCGAATGCTGAAAGACCATGCCGATCCGCTGCAGGTAGGCCAACCGCTCGCGTGAATCCATGTCTTTGAGTGAGACGCCCTCAATCAAAATATCGCCCTCGTCGATGGTGTGAAGGCCAACGAAATGCTTGACCAACACGCTCTTGCCGCTGCCCGAAAGGCCCATAACGGCAAAAATCTCACCGCGGCGTACATCGATGTCGATGCCATCGAGCACCTTCTGGGTGCCGAAGCTTTTGGACAGGCCGCTGACGCGAATGGCGATATCGTCCGTCATCCGAAGAAAAATGCCGTGATGATGTAGTCCGCCAAGAGTGTCACGATATTCGAGACGACAACCGCTCCTGTTGTGGCTTCACCGACGCCCCGGGCGCCGCCCTTGGCGCGGTAGCCGCGCGAAGTACAGATCAGTGCGATCAGAAAGCCGAATACCGCGCCTTTGAACAGGCCGCTCCACAGATCGAGCAGATCGACGCTGACCAAAATGCGGTCAAAGAACATCGTACGTGAAACACCGATGATGTGGACCGCCACGACGTATCCTCCGAACACGCCGACGGCATTGAAAAACATGACGAGCAACGGCGTCATCACGGTCGTCGCAACAAGACGCGGTACAACCAGAAAGCGCATCGGGGATACGGCCATCGTCTCTAGGGCATCAATCTGCTCGGTCACCCGCATGGTGCCCAACTCGGTGGCCATGGCCGAGCCGGCACGCCCGGTCAGCATCAGTGCCGTCAGCACCGGTGAAAGCTCGCGGGTGAGACTGAGTACCACGGAAGGCCCGATCAAACCCTCGGCACCAAACAACCCAAAGGCATACGACGTTTGCAGGGCAAAAACAAGACCGGTGAACAGGCCGGTCAGCAGGATGACGAAGATCGACTGCACACCGATCGTGACCATCTGATCGCGCGTCCGGTCCCAACGAATCCCCTCGCGCACCAATGAGCGCATGGCCTGTCCAAGAAAATGCGCGTTGGCGCCGAGTTCCTCCACCGCGCCCCAAGTGCGGCGGCCAGCCAGTTCTACCCAGCCGATCACGGCGCGACCTCCGCCGCTTCGGGCGTTGCTGCACCCATGTATACACGCGGCACGCGCCGACCCACGGCCGTCAAGACCTCCCAGGGTATACGCCCCGTGGCGGCCGCCAAATCACGGACCGCCAACCCGTCCGCAGCGCCACGCGGGCCTAGCAGCCACACCTGCTCCCCGCGTGCACCGTCGTCGGCACCGGCGAGAGAGAATGCCGTCAGGTCCATCGTTACCCGACCGCGCACCGGACGGCGAGCGCCACGCCACCACACCTGCATGCGGCCGCCATGGTCGGCAAGGAGGCCGTCGGCATACCCGACCCCAAGCACACCGAATGTCTCGTGTGTAGCCGTCACATAGGCATGGCCATAGTTGACCCCGTGTCCGGCAGGAAGCGTCCGTACCTCGGCGATCGGCGCCAGCCATTCAACGACTGGGCGCGGTGCAGGCAGACCGCCCTCGGGCAGCACAGGGCGCGGATCGACGCCGTACAGCCACAGCCCAACACGGACCGCATTCTCAAGGGGGCCCATCCGGTCGACGCCAGCCGAGTTTGCCAGATGCACGACCGAAAACCGTACGCCGCATTCCTTCAGGCGCCCGAGAGCCGCCGTAAACGTGGCTTGCTGTGCAATGGATACCGGGTGCTCTTTGCCTTGGTCGGCGTGGCTGTAATGTGCCCATGTCCCCGTCCAACGATCACCGAGCAGGCGAGCCTCAGGCAGCCAGGCATCGACCTCGGGCGGCAGGCCGCGGCGGCCCATACCCACGTCGATCTTGACATGCACCGAAAAACACCCGGGCTGTGCAACGAGCCGCCGCAATTCGAGGATACTGCCAGCGCTAAGCACAAGGTCGGGGTCATCGGGGATGATGTCGGGCAGTGGCCCCAAAATAAGGATCGGACCAGCGATACCCGATGCCCGAAGCTCGGCGGCTTCCTCGACGCGCGCGACGGCCAAGCCTGCGGCCCCGGCATCACGCAGCGTACGCGCGATCGGCACGGCGCCCAACCCATACGCATCGGCCTTGACGACAGCCCACACCTGACGTGTGCTGACGTGCTGCTGCAATGTCGCATAATTGGCGCCGAGGGCATCGAGGTCGACAACGAACACGCTGCCAACCCCCGAAGGCAGCGCCGCGCCCACGGGGTCTAGGCCCGCGTGGGGCCTATTCGCCACGCGCGCGCCGGACCTGTTCCTCGAGCCAGATGAACAGGCGCGGCCAAGCCCGCAGGAACGGCACGACGACCATCACGAACAGAAAACGGACGATCATGGCAGTCTCAACTCCGGCCGCACCGTGGCTATCCAGTCGTCATGGTACAGGAAACTGCCTTCAAGCAGCCAGTTGCCACTGGATTCAGCGTAGAGCAAGAGCGCCCAATCGGCTACGCCGGGTGCCGCGATCCGCAGGGTGCGGGCAGCAGCGGGCGCCTCGACACGACCAAGCGTGGTTGCGGTGGCCGGGAGGGCCGTTAGTGTCAGCCCGGCCACGGTGTCGGCGGGCATCAGAATCGCCGCAACGCCACCGGTGCGCGCGCCCGGTGCCCAGTCCACGACAAAATCACTGCCATCTCGGCTGAGCCCGGTATCCGTAACCGCCGCGTTGTAGCCATTGAAGCAGAGCGACGACGGATTGAACGCGAACTGCATGGTCACGCTTTCGCTGACGATTTGCTGTTGGTCCGCCCAAGCCGCCTTCATCTGCTTTGTCAGCGTCTTCGCCTCATTCTGAGTCGCGGGAATCTCCTGCGCGACGTTCCACGTCCATGTCTCGCCGGCATTCGTCGCGACAACCGTCTCGTTGGCCAGCACCACCGTACCGCTTGGTTTACGACCGGCCACCACAAGGTTACGGCAGCTCGATTTGGGCGTCACGGCAAAGACAGTCGGCGCCGTTGGCGCCTCGCGGTAATATCCGAAATCGGGATCGCAATTGGGCAGGTCGGCACGCGGCGTACACTCGACGAGCGACACGCTGACCTCCAGCGTCTCTTCAGGCAGCAACGTCAGCCCGGCCGTCGCCCCCTCGAATTGGATCACGCCCAACGTATCGCCCGCACCACGCAAACCGGCGTGGACAACCAAACTATAGTTCTCACCCGGCACCAGCGATGCGATTTCAACGTCCTCGCCATCCAGGCCAATTGTCCGCCCGAGCACGAACGCACCGTCCTGAAACAACTCAATCCGGACGGCCTGTTCGGTGAGTTCCGTGACCTCGGCCTGAAACTGCAGCGTAGCTGGCACAGCAGCCAATGGGCGGGGCAACGAAACGCCCAACGCCAAACCCGCAGGCCCACTGCCTGTCGGTCCGCCGCAGGCGGCAAGCCACGTCGCCGCGACCAGGCTGGCCATCAGATTACGGCGCATCGGCGCCTCCCGCCGTCGGACGGCAATCGTTGGGGCAGTGGATGGTCACGCGCAGGCCGCTTACCGGGGTCGGCAGCGGCTGTCCCGGTACGATTGGACGCGTTTCACCGGCCATCGGCTCACGCAGCGACCAAACCGGCAGTACGGGGCGGCCCGCGGCCAGACGTAGCTTGCGCCAAGTCGCATCGCCCAGTTCTTCGAGCAACTCGGCAAAACGTGCCTCGCCGTCGGGGACCGGCTGCGGCATGGTCCAGCTCAATTCGGCCTGCCGACGTGCAAAAGTGCCCTGGTCAATCGTACCCGGTCGACTCGGCGCCGCATCCAGCGTTACCACGGTCGTTTGCCGCGCCTGCAGCGTCACGTCGCCGGGAAAATCTTCATAAATATGGCCGACCACCGGCGCGCCGGCGAGCGCCAGTACCTCGGTGTAGTCGCCCGACGCCGAGTAGGTGACGAGCACATCGTCGCCGGCTGCCAGTAGGATCCGCGCCGTCGGTGCTCGCACAATGACGCCCGGGCCATCGGCGGCGATGCGGATCGAACCTCGGACGTGTTCGACACCCATACGCCCCCGTTCGCCAGCCACGAGACGCCATTCGGTGTCGTCCCAAGCCTGCACGACCGATGCCTTACCGACGATGGCGCGCATCCGCGCGCCGATCGGCACCCGCAGCGTATCGTCAGCCACGAGCGGTGCGGCCGCCGGTGTTCCGATGTCCTGCAGGTTGCGAACGAGTCGTACGTCGCCAGCCGCCCACAGCACAAAACCGTCGGCCGCCGCAGCCGGGGCCGGCAGTAGCCCAAGTGCCAGAGTGATCGCCGCGAGCCGCTGCATCAGAACAACCTCCCGATTCGCAGGCCGTACGCGCGCGCCTGCCAATCGGCATCGGGGCGCGTCGCAGTGTGGTACTCATGATCGGCCGTTGCGAGCACCAGCCAACCCTTGTCGTTGGTCCAGCCGATACCGAGGTGTGCCGTCGACACATCCTCGTCGTAGGATCCGCCGCTGCGATGGAAGTATTTTGCGTAGCCGGCAACGCCTTCGATGTACAGCCAAGGGAGCGGCGAGATCTGGCCGTCGGCCGAAAAACGGAATCCGCTGCGGTGGTAGGCGGCGGCATCGGTCATTTCATTGACCCAGGCGCCGGCGAGGCTCAGGTAGCGACGCCGCGACCAAGCCGTCCAGCTCCCGCGAATTCCAGCCTCCTGCCGCGGGCCGCTCGAAAACCCCTGGTCGAGGTCTTGACGCCAACCCACACCGACGAATACCTTCAGTGACCGGCGGTCGTCGCCAAACAGGTACAGGCGGGGGCGCAGGTTGACATCGAAATGCCGTACGCCATAGCCGCCGAGCAACGTATCGCCGAGCGCCAGCCCGAGATCAAATTCGCTGCCGTAATCCAGCGCCACCGAGGGCGTCGCCTTGTAGGCGCCAAAATCGAGAAAGCCACCGAATGTACTGGCACTGTCGGACATTTGCGTGACCGGCAAATCATGTTGCAGCCAGCCGCCAACCGTCAACCGGGGCTCACGTAGCACATCGTGGGCATAACGCGCCTGCAAGGCGGTACGCAGCCCGGCCTCGACGGCGCCGACTTCACGCAACGGATTGTCGTCCCAAACCGCATCCAGCCAAACCTCACCGACGCCCCGCCGGGCAAATTCGCCGCGATCCTGCAGCAGATCGAGCGCCTGTTCGGACAGCCCGACGAAGCGCTGATTTTCGTTGAGGCGCACAACGGCCCGCAGCGCCTTATCGGCAGCCTCGGTCAAACCGGCATCAGCCTGTGACAGCCCACGGAAGAACAGGGCCGGCGTGCGCAGCGCCACATCCAGTCGTGCCGCGTTGTTCAGGTGCTGCGATGCCGATGGATCTTCGAGCTGCGTCAAGGCCACGCCGAGCAGGAGCTCGGCCTGTGGGTCACGCTGGCGCTGCGTGAGATATGTACGAAAATGATCGCGTGCAGCACCCGGATCACCGGATTCTAAAGCGATCACCCCTAAGTAGTACTCGGCCTCGGGCCACAAAGTACGCGCCGCATTGAGGCGTGATCGGGCCGTATCCAGATTTCCGGCCAGCCACGCGGAAATGCCGCCGTAGAAGGCGAAACGCAGGTCGTCGGGGTAGTCACGAAGGCCGACGGAAAAGGCGCCGTCCGCCGACCGAAAGTCGCCGCGAATCAGCGCCCGCTCACCAGCGGCAAGCTGCGTCTCGGCAGAGGCCGCCCAGGCCTGCGGCGGCAGTGCAAGAACCGCCACCAGCACGCCAAGCCGGAAAAAATGGGTACGCACGAACGTCATGATCGCTGAGCATAGCAAAGCCCCCGCGCGAAGTCAATCGCAGCGGGGGCTTTGCCGTAGGCAGGACGACCCGTTAGAACGGGATGTCTTCGTCGCTCAGTTCGTCCTGACGACCGCCGTCACTGCCGCCGCCATCGCCGCCGCTTGGCGCACCGCCGCTGCGCCCGCGGCCGCCGACGTCGCCACCCTCGCCCCCGCCGGGGCCGTCGAGCAGGATGATGTTCTGGGCGCGGACTTCGGTCGTGTAACGATCGTTGCCATCGCGGTCAGTCCATTTGTCGGTGCGTAGAGAGCCCTCGACAAAAACGCGCCCGCCTTTTCGCATGTATTTCTCGGCAATATCGGCCAAGGCGCCGTACATGACCACGCGGTGCCATTCGGTGTGCTCCTGCCGTTGACCGCTTTTGTCGGTCCACTGCTCGTTGGTGGCCACGCGCAGATTGGCCACGCGAGTACCGCCCGGCGTGCTGCGCACCTCGGGCTCCGCGCCAAGGTTGCCGATGATCTGGATACGATTCAGACTGCGAGCCATGGGATCCTCTCTCTCCGGATGGGGTTCAGCATACAGGACGCCGGCGGGACCGATCAAGCCCGGCCCGCATGTCCATGCTTACAAAAAAACGGAACCTTGTCAAGGTTTGGCGGATTCGCGTTTTAGTGTGCGGGTCATGAGGTCGAAAACCGCCCGCGAAGGGTCTTTGCCATGGAACAAGATTTCGCCCACCTGTTCGGTAATCGGCATCTCTACGCCAAGCGCGGCGGCACGTTCGAGCGTGCTGCGTGTGGTCGTCACGCCTTCGGCGACTTCCTGCATGCCGCCCAACACATCCTCCACAGACTCTCCGGCGCCCAGCCGTTTGCCCACTGTGCGGTTTCGGCTAAGGTCGCCCGTGGCGGTCAGCAGAAGGTCGCCAACGCCGGCCAAACCGCTGAACGTGGCCGGATCGGCCCCTTGCGCCACACCGAAGCGGGTCATCTCGGCCAGCCCGCGCGTGACGATGGCGGCCCGCGTATTGAGGCCAAGACCCAGCCCGTCCGATAGACCGGCGGCAATCGCGATCACGTTTTTGACGGCGCCAGCCACTTCGACGCCAATCAAGTCTCCCGCCGCGTAAAGACGGAAGAAAGGCGCCGCCAGCGCCGTCTGAAACGTCAACGCCAAGCGCTCGTCGGATGCGGCCACGACCGCCGCTGACGGCACGCCGCGGGCCAATTCCCGGGCAAATGTCGGGCCGCTCAGCGCCGCCAGTCGGCTGCGCACCCAATCGGCGCCGTAAAGCTCAGCATAAACCTCGTCGAGGCGAAGGCCCGTCCCCTGCTCAATCCCCTTGGAGGCAAGTAGCAGCCCCACGTCGGGATGCAAGCGATCTCGCAGCGGGCCCCAAAAGGACCGTGTCTGTTGCGCGGGCACCGCACCGATCAGCAATGGACAGGCCAGCGCTGCCGCCAGCTCGGCTGTCGGCTCAACGGCGTCGGGAATCGTGATGCCTTCGCGTGAGGGATGACTTCGTGTTGCCGCGAGGGCGGCCATCGTGTCGGGGTTGCGGCCCCACAGCAATACGCGTTCCCCCTTGAGCCCAACAACGGCCGCAAGGCAGGTACCAAAAGCCCCGGCGCCCACGACGGCGATGCTGGCTGGTTGCGTCTTCATGCGTGGGCCTCCTTGGCAAGGGCGTCGGGCAGACCCCCGAACGTTCCGTTGGAAAAGAAGATCAGCAGAAGTGGCGACGCCCCCGCCGAACGTGCGGCCAACGCAGATCTTAGGCCAGCCCCCAGCGCCTCGAGGTCGGGCGCCGCCAAGGCATGCGGGCCGAGTGTGCGCGCAAGATGGGGCATGTCGAGCGCGGGCTCCTGCAGCGCTTCGGGGCGAAACACGGGTGCCAGAAACACGCGGTCGGCGTGCAGCGCTTCGGCATAGGCCGCCTGGAAGCGGGCGGTACGACTGGTATAGGAGCGCGGCTCGAAGGCCAGCCACACCTCGTGGCCCGGGTATGACGACCGCAGCCCCTCAAGCGTGACGCGCACCTCGGTCGGATGGTGGCCAAAATCACGGACAATGGTCAGTGGTGGCCCGACAAGCAACCGTTCCTGACGCAAGCGCAGCCCCGGATACGCCGCAAGGGCTGCCGCCAGCGCGTCGTCATCCTCGACGCCGGCAGCACGCGCCAGCTCAATTGCCAACGCCGCATCGACCGCGCCGTGGCGGCCGGGCAGCGGCACCAACCATTCCCTTTCGCGCAGCAAAAAACGCGCACCGGCGGCATCGGAACTGACCAACGCGAACCCCAGCGCGGCAAGGCCGCGCACCGTGAGGTGCGTCGGCGCCGCGGCAGCAAACCGCTCGGCCTCGGGCGCAAGTACCAGCGTGCCACCGGCCGGCATCTCGCCGATCAACCGCCGGAATGCCGCCTCAATTGCATCGAGGTCGGAATAGAGGTCGATGTGGTCGAATTCAACGTTCGTAATGGCCAGTGCGTGGGGCCGGTAGTGAAAGAACTTTGCGCCGCGGTCGAACCAGGCTGAGTTATACTCGTCGCCCTCAAAGACGAACGGCGAACCCTCACCGCCCCAGCGCCCGGCGTCGCCGAAATTCGGAACGGCGCCAATCAGCCAGCCCGGATCGCGGCCCGTCTCGGAAAGGAGCCAGGCCGTCAATGCCGCGGTTGTGGATTTGCCATGGGTGCCGGCCACCACCAGACGCCGGCGCACTGGCCCGAGGATGCGGTCCATCAGCGCAGGCATGTGTGTAACCGCCAGGCCGCCCTCGACTGCGGCGACCGATTCGACGTTGTCGCGGCCGACGGCATTGCCGACCACGACCAGATCGGGTGGCGGGTCGAGATCTGCCGCATCATAGGG
>CAZUAB010000024.1:0-23128 GCA_964617795.1 uncultured bacterium
CCGTCGCCAGCCGGGTTCCGGAAGGCCCAGCGTGCGTTGGACCTTGCGGAGCGCTGGGGCTATCCTGTGGTGTCGCTGGTCGACACCCCAGGCGCTTGGCCGGGGCTGGAAAGCGAGCGCTTCGGTATTGCCGAAGCCATCAGTCGCACGCTGGCGAAACAGGCCACTGTGCGCACGGCCACGTTGAGCGTGGTTCTCGGTGAAGGCGGCAGCGGCGGCGCATTGGCACTGGCCATGGGAGACCGGATTTTGATGATGCAGTATGCCTATTTCAGCGTGATCAGCCCCGAGGCATGCGCGTCCATCCTCTGGCGCGACGGTGCCCGCACAGCGGCAGCGGCCGAAGCACTGCGTCTGCTGCCCGAAGACTTGATCGGCATGGACCTCATCGACGGCGTCGTGCCAGAGCCGTTCGGTGGCGCACATCGGCACCGGACTGAAGCCATTTGCCTGCTGCGTGAGCACGTCGATGCCGCGTTGATGGATTTGCTGGCCCTCGATCCCGCGCTGCGACTTGCGACACGGCGAACGCGCTACCGCGACATGGGTCGCCACGCCGTGGCGGAGGCCTGATCGTGGAGGCACTCGGACTGCGCATCACCGGACGAGACGTCACGGCTGCCCTCTTGACGGGAGACGATTGCGAAATCCGCCGCGTACCCCTCGGAGAATTGGCGGCGCTTGACGACTGGTTCGAGCGGGCGGGATCACGCATCGGCGTTGTCGTTGCCGTGCCGCTGCTCGGGCGGCGCCTGCGCTTCCCGTTTGCGCAAGCGCGTAAAATCCAGCAAGCCGTGCCCCAGGCGCTTGACGAGCAGGTCCCCGGCGACCTCGAAGACTGGCGCCGCCTTGTGCGGATCCGCCGCAGCGAAGACGGCGGCGAGGCTTGGGTTACCATGGCCCGCCAGGCGGACATCCGACACATCCTCGCGGCGCTGCCGGACAACGTATCGCCGCGCTTTCTGACGCCGGAGACCCTGCTCGACCCACCCAGTGACGGCACGGTGCGGCTCTGGATCGAGGAAGAGCGGGCGACGGTCGTACGTGCGGCCGGCGGCGCCTTGATGGCCGGTACGATTACGCCAGGTAGCCTTGCACTCGATCAGGCGGCGGGCGCGGTAACGCTGCGTTCACGGCTAGCCGCCATGGTCGACGAGCCCGAGGAGACCTGGATCATTGATGGGCCGCAAGCTCAAGACCCTCGCCTGCCGGCTTTTTTCGAGGCCATGGTGCCACCGGTACGATGGCAAATCGCCGCAGCGGATCCGGCAACGCTTGACGAAGCAGGCGCCGAAGCAGCACGCCGCGCCGCGCTCGCCGCGCGCAATCGCCGCACACCGGTCTGGAATCTGGCGCCGCGGCGGCGGCTGCTCTCGTCGAGTGTACTGCAAAGCCCATCCATTCGACCGCTGCTTCTGCCGGCGGCCATCGTGGCAATCATGCTTTTGGTGGTTGCGGACCTCGGACGGCGCACCGTCATCGCCGAGGCGCGAGCCTTGCGCAATGAAACCAGCGCCATTTACGAGCGCACTTTTCCGGGCAGCCGCATGATCGACCCGGTACGGCAGATGCGTGCAATTGTTCAGCGGGCGGGCGATGCCGACGCCACCGACAAGGGCTCCGCGCGCTTCATCGACCATTTGGGCGATCTGAGCAATGCCGTGACGAGCCCCGCCCTCGCCATGTCCGAACTCCGCATGAACGGGCGCGACTGGACCCTGCGCGGCGACGCACCCGATTTTGCCGCGGTTGACGCACTCAAAACGGCCATTGCAAGCGTCGCTTGGGCCCGCGACGTACGTGTGCAACGCGCCGAACAAACCGTCGACCGTATGGCGATTCGCTTTCAATTGCAGTGGCAGGACGCAGGAGAGCAGCCATGAACGAGCTGCGCGATCGCCTGCGGGCGCTGATCGACGATTTGACCGATCGCTACGAGGCACTCGACGCCGAGCACCAGCGGCAGGCCCGACTGGTCCTCGTGTTGCTGGCCATTGCACTGCCGCTCTTGCTTGTCGTCACGCCGCTGGCGGCCAGCCGACTGGCCGCCGAGCGCGAGCTTGACTCGGCCCGCGAGCAGTGGGAGGCCGTTCGTGAGTACGAGGCGGTGATCCTCGCACGCAACTTGCACAAGGCTGGCTCGGATGACGTCGCGGCAGGAACAGGGAACACGCTGCTGTCGCGCGTCGACGCGGCCGCCCGCAAGGCGGATATCCAGGGCTTGGTGCAGTCCATGCGGCCGGTCGCCTCGCGCGGCAAGGAAGCAGCCGGTGCCGTCGAGATCCAGATTGGCGGTATCGTCTACGAAGACTTCTTGCGCTTCCTTTACCAAATTGAGGTCGAAAAGCCCGCACTGAGTGTTCGTCGGGTCGATGTCCAAAAAGACGCCCGCGAACCGAACCGCCTCAAAATCGCCCTTGAGGTGGCCCCATGATCGATCGCCTGCGCGACCTTGCAAGCAGCCTGGGTCGACGGCTCCGTGGCTTTCGGCTGGCCGACCTGCGTACGGCATTGCCGGTGCTGCTGCCGCTTTTGGTGGGCCTGCTGGTCGGTTTGTGGCTGGCACTGCCAGCGCAACCGCTGATCCAACGCGCACTGCGCACCGCCCAGAGCGATCATCTTCGACTTGAGGTTGGTGATACATCGATGGGGCTGACCGGCATCCGCCTGTCGGATGTTGAGGTTACCGCCCCGCTGCGGGTGCATTTCGATACGGTTGTTGTCCGCCCACGTTTGGCAATGCTATGGTTCAATCCCGGCGTCTCACTGCGCGCCGAGCGCGGCGACGGTAGCGTGCGCGGCACGCTCGGTATGGGGGCCGATCGGGACGTATCGTTGCTGTTCGAAAACTTCGATATCGCCGAGGCCGGTTTGGGCAAGGGTCTGCCGTGGGGGCTCACATTGGCCGGGCGCCTCAGCGGTCAAGTCGACCTTATCTTGCCGGGCGGCCAGCCCTTTGAAATGACCGGCACTGTCGATCTCGCCGTGGTGGACGGCCTGCTCACCCTACCCGAAGGGCTGTTGCCGCAGCCCTCGATCCGGCTCGGTGACGTGACGGCACGGCTACAGGCGGCTGCCGGGGTCATCGAAATCGAACGCGTCGCCGTCGACGGCAGTGATTTGAGCGGCAGTCTGCGCGGCAAGGTTGAATTGCGCCGGCCCGTGGCACGCAGCCTCGTCGACGCCTCACTTAAGCTGCGCTTCGAGGAACCGCTGCGCAGTTCGCTGGCCACACTGTTGCCGTTGGCTGGTTTCCGTACCGAACGCGAAGCCTTCGTACGCGACATGCGCGGCACGCTCGGAACCTTCATCGGCGGCGGTGGCTGAACGGCACCGGCAAGGCCTTCCCTGCTACACTATCCCCATGCGTCGAACAGCCGAAGACATCCGTCGCGCCCTTGCCGCGTGGGAATCGGAGACCCTCGGTCCCGTCCTTCGCAAGTCGCCCGAGCGGCGCAGCGCATTCGTCACCATGGGTGGGTTGCCCGTTGAGCGCTTGGCCACACCGCTCGATCGAGATGGGCACGACGACGCACGCCAGCTCGGCCTGCCCGGCGAGTTTCCGTTTACGCGCGGCCCGCAGCCGAACATGTACCGTGGCCGCCTTTGGACCATGCGGCAATTTGCCGGCTTCGGCGGCCCCGAGGACACCAACGCGCGCTTCAAATATCTGCTTGCACAGGGCATGACGGGGCTTTCCACCGCCTTCGACATGCCGGCACTGATGGGCTACGATGCCGACCACGAGATGTCGCGCGGCGAGGTCGGCCGCGAGGGTGTTGCCGTTTCCAGCTTGGCCGATATGGAGATTCTTTTCGGCGGCATTCCGCTTGACAAGGTCTCCACGTCGATGACGATCAATGCCCCGGCGATCATCGCCATGGCCATGTATGTTGCCGTGGCCAAGAAGCAGGGCGTCGCCCCGGCTGCAATCTCCGGCACCATTCAAAACGACATGCTCAAAGAGTTCATCGCCCAGAAAGAGTGGATGGTCCCACCCCGCCCCAGCGTCAAGCTGTCGATGGACATTGTTGAATGGTGCACGGCCCACGCACCCAAATTCCACGGTGTCAGCATCTCGGGCTACCACATCCGCGAGGCTGGCGCGACGGCGGCCGAAGAGATGGCCTTTACGCTCAGCGACGGGCTCGCCTATGTGCAGCACCTTGTCGACCGCGGCCTGCCCGTCGACGACTTCGCCCCGCGCCTGTCCTTCTTCTGGGACGTCCACAACGATCTTTTTGAGGAGATCGCCAAATTCCGTGCCGCCCGGCGTATTTGGGCGCACGAAATGCAGAACCGCTTCGGTGCCCGCGATCCGCGCTCGCTGATGTTACGCACGCACGCCCAGACGGCCGGCGTCAGTCTGACGGCCCAGCAGCCAATGAACAACGTCGTCCGCGTTGCGCTACAGGCGCTAGCGGCGGTGCTTGGCGGCACACAATCGCTGCACACCAACTCACTCGACGAAACCTACGCACTGCCCACCGAAGAGGCCGCCACTATTGCGCTGCGTACCCAACAGATTCTCGGCTACGAGTCGGGAATCGACGCCACGGTGGACCCGTTTGCCGGAAGCTGGTTTATCGAAAACCTGACCGACCGCATCGAAGCCGCGGGGCGCGGCTTGATCGACCGCATCGACGCGATTGGCGGCATGATCGCCGCTGTCGAAGAAGGCTTTCCGCAAAAGCAGATCTCCGAGAGCGCGTTCCGTTTTCAACAGGAAGTCGAACGGGGCGAGCAGACAATCGTCGGCGTCAACCGCTACGCCGTAGCCGGTGAAACCACACGGATCGACCTGCTCAAGATCGACCCGGCCGTCGAACGACGCCAGATCGAGCGTCTACGCAAAATCCGGGCCGACCGTGACGGCGCTGCCGTGACGCAAGCGCTAGAGGCCGTGCGTTTGGCCTGTGTCGAAGACCGCAACACATTCCCTGCCGTACTCGATGCAGTCGAGCACTACGCCACGCTGGGTGAGATCTGCGATGTCTTCCGCGATGTCTTCGGGGTCTATCGGGACCCGGCATACCTTTAGCGCCTAAGGCGCCCGCGTGACCTCGATCGCGTAGGCGGCCGCACCGCCGCCGGCCAAGATCTCGACGCCGATGCGGATCCGGTCACCTGCGGCAACCGCAAAATCGACATGCTTGTCACCGCTGCCACCCCCGAGTGAGCTGCCCAGCGGCGCCGGTACGGCCCCGGTGATGTCCCAAACGTGCAGGTTGAGCGAGGCGGCTGCGGGCACGTCGTACAGCCGCACGGTCATCGTACCGGCGTCGGCCGACTTCAGCGCCATGTAGTCGAACCCGCCGCCCTGATCGGCCAAACGACGCGCGCGCAACGCTGAGTCAACCAAACCCAGCCACGTCGCCGCAGTAACGGCATCATCTGGCTCACCCGGGTCGACGGCGCCGCTGCGAGCCAGCGCGGATTGCTGCGGCTCCGGCCAAGGGAGAGCGCTGGCGGCCGCCGCATCACCGAACGTCGTGACAACGGCGATGCGGCCATCGGTCAACGGCACGACAACTTCGACCCGACCATCGCCATCAAGGTCGGCGGCAACCGGGGCATGAAACACCGCGGTCGGCAACGTTGTCCGCCAAACCAACTGACCATCGGCTGCGAAGGCCCACAGCCGCCCGGGGGTACGAAACTCGAGCAACAAGATCTCAGCGCGGCCATCGCCATCGACATCCGCAAGCAGCGGCGTACGCGCGAGGCTGCCGATCCCGTGGTCCGCAAACAAGATGGTCGACGCCACCCCGAGACCACTTGGTAAAAGGTCACGGACCTCGACCCTGGATCCCAAGGCCGCGATGACCTGCGGCACGGCGTCACCGTCCAGATCGCCGACGATGAAGCCCTGCGACAGCACATCGTCCACGCCCAACGCTTCGTCCCACAAAACCCGGCCATCATCGGCCGCCAGTGCGACAAGCCGCCGATCGCCATGCCGTACCAATACCGCGGCAGTTGTGGCACCGGCAAGATGCGCCACCACCGGATCGACCCGCTGCGCGCTGCTACTGCCGACAGGCCCCGTGGTCCACAGCGGCGCCAAATCGGCGCCGCGAAATGCGCGTACCAGGTCGGAGTCGACGATCAACACGTCCGCCAGCCCATCTCCATCCACGTCATGGGCCGCCGGATTGCCGTTCAGCGCCGACGAGGACGTCTGCAGCATCAAGGCCGTGGCGGTCGGAGTTGTGGAGTCGGCCCGATAACGATGCAGCAGGCGCGGATCTGCAGTGCCCAGCCAGGCCAAACCGACCCATGAGGTTACACCGTCGGGCGCAAAATACGCCGACACGAGGGATGCGCGCGGGCGCTCTGCCGCCGCGGTGACCCACCTGTTCACGGCCGTCACCGGCCATGGGCCGCCGACGGACTCGGCTCCGTCCGTACCACGCAGGCCGACGTAGGCGCGGCGTGTCCCGGAGGCCACGAGAAGATCGAGTTCGCCGTCTCCATCGAGATCCACCACGAGTGGTGGATCTTCAGAACCCGCATTTGCGGCGGGGTTCACCCGCCAAAGCATTGTCGCCCCCAGGTCGGCTCCCCGGCGACGCTCGACTTGGCCGTCGGCCCGCACGATAACCAGGTCGGCGCCGCCGCGCCCATCAGGCACCAAAACCGGCGGCGCGGCCGCGGCTTGTCCGGAGCTCACGGTCGAGAATGCCGGCTCCACGGTCCAAGACCACGTGTCGGCATCCCCCCAGTCTTCTCGACCCGCGTTGCCGGCAACATCGGTTGCGCGTACTGCGAACGTATGCGGCCCATACCCAAGGCCTGTGAGCAGCCACGGAGAACTGCACACGCGCCATGCCCCAGCACCCAGCCGGCAGACGGTTGTGGTCACCGGTTCGTCGGACTCAAACGTAAAGGAAGCGTCCGCGCTACGGGCAATCGCCGCCGGGCCCGTCAAGACAAACGACCGCGGCCGCGTCACGTCATTGACGAGCAGCACCGGCGGACTGGCGTTCCCGGCCGCATCGACAACGACGAGTTGCAAGTTCTCAACCGCGTTGTCGCCCAAGTCAATGACGTCGAAGCTGCCGTCAGCCGCCACGATCGGCCGCGCGATTTCTTGTACGAGCGTGTCATACGCCGTGATGACCATCCGCGCTCCCGGCTCAGCGGCGCCCGGCAGGCCGAGCAGCGTGTCGGATTGGCCGGGCGCCGCCATTGTCAGTACGACCTTCGACAAAGCAACGGCTTCGGGCGGCGTCCGGTCGCAGCCTTCGTCAATCAAGCCGTCGCAATTGTTATCCCGACCATCACCGCAACGCTCACGGTCGGCCACGCACCGCAGGCCCTCGTCCGGCAGTGCGAGCTGGCCAACGACCGTGCTGCGGCCTGGGGCCCCGCATACGACACGGGCCGCGGACCCGAAGCCCTCGGCAATGGCCCTAAGCGCCACGCAGCCGGCGGCGGTGCCGAGTGAAAACTTACCGTCCGCTCCAACAGTCGTGCGCGTATCCGTGCCGACGATTGCCACCTCGGCGCCGGTGACGGGCTGCCCCGAATCGCCCGCAGTTACGACACCAATCAACCCGGTCTGGCCAAAGTGACGTGAACGTGGCAGCCCAATGTCAACGACACGGCTCTGCCCCACGGCTGCCTCGACGGCACGCGCCGCCGGCAAAAAGCCATCGGCGGACACTCGTACGACGAGATTGCCGGCGGGCACCTGCAGACGGTAGCGGCCGTCGGCAGCACTGACAGCCATACGATTGCCGGCCTCGACAAGTGCCCCGGCGACCGCGATCCCCGACAAATCGTCCACGACCTGGCCGCCGAGTTCGACCGTCGCGTCATCACTCGTGGTGGCAATCGCCGGAAAGGTCACGGCCATTGCACGTCCCGCCGTCATTTCGACGCTCAGCTCGACCGGTTCATAGCCGTCACGCAACGCCCAGAGGCGCAACGAACCGCTGGGCAATTCCCCAAGCAACCAAGTTCCGTCAGCGAGTGGTCGAATGGCACGGCCAAGGTCCGGTGCTGCAATTAGATCCGCCGCTTCAGCGAGTTCGCCCCAAGCAACTGCCGCCGCCGTCAGTGAAAGCGGCGCCGCAAGTGCGGTCTCCTTGCCGCTAGCGAGTTTGGCCGCTGTCAGGCCAGCCCACGGCTGCCCGTCCATGGCAGCAATGCGTGCATACGCAAGGACATCGCCCACCGCCTCAGCCGTCAGGCGGAACCGGCCGCCGGACAGCGTGAAATCCTCGGCAACCGCGCGGCCATCGGCCGACACGCGCACCAAGGTTCCTGTGACCGGCACGGCCGCAGCCGCAGCCGGTATTGGCCCAATCATGTCGGTCCCGGCCGGAAAACCAGCGTCCGCCGGGCCGACCACCTGCCCGCTCAAGACGGTCGCGGCCGTCCGTGCCGGTCGCACCGCATCTTCGTCGGCGCAACCGACAAGTGCGCCCGCCGACTGGAGCGCTACGGCTAGGATAATCCGGAACTTCATGATGCCTCCGGAAACGTGAGTACCGCGGACCAGATGCCGCTACCGGCAAACTGCCCCTCGATCCAACTCATGTCAGGACCGTATGGATCGGAGCTGTAGTTGAATACCAGAAGACGCCGGTCGTCGAGCCGCACGGCCGAGGCGAACGCGGTGTCGCCGTTCGTCGGAAAGACCGCCAGCGGGACAATCCGCATCGCGGCCGTATCATAGCCGTACAGTGCGGTCCGCTTCGGCGTCGAGGAGTAGTTCCACTCATTGCGCCACCAACGCTCCAGCGTAACCGGCGCCCCCGGCTCGAGGTCATAGGCCCCAGCCGGATTGAAGCGGGCGATCAGGTAGATGTGCCGCCCCTGACGAAACACAAGGGGGCTGTCGTATTTGTGCGGGTCGCTCTTCGCGAGACAGGTCCAAGTTGCCAGGTCGGACGCTGGTGCGCTGCAAAGACGGCTACCGAAGCCGCTCTCATCGCCGGTTTCGTTGCGCGACACAGCGTAGAGGTCGCCGTGCTGATCGAACGCAAAATCCGTTTCTGAAGCGCCGCCGCGTAGAACGACGGGCCGGGCCGGATCCACACCGCGCCAAACCTCACCGTCATCGGAAGTCAGCAGCAGCACCTCCATCTCGGCATCGTCGATGCGGCCCTCGGTGATTTGTGCGTACATCTTGTCGCCACCGAGATAGGCCGTCGCATAGAGGCGCCCGTCGATCGTGCGCGCGCGCCAGAGAATGCGGCCATCGTCAAACACCGTGCGCGGCCCGACCCACGCCCCACTTGCACCACGGACCCAACCGAGCGTCTGCCCCGGCTCAAAGGCCACCAGATCACTACCAAGGGTAGCAACATACAGGTGAAGCCGACCTCCGGCTTCAAAAAATCGGGGCTCGCGTGCGTCGCGACCCAGCGCAAACGTCGCCTCGTGAACCCAGGATTCATGCCGTTCGGGGTTGTCGGCCCGTACAACGTGGATCAACGTGTCGGCAGAGGCGAAATGCGTCGGTGCCGTGCGGAAAGCCAAAAAGAGGCCGCCGTCGTGCAAAATCACGTCGAGGTTGTTGTTGCTCGCGTAAGTCGTCACCGCGCTCGGCAGTCCCGGTCCCGGCACAACCTGATGCCACGTCCCGGTCGGCACGGGAAATGTAGTAGAGGGTTCCGGATCGACGGCTTCGCTGCAGGACAGCACCAGCGGCACGAGCGCCACCGCTGCTGTCGTACGCCGGCGCCGGCCGTGGTCAGCGCGCAAGCAGCGCCTTCAATAGCCGCACTTCGGCATCCCCATGGCCGCGAACCGGCTGCGGCAGGAAGCCCTGCGGCATCACCCGAAGTGGCTGATCATGCCCCTGGGAATTGACGCGAGCAAATCCGCCGTGATCGTGGCGGAGTTCGACCTTGCCCTCACAGACACAGGCGTAGTCGGGCACGGCCGTCGTCTGCTCGGCGTACAGCACCGTGCCGCGGATGCCTGCGCCGATCCGCATGGTCACATCGGTGACTCCGGGCCGAAACGCGGCGCCCAAACGCCCGGCTACCAACTCGGCATGGCGGCGGGTTGGGGTCGCGTCGAGACGAACTTCGGCCGGCCCGATAATACGCCACACGGTGTCGGGACCTACCTTAAGTGCGACCTGCGCACCGGCAGGCGCGCGCACCACGCCGCCACCTTGGCCCTTGTAGTCAATCTCAAGCGGGGCGCCATCCAAGGTCACCTCGCCCGTAATCTCAAGTACGCGCACTTGATTCTGCGGGGGCGGGGGCGGTGGGCCGGGCGGTGTTCGCTCACAGCCGAACAGGGCCAAGGCCACCATCAACGCCGGCAACACTCGCAGGATCCGTTTTTTCGTATGCCGCAAACCCATGCTGGCCGACTCCTTGCCGAACGCCTTCAGCCTATCCGCCCCGGCCCGTTATTTCAAGGCACGCCGCTGATCAGAGCGTTGCAAACGAAACGCCGATCGCCGTAAACTGAAGACGAACGCGGATGCGCGAAACGCACCGTACTCCCTTCCGCCCCATTGCCCGCCGTACAAAAAGGACCCGTCATGACGCTCGGACGCCTCGACCTTCTGCGATCACTTGCGCAACCAGGCGGAAAGATGCTTTTCGTCGTGCTTGACGGCGTCGGCGATCTGCCGATCGATGGCCGCACCGCCCTAGAACGCGCCGTCACGCCCAACCTCGACCGGCTCGCCCAGGAGGCCAATCTCGGCCTGATCGATCCCATCGACCGGGGCATCACGCCGGGGTCCGGCCTTGGACACCTCAGCTTGTTCGGCTACGACGTGTTCGAGCATCTATGCGAGCGCGGCGTTTTGGAGGCCCTCGGCGTCGGCCTCGAGGTTGGCCCGGATACGGTCGCTGTGCGCGGGAACTTCGTCACGCTGGCGGGCGACGGAACCATCGCAGACCGCCGCGCCGGTCGCATCGGCTCCGACGAGGGCGGCCGCATCGTCGAAAAAATGGCCGCCGAGATTCGTGAGATTGACGGCATCCGCATCAAGCTTCGCTTGATCAAAGAATACCGCTTTTCGCTCGTACTGCACGGCGGCGACCTCGGCGGCGCCGTGGACGATACCGATCCGCAGAAGACCGGCTTGCGCCCACTGCCCGCACAGCCCCGCGACGAACGCAGCCGCCGGACAGCAACGCTGCTCGATCAATTCGCGGCGCGTGCCGCCGCGGTGCTGGCCGACGAGCCGAGGGCCAACGGCGTTACGTTGCGCGGCATCGGCAAGCGACCGGCTATTCCCGGATTCCCCGATCTCTACGGCATCCGCGGCGTCGCCATCGCCAACTACCCCATGTACCGCGGCGTCGGCTGCCTGCTCGGCATGGATGCCGTGGCCGTACAGGGCGAAGGTGAGGCGCTGGACGAGAAGATCGCGGCGGTCGAGACAGCTTGGCCCACGTATGATTTCGTATTTTTGCACGTCAAGAAGACGGACTCCTACGGTGAGGATGGCAATCAGGCAGGCAAGGCGTCGATCATCGAAGCGTTCGATGCCGCCCTTCCCCGCCTGCGGGCCCTCGGCCCCGACGTGATTGCGATCACCGGCGATCACAGCACGCCGGCGACGATGCGCAGCCACAGTTGGCACCCGGTGCCGCTGCTTGTCCACGGGCCGCATATGCGCGCCTGCCCGGCGCAGCGATTCACCGAGACGGCCGCACTCGCCGGCGCGCTGGGCCGCAGCCGCGGCATGGACATCATGGCCGAGGTTCTGGCGCAGGCGGGGCGCTTGCGCAAGTTCGGCGCCTGAGGCGATCGACAGCCCGGCTTGCAGGTCTGGCTTGGTTCTGGTTCAATATCTTGATCGACCGGCATCGGGCGGGGTCCGCCCTATGCCGCGAGCCGGCGCCACGCGCCGCTTAGGAGAAACCCCATGGATGTGCTTCGCAAGATCACCGAGAGCCAGATCCGCACCGACATGCCCGAGCTTACGCCCGGGGATATTGTGCGCGTCTACTACCGTATTCAAGAGGGTAACAAGTCGCGCGTCCAGGCCTACGAAGGCACTGTGATCTCGGTGCGTGGCGGGGGCCTCGATCGTACATTCACCGTGCGCAAGATCTCGTTCACGGTCGGCGTCGAGCGCGTTTTCCCCTACTCGAGCCCGCACATCGAGAAGGTGGAGGTGCTGCAGAAGAGTCGCGTCCGCCGCGCCAAGCTGTATTACCTGCGCGACCTCCGCGGCCGTGCCGCCCGCCTCAAGCCGCTCGACACGGCCAAGCGGCAGGCCTGACCCGCGCGGGCGCCGGAATGCGGATCGTCGACCTCACGATCCAGGGCGTTCGGCGCTTTCCGGCCCTCCATAAGCTGACACTCGATGGCCAATCCGCATGGGTGCGCATGCCTGCGGGCGGCGGTCGCAGTACGGCGGCCTCGCTGATCCGTGCATCGCTTGACCCCACCTGGTTCTTGGCCGTGCAGGAATCACTGGTGCCGTGGCGGCCGCAGTCCGATACCGTCCGTTTCGCCCTGACGATCGAGACCGGCGACCGGCGCCACCGCATCATGCGAGACGGCCGCAGCGGCGCCATTGCGGCCGGGCGTTGGCAGGGCGAAGACTCGACCTTCGTCGCGGCGGCTCAAACACCGGAGGCGGTTGCAGCGATCTTGGCTGACGACCACGACTTCCCCGGACCCTCCGACTGGGCGGATCTTTGTTTTTGGAGCGATGCCGCCGGGACCGGACCTGCATCCGCGACGGCTACGGTTGCCGACGCACAATCAATCCGGGCCCAGCTCGAAGAATTGTTGAACGAAAAGTCCCTGATGCAGAACGCGGATGAGACGCAGTTCGAGTTGGACGGCCTCGAACAAAAGCGCTTTGAACTTGACGAGGAAATCCGCAAGCTTGGCGAGCGCATCGCGGCCCGCGACCGGCTGCGCGCGGAATACGAGCGCACCGAGGAACTCGACCAAGCCGGCGAGCGGCTGATGGGTGTCGTCGGCGACCACGATCGGCTGCTCGACCGCTATCAGCAGCAGCGGATCCAGCGTGAAACGGCGCTAGAGGAACAAGAAGAGGCGCTGGCGATCATGCGAGCCAAGCCACTTTGGTATAAAGATAAAATCTTCGTGGGAATCACGGTCGGTACCGTTCTGGGCCTGATTTTGCCGGCGGTGTTCAAGGTTTACGCGGCGTCCTTGATCGGATTTCTTGGCTTCGGCGTGCTCGGCTGGTGGGCGTGGCGGACTCACCAACACATCGAGGCCACCGCCGCTGCCGAGCAGACCTTTGCGAAGGCTCGCAGCGATCTGGCGGACTGGATTTCGCGGCAAGACCACGAATTCGCCGAGGTCGCCGCCCTGATGGAGCGGTTCGGCGTCATTCGACCGGCCGACCTCAAGCAGCGCTGGGATTCGCGCAAGATGCTTGGCGAGAAACTGGCGACCCTCGACAACGAACTCGAAAGCGGCGGCGTTACGGCACGGATCCGCGCGGCCGAAGAAGAGCGCAAGGCCATCACCGACCGTGTCGCCCGCATTGAGCAGACCATGGAAGCGAACCTTGGCGGCGCAGGGCGCGACATTGCCGAAATCGAGCGCGACATCGCTGCGCTCGAGCGGCAGCTCAAGATGGTTTCAGCGGGCGCGGCAGTCGGCGCAGCGGCTCCAGTGCCAGGTGGGCCTTCCCGAACCCCACGGGAACGTATCAGCGCTGCGCTGCGCGCCGCTGCCCGTGTCGCTCGGCGTGATCCGGCGGCGGCCACCGCCGCGCTGCAGCCGACCGCATCCAAGATCGTCGCGGCGGTCCTGCCGGGCGTGATCCAAGAACTCGCACTGCAGCCGGATGGTTCTGTCGATTGGCTGGGCCCCGGCAAGGCCCCACTCGACCCACGGACCGTACATCGCGGCATCGAGTTGGTCACGGCGGCTGCCGTCATCGTCGCCGGCGCACGGGCCGCCGCCCAGACCCGCAACTTCCCGATCGTCTGGGACGAGCCTTTCGCCGATCTGGACGACGTTACACTCGGCCGCCTTGGACAGGTGCTGCCCAAGGCCGGAGCTGGCTTGCAATTCATCGTCCTATCAGGACGGCAGGCGCTCGGGGCACCGCTCGGTCGTAGCCTCGACCTCGCATGATCGGAACCGCCCCGTGGGCCGGCACCGATGAAGTTGGCCGAGGCTGCCTGGCCGGCCCGGTCGTTGCCGCAGCCGTGGCTTGGCAAACCCCGCCCGCGTTCGCTGTACAATTGCGCGACTCCAAAAAGCTCAGCCCCTTGCGGCGTGAAAAGCTGGCGGTGGCCTTACTCGGCGAATCCGAGCTTCGCTGGGCACTGGCGTGGGCCGATCCCGCCACCATCGACCGGCGCAATATACTTCAGGCCAGCCTGCAGGCCATGGTGGATGCGGTCTCGGCGCTTGGCCCGTTGGCGGGGGTTCGTGTCGACGGGAATCAATATCTGCCCATTGACATGCCGCAGGAGACGGTCATCGGTGGCGACGATCTGGTCGCCGAAATCGCGGCGGCAAGTATCCTCGCCAAGGTCTTTCGCGACCGCTGGATGGCTTGTCTGGCCAACGAATATCCGGGATATGGTTGGGAACGCAATCGCGGCTACGGTTCGGCCGAACATCTGGCGGCCCTCGATCGGCTTGGGCCAACCCCATGGCACCGCCGGTCATTCGCGCCTGTGGCGCAGCGCACGCTACGGCTTGGAGGTTTTGTTTGACATTTGTTCATTTTTTTGCAATACTGCCGGTATGCACCCTGTCGGTCATGTCTGAAGGCCACCGCCCCGTCGCTTCCGAGCGCTCGACCCGCCGTGCCCGTGGCAATCGCGCCGAGGATGCAGCCGCAGAACACGTGCGCACGGCCGGCTGGCGACTGCTGGCGCGCAATTGGCACGACCGGTTCGGCGAGTTGGATATCGTCGCCGAGCGTGACGGCGTGCTCGCCTTTATTGAGGTCAAAGCACGGCAGCACACTCGCTACGGAGACGGGCTGACCGCGGTCACTTGGCGTAAACGGCGTCGAATGATCCACGCCGCCCGCAATTTTCTGGCACGGGGACAGTGGCCGCTCGAAACGCCTTGCCGGTTTGATGTCATCGTCGCGGCCCTCGGACCGGACGATACCTGTGTCATCGAAACGTGGCTGCAAGGCGCCTTTGATACGAGCGGCGCTTGAGCGGCACGTTGGTCCTCGTCGGCACGCCGCTCGGCAATCTCGGCGACCTGTCGCCACGAGCCCGCGAAACGCTGGCAACCGCCGACCTGATCCTTTGTGAAGACACCCGCCACAGCGGTCGTTTGCTGCGCGCGCTCGGCATCGACCGGCCGCTGCGCAGCCACCACGCTCACAATGAGCACGCCGAGGTCGAACGCGTACTCGGCGACCTGGCCGCCGGCCGCACCGTGGCATTGATCAGTGACGCCGGTCTGCCCCTTATCAGTGACCCTGGGCTGCCTCTTGTGCGCGCCGCATTGGCCGCCGGCCACGCGTTGGCCGTCGTGCCGGGCCCTTCGGCAGGGCTCACGGCACTGCTGCTATCGGGCTTTCCTGCCCTTCCGCACGCAATGTTCGGCTTTCTGCCAGTCCGCGGACGGGCCACGGCCGCGGCCCGTATCGGGGCTTGGACGGACACGGCCATCGTTTTTCTCAGCCCGCACCGAGGGGCCGCCGAACTGGCTGCACTGGCCAAGGCATGCGGCGACGGACGGCCGGCAGCACTGGCGCGTGAACTGACCAAGCTGCACGAAGAAGTACGACGCGGCACGCTGGGGGAACTCGCCAAGGCCGTGGCCGCTGAGGCGCCGCGCGGTGAGTGGACGCTCGTGATTGGACCGGCGCCCGAGGGCGGAGACGCCGGTATATCCATTGAGACGGCAGCCGCAGAGGCAGGGAAAATCGCCCAAACAGAAGGCCTGGGACTCAAAGCGGCTGCCCAACACGTCGCCGGGCTGCACGGACTGCCGTGGCGCAAAGTGTATCGATTGCTCCTCGGCGGCAACGCCGACGCGTAGTTCGCGATGGCCAAGCAGTACCGCTTGCGTGCTACGATACATGGCATGCCTTCCCCGTTTGCCCGCGACGTTGCCGACCGCATGCAGGGCCTCCAAGACCGCATCACAGCAGGCCTCGAATCACTCGCTGGCGGTGGCCGCTTCCATGAGGACTGCTGGAATTACGACCGCGGCAAAGGTGGCGGTCGTACCCGCGTCATGGAAGGCGACACCGTCTTCGAAAAAGGCGGCGTCAATTGGTCGGCGATCGAAGGCGCCGAGCTACCTGCCGCCGCTCTCGAGCGGAAGTCCGCGGCAAGCAACGAGGCCTTCTTCGCCACCGGCGTCAGCCTCGTCATCCACCCCCAGAGCCCATATGTGCCGACAATCCACATGAACGTGCGTTACGTCGAAGCGGGCATGCAAGCCTGGTTCGGCGGCGGCATCGACCTGACGCCCAATTACCCCGACCGCAGCATTGCCATCGCCTTTCATCGCGGTCTTCAGGCGATCTGCGCGCCGTTTGGCCCCACGGTCTACCCAGAGGCCAAGGCCGCTTGTGATCGTTACTTCAACCTGCCCCACCGCGGCGAGATGCGCGGCATCGGCGGAATTTTTTTCGACCACTTGAGCGACGATCCGCCGCACAATCTGGCCTTTGCCATGGCCGTCGGAGACGCCTTCCTCGATCTTTATTCACCGATTGTTCGTGGCGGCCGCGACCGAACCTGGGGGCCGCGCGAGCGCGACTGGCAGCTTCTGCGGCGCGGGCGCTACGCCGAGTTCAATCTTCTGTGGGACCGCGGCACCCGCTTTGGCATCGAATCCGGAGGACGCAGTGAGTCGATTCTGATGTCCCTGCCAGCCGAGGCTCGCTGGAGCTACAATCGCAGCCCGGCACCGGGCAGCCCCGAAGCCGAATTGGTCGAGGACTTTTTGCAGCCGCGCGACTGGGCATCCGAGACGCCATGAACCTTGCCCCCGATGGGCGCATCTGCGACAATGACCTGATGCGCCGCCACTGCGGCTGCTCCCACCTCCAACAGCGAATGAGCGCGTGACCGAACCCCATATTTACACGACTGCCGAACACCGGCTAAGCCCTGAGCGCATCGACCCCGATGCTGTCCGCGTGATTCAACGCCTGCGTGACGGTGGCCATGAGGCCTACATCGTCGGCGGCGCCATCCGCGACCTTCTCATCGGTCGGAAGCCCAAAGATTTCGACATTGCGACCTCCGCAACGCCTGACCAAGTGCACAAGCTATTCCGCAACAGTCGCCTGATCGGCCGCCGGTTCCGGATCGCGCATGTCTTTTTCCGCGACCGTAAAATCCTCGAGGTCGCCACCTTTCAACGGGAGATGCGGGGCGACGACGAGAGCGCCGAGGCTTGGGGCACCCCCGAGGACGACGCCTGCCGTCGCGACCTGACAATCAACGCGTTCTTCTTGGACCCAATCTCGCTTGAGCTTTTCGACTGGGTCGACGGCTGGGTAGATCTGCAGAACCGCCTGATTCGGGTCGTCGGCGACCCCGACCAGCGTTTTGCCGAAGATCCGGTTCGCATGATCCGCTGCATTCGACACTCGGCACGCACCGGCTTCCTGATCGAAGACGGCACTTGGGCAGCCATCCTGCGGAATGCCTGGCGTATCGCGGACTGCAATCCGAGCCGCCTCAGTCAGGAATTTACACGGGAGTTTCAAGAGGGCGCAGCTCAGCGCAGCCTCAAACTGCTACACAAAAGCGGGCTTTTGGCCTTGATCCTGCCCGACTTTGATGCCTTTTTGGCCGGCCTCGACAGCCGCTCCGAAGCCAAGCGTACGTATGGTCGCCTGCTGGCCTTGCTCGACAAGGAAGGCATTGACGAGGATCTGCCGGCGACGCTGATCATGGCTTGCGCCATGGGTCCGGCCATTGTTCCCGAGCTCTTATCTGCGCTACCGGCCAAAGTTGAATTTAACCTCGAAGATCTGATGCGGCGTTTCGAGCCCTTCGTGGCTGCCGTCAACGTGCAGCGCGGCTACGTCGAGCCGCTGGCCCAAGCGCTGTACGCGCAGCCGCAGCTCGATCAGTCGCGGCGCAGCGGTGTCATTCCCCGCAAACTACGCGGCAAGAGCTACTATGGGCTCGCCATGCACTTGTTCTTGCTGCGTCATCGGGCCATCGGTTCGTGGGTGCCCGAGGCCTGGATCGCCGATGCACCACCAATCAGCCAAGAAACGCCGCCCGTCGACCGTCGCGACATGAAGCGGGCAGAGCGTGGGCGGGGTGAGCGCAACCGTCGTTCGAAGCCGCGCGTCCAACAGGGCGAAGACGCGCCGACAAGCGACCGGTCGGACGAGGCTCAAACCACCGACACCACAGGCGCCAGCGAGCGTGAGGGCGTAAAACGGCGTCGCAGGCGTCGCGGCGGTCGCAACCGGAACACCAGCCAAGGGACGGCGGATTCTACCACCGCGAACACCTCGGACGAAGCCCAGCCCCAAGGCCCACGGACGCCAAAGAACACCGGAGCGCGGCCGCAATCAAAAAGCGGCGCCGCAGATGCCGGATCAACACCGACGGATGCCACGGCGCAACCCGGAGACCCCACCCGCCGCAAGCGACGGCGGCGTCGCGGCGGTCGCGGCCGCGGGCCGCAAGGCGCAGCTCCGGATACCAGTAGCGAGAGTTGACCGGCCCCTACCCTTCAGAGGCCGCCAAACCACGCACGCAGGCCGGTGCGCCCGATCCAGCCAAAGCGCAGCAGGACAATCAAGATTCCCGCCCAAGTGCCGAGGGCGGCGGCGATGACAACGGCCTTGCGCCGCGCCGTGATCAGCAGCCAACCCATCGCAAGCGCGGCCGCGCCGGCTAGCCACGCGTCAAGGCTCGGCACGTCGGCCACACGTAAGATATCAGCGGAAATCAGCAGAGCCAAAAGTGCGGCAACACCCGCACCGATGGCCGCGCGCTGCGGACCAACCGACCGATCCAGGGCAATCACGATGGCGGCAGCCACCACCATCAACAGTGCGTGTAGCGTGACCACGGTCATAAAAGCCTCCTCATCCTGTTTCCATCGGTGATCAAGGCAGCAGTGCGGGCATTTGAGTCCACGCGAGGCCGATCAGCGGCAGCCCCCAGGCCGCAGCAAGTACCGGTACGCCCAGCAAGCGCCGTACGAGTGCCACCCGACGACTCCAGCGCATCAAACGCCGCGCCAATTCAGCCTCGGCGACATCGACGCCGACCTCGACCCCATCGGCCAAGAGCGGCTCCGCCCAGACGGCGACGACCGGCAGTGCGCCGCGGACCCACGGCGGCACGCCACGTTCCTCCAGCCCGTCCCGAGCCGCCGCCACAAACCAATCAACGCCGCCGCCGACCCATCGGCCACCCTCGCTGCGAACGTGGTCGGCGAGGCGCCCGCCGGTGCGGGCCGCCGTCCTAAGCGCACGCTCTGCCACACGCAGCACGGTATCAATGGTATTCCAACCGGCCAACAGCCAGACGACCGCCACGCTCGTCGTGGCGATGATTGCCGCGCCGAATGTGCCGCCTGGGCCGATTTCGACCCACCAATACCCCCAGAGGAGGGCCGCCGACCAGCCGAGCGCCGCCGTCACGGCCAGCCAGCGCAGGGCGGCGGTCATGGACTGGTTGTCGCCGTCACCTCGCGCCAAGCCAACCCATGTACCGTCCACGCGGCACGCAGGCGCGTCATCAATTCAACCAGGTTCCGGGCATTCTGCCCAAAGTCGCCAATCCCGATGCGGCTTGTCGAGGTTGCGGCAATCCTCGATTCATCGGCGGTTACGGGGGTCGCCTGCAAAAGCACGTCATCGGCAAAACGAAAGGTCCGCGTGTAGTGAACCAGATGGGCGCGGCCTGCCGCCGGATCGAAGCTCTCAAGCCGCCAGTCTCGGTCGTCGGCGATTAGCTGCGGCAGCGGCGCCAGCGCGAGTGCGGGGTTGGCCGCCACCTCAATCGGTCGCAAAAGCGGATTGGCGTCGTCCGGTGCGAGTGTTGCCGAAGCGCAGCCGTGCAAGCAGACTCCTACCGTGAACACGAGCAGCCGCTGCAATCGCGGTCGTCGGTTCAGTCGTTTTCCATGTCGTAAAACGAGGGATCGATGAATACGTTGGTCTGCAGTACCGGCTTCTCTTGCGCGCCACGAATAGACGTGACCTTGCTCATCTGCACCGAAACGAAACCGGTGGGCGACTTGAGCAAGACCTCCGACTCGGTCACTTCGATCAGTACGCCACGGTAGGTCGTGCCGCCGGCGGCGATCACGACTTCCTTGCGTAACAGTTCTCGAAGATTGGACATCGCTACTCCCTCAGGTCGCCAGCCGGATCTCACGCCGCGGTTGCTCCTGTTCGAGCACCTCACGAATCCGGTCGTCACGGTCCCGCGCCTGCTTCAACCGCCGAATCTCCTCACGGACATAGTGGCGGCTAAGCTCAATCCCATAGACATTGAATATACTCCGGATTTCATCGAAGCGCTTTTCGATCGACAAAATCGTGGAACGAAACCCCTGTTCGGAGCTGGCGGTGCGCAGCCAGAACGCCAGCGGATTGATATTGAAAAAGCGCATGTCGCTTTCGGTCGGCTCGATCAGGACGATGTCGCCCTCAAAATACGGATCGCGGCGGTACTGCTCCATGCCCAAATGGAGGCGCGTATGCAGCAACGTGCGTAATACTTGATTGAGTACGGCACCCATGCCGCCCTCGCGAATGTACCGCAGTCCGGTACGCTCACGTACGGCCGAAGACAAGGTGGGTGCCGGGTTGACAATCGGGCGAAACGGATTGTAGACAACAATCAATTTCGCGCCCTTCTCGACTGCTACGTCGATATTGGCGGTCTTGCGTACGCCGCCATCAACATAGTCGTGGCTGCCCAAACGCACCGGCGCATAAAACCCAGGCAGCGCCGTCGAGGCCTGAACGGCCTGGCTGATTGTGAACTGATTGGTCTCATCCGGCCCGAAGACGACGCGTTCGGCGGTATCGAGATCGGTCGCGGTGATGTAGAGCCGCTTGCCGCGGCTGCGCCACAAATCAACGAAGTCGTTTTCCTGCTTGTTGTGCTCAAAATTGACGCGAATGTAGCGCTCCAGACGGCGATTGTCGAACGGTGCGCTCGGCAGTATCTCACGCGCCGGATTGGGAATTTCAATACTGCGGGCCACATAGGCGGCGATCGGCGCCAGCACTTCTTCCATGTGCGACCAAGTGGGGTCGCGGCGGAAGCGGCGCAGGGCACCGGCCACTTCGAGGCTGAATTCGGGCAGCCCAACGGCGATATCGATGAACGCCTCGGGCAGAAAGGTCGTGACGTGCCAGAGGAATTCGATCGGTCGTCGAATCGCCTCTTCAAGGTTGGGATAGTAGAAATCCCACGGCTGCAATTGACTGAGGCGATTGGAGCGGCCGTCCAGCGAGCGCAGCATCTCTTCGGGACCGATGCCCGCCGCAATCGCGGCCGCCAAGATGGACCCGGCGCTCAGGCCTACGAATGTATCGAAATCGGTGACTTTGCGATTGATCAGAAAATCATTCAGTGCCTTGAGGCCACCGATCTTGAAAGCGCCACCGCTGACGGCGCCACCGGCCAGGACAAGACAAATCTCCGCATCGAAACGCCGCTCGCCAGGGCGCGACTTGCGGACGATCGTGATCCCCATCAGGCCACCCCGAGCCCGGCCGACGCAAATTGCGCAGCCTCCTCGACGTCACGTGGGGAGCCGAGCACAAGCGGCACGCGCTGATGCAGTTCTTCAGCGGTATATTCCAAGATACGGCGCACCCCATCGGTGGCTTTGCCCCCGGCCTGCTCGATCAGAAACGCCATCGGAAATCCTTCATAGACGAGTCGCAATTTGCCCCGCGGTGACTTGCGATCACCGGGGTAGAGAAAAATACCGCCCCGTAAAAGCGTACGATGGATGTCTCCGACGAGACAACCGACATAACGCAGGCCGTAGGCTCGACCAGCGCCGTTGTCTTTGCCCTTGAGTGAAGCGATATAGTCGTGGGTCCACGGCAACCAGTTACCGGCGTTGCCCTCGTTGATCGCATACGTGGCGCCACGCTCGGGGATGCGGATATCGGGGTGCGTGAGCAGAAATTCGCCGACCAGCGGATCGAGCGTAAAGCCACGCACGCCGTTGCCCGTGGTCAACACGAGAACTGTACTGGGCCCGTAGAGAACATACCCCGCGGCCACCTGCTCGTCACCGCGGCGGAGCAGCAGATCGTCATTACAGTCGCTGTCAGACGGGGTTCCGGGCAGCCGATAGATCGAAAAAATCGTACCGATCGACAGGTTTACGTCGATATTGCCGCTCCCGTCGAGCGGGTCGATCGTCACAACGTAATCGCCCCGATGGACTCCGGCTGGGACTTGGATCGCGTGCTGCGCTTCCTCGGAACCGAGGACGGCAATCAGGCCGGAGTGCACCAAGTGATGGACGAGGCGCTCATGGGCATACACGTCAAGTTTTTTCTGGGTTTCACCACTGGGATTGGCGCCCTCGGTGTCGCCAAGGACATCGTCCATCAGACCGGCGTGCGCAACCGCTTTGGCCACAACCTTGGCACCAAGCGCCAGGTGATGCAGAAGCCGACTGAATTCCCCGGTGGCGCCGGGAACGGCACGCTGTTCGAGGATCAGAACGTGGGACAGCGGGGTACCGACGGGATACACTCGGGGGGCACTCCTTGGGCGGGTCGGACCTTCGCACATGATAGTCGTGGCAGCGCTATGGCGCAAACGTCGGGGCACCCGCTGTACCCTGCGCCGTCGCCTTTGTTATCATGCGGTTATGCCCTCAAAACGCCCGACTTCGAGCCAAACCGCTTTCGTGCCGCAGTTCGAACTCCTGCGCATCACCGGCGACCATGCGGTTTCGTTTCTCGGGCGCATGCTCAGCAATGCCTTGCCCACCCCCGACGAGGATCGAGCGGCACCGGCTTTTTTGCTAGCGCCAACGGGGCGAATTGTCGGAGGCGCCGCGTTTGCTCACGAAGGCGATCACTTGCTGGCCGTGTGCCCGGGAGGCTGGGCGACCGCCCTCACCGAGGGGCTGCTGCACTATCGTGTGGCTGACCGGGTAGACATCCAGAGCGACGCCCGACCGGTAACCTATGTGGCGAACCCGCCGCCGACGCTGCTTCCAGCGGCGCCGTGGGGGCTACTTCGCC
>CAZUAB010000025.1:0-22942 GCA_964617795.1 uncultured bacterium
GCAGCCCGGCGCGATGAGCGCCGGGCTGCGTGGCTCCTTGGGGCAGGGGTTACTCGGGGGGACGGGTGGCTCTTTCGATCAGGTCGCGGTAGAAGGCGATGGCGGCGGCGAAGTTGTCGATCGAGATGCGCTCGTCGATGCCGTGTAGGCGAGCGAGGTCTTGGCCGGTGAGTTGCAGCGGGCCGAAGCGGTAGACGGCGTCGGCGATGTCGGCGTACCAGCGGCCATCGGTGGCGCCGACGACGAGCGAAGGTGCTACGATTGCCTGGGGGAAGACGGCGCCGATCGAGGTGCGAAGGTTGTCCCAGTGCTGGCCAGCGGCTTGTGCCAACGGTGACGGATCCATGGACATACCAGGCAGCGGCTCAACGGTGACGCGCGGGTCGTTGATCCGCTTACGCAGGCCTTCCAGCACGGTCTGCCGCGTTTCGCCCGGCCGGATGCGGAAGTTGAAGACGGCTTCGGCCTCGCGTGCCAGCACGTTGTCCTTCGTTCCGGCCCGCAACATGGTCGCCGCCGTCGTTGTGCGCACGAGGGCGGCCGTTGCCGGTTTGGCCAACAATTGCCACTCCACGAGCGGCCCGAATAGCCAGAGGTTTGTCATGACCATTTTGAGCGGCCAGTGCATGGCGGGGCCGACGGCAGCGAAAAGCTGGCGTGCCGGTCCATCCAGTGAGGCAGAAAAGGGCCGATCTTCGACCCGGGCGACGGCCGTGGCCAGCCGGCCCACGGCCGTTTCGCGCTCTGGCATGCTGGCGTGGCCACCGGCAGCCGTGGTGCGGAGCTTCACGCTAAGGTAGCCCTTCTCGCCCAGGCCAACGAGCGCGACCGGACGAACGACGGCGGGCAGCATGCCCTCGGTGATGACCAGCCCCTCATCAAGCGCCATGCCGATACGCGTTTGGCGGGCTGCGAGCAGGGCCGCCATGCGGGCGGCGCCAGCCCCACCGCCGACCTCTTCGTCGTGGCCAAAGGCCAAAATAAGCGTACGGGCCGGGCGGAAACCGGCGGTGGCTAGCGCCTCGACGGCCTCCATGATTCCGACCACGCCAAACTTGTCGTCGAGTGCGCCGCGCCCCCAGACCCAACCATCAGCGATGACGCCGCCGAAGGGCGGGTGGGTCCAGTCGGCAGAATCTGCGGGAACGACATCCATGTGCGAAGCCAGCAGGAGCGCCGGTTTGTCGGGCTCGTCACCGGGCCAAGTCATCAGCAGTGATTCACCGATGGCCTCGCGTGTCAGCACGGCGTGGGCAGCCGGGTAGCGATCAGCCAGCCAAGTGTGAAATGCCGCAAAGGCTGCGGTGTCGGTCACGCCCGCTGCCGCCGAGACGGTCGGGATGCGGATGGCCTCGCCCAGCCTCAGCGCGGCGGCCGCGGCATCGGGCCGCCAGGGGGATGGCGGTACCGGATGCGCAGGCACGTCGTCGACGAGCAGCAAGGTGCGCAAGGCAGACACGGCAAGGAGCGTGACGACAAGGGCGGACAGGCGGCGGAGTAAGCGTTTCATGGCCACAGCGTACCGTGCCAGCGCGCGCGAATCCAACCGCCCCTTGCGCGGGGCTGGTCCGCCGGGCGACACTGAACCCATGACAACCAAGGCGACAGCACGCGTTCTTGAAGATCCCCGCGCCGCGATGGAGTCCGTCGGCGGCAGTGTGCTCGACTTTCTGCGCACGCCGATCATCGAGATCGGGCAGACCGCGGTGTCGCCCCTACGGGTAATGATCACAGGCGCCGTGTTGGTCTTTCTGTGGTGGGTGAGTCGGCGTGGCGGGCGCCGCTTGCTGCATCGCATGATCGACCGTCGTCAGGCCGAAGAGAAGTCGCGCTATGCACTCAAGCGGCTTGCCGATATTGCCCTGACGGTTGCTGCGGTTTGGCTGGGTTTGGAGATTCTTGGAGTCGGTCTCGTCGGGGTCATGACCATTCTCGCGGCCCTCGGTGTCGGGATTGGTTTCGGCTTGCAAGGCTTTGTCAAGGATCTGATCAGCGGGTTCATCATGCTCATTGATGCGCCGGTCCGCCGTGGTGATCTGGTTGAGATCGGCGCCCAGGTCGGCTTCGTGCGCGCGATTGGCTGGCGGGCCACCACGATCCTGAACTGGGATAACGTCGAAGTCATCATCCCAAACCACCAAATCCTCGAACGCGAACTGATCAACTGGACGCTGACTGAGCCATTGTCGCGGGTCGTCATCACATTCGGTGTGGCGTACAATTCCGATGTCAAGGCTGTGATTGCCGTCGCCAAAGAGGTTGCGCAGGCGCAGCCGGAGGTTGTCGCCATACCGGAACCGGCGGTGGTTTTGTTGGATTTCGGTGACTCGGCGCTGCAGTTCCGGATTGCGTTATGGACGCGCGAGCCGTGGAATCGCCTCACCATTGCCAGCCAAATCCGCTTGAATCTGGTCGAACATTTCCGTCGGCGCGGTATCGAAATCCCCTACCCGCAAAGGGACCTGCATTTGGTGAGCGGTTGGCCGGAAGGCAAGAGGGAGGATCTATGAGCGAACAGGAACTTTGGCAGGCCACTGAGATGGAAGAAGGGGACGGTGCCCGTGTGCGGCGCCTATTCCCGATCCCCGGCCGCCGCAACGCCGATCCATTTGTGCTTTGCGACGAGTTCGACGTGCGTCCACCGGCCGCTTTTCCGCCACACCCCCACCGTGGTTTCGAGGGCGTGACCTACATGGTCGAAGGCGCCTTTTTGCATCGCGACAACCTGGGCAATGAAGGTCGCGTGGAGGCCGGCGGCATGCAGCGGTTTACCGCCGGCAGCGGCCTCGTACACAGCGAAACACCGGGGGATCCCGGGGTCAATCGTGGTATCCAATTGTGGGTCAATTTGGCGCAGGCCGACAAAGGACTGGCGCCGTCTTGGCAGCAGATCAGCCCAGCGGACATTCCCGTTCTCAAGCAGCCGGGCGTGCGTATTCGAGTACTTAGCGGGCCCGGCGCGCCACTGTTGTTGCGCACTGCCGTGACCTACGAGGACCTGGACTTGGATCCCGCGGCCACAGCGATTCGACCCGTTCCGATCGACCAACACGGGTTCGTATACGTGCTGGATGGACAGGCGTCACTCGACGGCGCAGCTATCGCCGCGGGCCAAGGGCGACCGATTCGTGGTGGCGAAGTGCGGCTGTCGGCCAGCGATGTCGGCGCCCGCCTCATCCTTGTGGCGGGGCGCCCGCACGGCGAGCCCATCTTGCAACACGGGCCGTTCGTCGACTGACCCCCGCGGTCGCGGGGCTGGCCGGTCTACTTGAGCTGGGATTTGAAGTAATTGAACGAGTGCACGAAGGCGTCGCGCAGTTTTTCGACCTTGGCGCTCAGCGCCTCCCACGAATCCTCGCCGGCAGCCCGGACTTCTTCGAGTTTGGCCTGCGTGATCCGCGCCTGCGATTGCAGGTCGGTCATCAGCAGGTCGAGCTTCTCGCGTGCCGTGCCTTCGACCTCACGGGCGCGGGCCTCCCACTGGCCGATATCGGCGTTGAGCTCGTCGAGCTGGCTCTTGAGCTTGGCAACGAACTCATCACGCTTGGACATTCTGCACCTCCTGGCTGTGCCCGGCATGCGCAGAGCGCGCTGGGCGTTTGTGTCAAACTAGCAGTCTACGGCCGCTGGGTCAAGGGCGCGGGCGATGATTTCTCCCTAAAAGGCCACCCACCAGACCCAAAGAATGAACAGCGCTTGCAGCGGCAGTCGGGCCCATAGGAGCCACGGCGCGGGCTTCGGAAGACCCGGAATGCGCACGCGCGCGACGGCTTGATAGACGTTGGCCGGAAAGACGGCAACGAGCAGCGTGATCAAGCCCCAGCCCGCCCAGGTACGCCAAGGGTCAGGCAGTAGGATCGCGATCCCACCCGCGATCTCGGCCACACCACTTACGTAGATCGCAGTCAGCCGTAGCGGAAGTCGTGGGGGTACGATCGCCAGAAAGCCGCGTGGCCGCAGGAAATGTAGGATCCCGATACCGATAAACACGGCCGCGAGCAGCCAGCGGGCAAGGTCGATTCCGGTCATGGCAGGGCCTCGCGAATGATCGCCGCGACGGCGGCGGGGGTTTCATGGTGCATCATGTGGCCAGCATTCGGAACCTCGACGAGCGTTGTCGAGGCAATGCTACACCGGATTTGGTCAAGATTCCAGCGAAACCCCGAGTGCTCGGCGACGACCAGGGTCGTCGGGCAGGTGATATTGCGCCAAAACGCTTCGGCCTGTGCTAGCAGAAACGGCTGCGGGCTACGCGTACGATGCAGCGGGTCGAATGACCACAGCAGGCCCCCATCCGGCGCGGGTACCGTGCCTTCTTGGGCCAGCCGCCGTGCCGTGGATTCATCGAGGCGCGGGTTCCCCGCGCGCAGGCGGGCCGCAGCGGCGTTGAGATCGGGCAGCGACCGCGGCGCCCGGGTTCGTGTCTGGGCAACCTCCTCAATCCACTGCCGTACCCGCGACGGCATGTCGTCGGGCTCACTGTCCGGTGGGCCAAAGCCCTCCAAAAGGACCAGCGACGCCACTTGGTCGGGGAATGCACCGGCGTACATGGAGGCGACCATGCCACCCATCGAGTGGCCGACCAGAACCAGCGGCCGGCCATCGTTGTGCAGGGTGTCAAGCACATCGTGCAGGTCGGCAACATAGTCCGGAAAATGGTAATAGCCGCCAGCGGCGACGTGGCCCGAGGTGCCGTGGCCGCGGGCGTCGATGGCCAGTGTTTCGGCGACGTCTACGAGCAGCTCAGCGATGGCGTCGAAGCTGCGAGCATGGTCAAGAAAGCCGTGGTGCAGGATGACGCGGGGCGCAGCGGGAGGGCCGCTGCGCCGCCAGACCGTTAGCGGCAAGCCGCGTGCATCGACGGAATGTCGCTCCGGTCGAGAATGCATGAGCGACAGGATACCAAGGCCCGTGCTATTCTGTCGGCGGAAGGGCCGACCGACCGCGGTCGGTCACCGCACGGAGGACGCCCTGCCCGCTCCCGGACCCGATACGACTGCCGCGAACCCTCTTGCCGCGATGTGGCAGCCCGTGCAGCGCCTGCCCGGTATCGGTCCGCGACGTGCCGCTGAGCTGAGGCGTCTTGGCATCGAGGATCTGTGGGACCTCTGCAACGTCTTGCCGCGCAGCTATCGTGACCTGCGGCAGGTGCAGCCGCTGGCGACGGCACTGCCGGGTGTCGAGACGGTTTTTCGTGTGCGGATCGCCAAGGCGCCGCGTCGCATTCGTGGCCGCTTTTGGCGCGCCGAGGTCGAGGACGCCAGCGGCAGCGCCGAGCTTTACTGGTTCAGCCGTGGCCTGCCGGGGCCGGCCCAAGAACTCGAAGTCGGCGACGAGCGCTGGATTGTCGGTAAGCCGGACCGGCGTAAGCTGGTGCCGATTTTTTCCCATCCCCGGTTGTATGACGCGCGGGAGGCGCTGCGTATCGAGCCGTTGTACCGCGGCATGCCGTGGCTTGGGGGCCTCATTGGTCGGTCCGTGCGCGAGGAGGCCGGTCGTCTCAATCTCGCCGATCCGCTGCCTAGTATCTGGCGGGAGGCCTGGAAGGTTCCACCGCTGGGGGAAGCACTCGCGGAGATTCATACCCCCCCGGACGGTGCCGATCTTGAGGCGCTGGCAGGTCTTCGCAGCCCCGGATTTCGTCGCATCGCCGCGGACACGTTCTTGGCCTTCTTCCTTGGTCTGGGTCTACGCCGCCGTGCGCTGCGGGCGGTTGAGGCGCCCGCCAACCGCTTTTTGGCCGATGACCTGCAGGCGATCAAAGATGCACTGCCGTTTGAGTTAACCGGCGACCAGCGCGCTGTTCTGCGCGAAGTGCTGGCCGAGTTGCAGCGTACGACGCCGATGTACCGCCTCGTGCAGGCCGATGTCGGCGCGGGGAAGACGGCGGTGGCTCTGGTTGCGGCGGCCGCTGTCGCCAAAGCTGGTGGCCAAACGGCAGTGCTCGCTCCGACGGAGATTCTCGCTGGTCAGCACACCCGTGTCTTTGATGCGGTGCTGGGTGGCCTCGGGATTCGTATTGCGAGGTTGACCGGCTCGCTGCCTGAGGCCCGCAAGCGGGAGCTACGGTTCTTTGTTGAGAGCGGCAACGTCGACATTGTCATTGGCACGCACGCGCTCTTGGTTGATGAGCTCAAGTTTCGTGATCTACGGCTGGTGGTGATCGACGAAGAGCAGCGCTACGGGGTCGCACAGCGCAGCCTGCTGCGCGCCAAAGGCGGTGCGCCGCACACATTGCTGCTGACGGCAACCCCGATCCCACGCTCGTTGGCCCTTAGCCTGCTCGGCGAAACCGACGTCAGCACGATTCGCGAAAAGCCCGCCGGTCGGGCGCCCGTGGCAACAGAGATCGTACCGCCGACAGGCAAACGTAAGGTGCTGGCCCATATTCGCCGCGAACTCGAGGCCGGACACAAGGTGTTTTTCCTGTACCCGCGTGTCGACGCCGAAGGTGCCGAAGACGACCGCTCGGTCGTGGCCATGCACGCGCGTTTGGCCGAGTATTTTGGTGCTGATCGAGTCGGTCTTTTGCACGGGCGCATGGCTGGCGATGACAAAGACCGAATGCTTCGCTCGCTGCGCGACGGTCGCCTACAGATTCTCGTTTCGACGAGCGTGATTGAGGTCGGCGTCGATGTGCCGGACGCCACGATTCTCGTCATCGGGCATCCTGAGACCTTCGGGCTGGCCCAGCTTCACCAGATCCGAGGCCGGATCGGTCGTGGGTCTTTGCCGGGTACCTGCTACTTGCTGGTCGAAACGGATATCGGTGAGGAATCGCTCAAACGGCTCGAGGTCTTGGTTTCGACCAGCGATGGCTTCGAAATCGCCGAGGCGGATCTTGAATTGCGTGGATCCGGGGCCATGCTCGGCACGCGCCAAAGTGGTATGCCCGATATTCACCCCAGCCTGCTACGGCGTTTTGCCGACCTTGCTGCCGTCATCCGCGAGGACGCGGCGGCTATTCTCGACGCGGATCCGCAACTGCTCGATCCGGCGTGGGCGGGTGTACGCGAGGTTCTCGCACGCAAGTGGAGTTTTCCGATTGGAGAGGTGGCAGGATGAACGCGCAGGACCTCGAAACCGGCCGCAACGGTCGCTGGGTCGTCGTGGCCCTGATCGTCGCCGCCTTGGCCTTGTCGACGCTGATTCTTTTCGTCAACCGACCGGCTCTGGACGGTCCGCCGCCGCTGCCGGCGGACGGAAATCAAACGGGTGTTGACGCAAAATGACGCAACGTGTTATGCTGACTCCGACGTACGCGCTCCGTTCGAGCCCGGACCGTCAAGGGAGGTGTCCGGATGGCCAAGCGCGCCAAGGAATCCTATACCATTCAGTCTGTCGTACACGCACTGTTGCTGTTGGAGCAATTCCACACCGCTGACGGTGAGCTGGGCGTAACCGATTTGGCCCGGCGCCTTGGCCTGCACAAGAACAATGTGTTTCGCCTGCTAGCGACGCTCGAGACGCAGGGTTACGTGGTGCAGAACCCCGAATCCGAGGCCTACCGGCTGGGTGTGCGTGCGCTGGAGCTGGGTCGCAGCTATTTGCGCCAGTCGAGCATCGTCAATGTGGCTGGCCCGCTTGTCGCACAACTGCGTGACGCGACAAGCGAGACGGCCCATCTGAGTATTTTGCAGGGCGAAGAGGTCGTCTATCTTGTCTCTGAGGAGTCGCAGCGAGCGGTTCGGGTGGCCGGGCGGCCGGGGGCGCATTTGCCGGCCTTGTCGACCGCTAGCGGCAAGACCCAGCTGGCTTGGCTGCGTGAGTTGCCCTACACGCTTCATCCTCTGCGACGGTTGAGCGATCCGCGTCCCACCGATATCAAGCGGCTCGAAAAGGACCTCGATCAGATCCGCGCCCAGGGATACGGCCTCGACATCGGAGAATCGGACCCCGATGTTGCTTGCGTTGCGGCTCCGATCTTTGATGATGAAGGCCGTGTGGTTGGCGCGTTCAGCGTCAGTGCACCGTCTGCCCGGATCGATGCGGAAACACAGGAAACGCTGGTCAGGCAGGTAATGGAAGTCGCCGAGCAGGCCAGCCGAGATCTCGGCTGGGACGGCGTATCGGAGCAAGCCGCAGTCATGGCAATTTGACGCGACGCGCCCTGATATTCTGAAACGTTCGAGAGGGTTCATCCGATGCCGCGCAGCTTGGTTCGGTTGCTAGCGATTGGGGTACTGTTGCTGTGGGCCGTGCATGCGGATGCCCAGGAAGCGGCCACTGTGGCGACGGGCACGGCCGATGCCGTATCCGCACCGCCCGCAGCCGCCGTCTCGGCCCAGACGGCGGCTGCCATGCCCGCATCTGCAGAACCAGCGGCCATCGAGGCAGACCCTCTGAGGCCCGTTGCCAAGGCCATGGATCGGATCAATGCCAAGCTGTCCGGGTATATTCAGGGGCGCTACTCGGTCATCACCAACACCGACTTCAATCCGGATGATCAAAACGGCTTCGGCCTTGGCGATGCCAGGCTCGAAGGCCGCGCCAAGATCCGCACGGTGCAGGGCGAGTTGTTTATACGCTTACAGGGCGATTTTAGCGGCGGCGGCGGGTTTTCACTCAAGGATGGCTATGCAGGTTGGACTCTGCTGCCGGCAGTGACGTTTACTATCGGCCAGGTCAAAGTTCCCTTCGCCTACGCGGTTCTCCACTCGACGCGGAATATGCAGCTGCCGGACGCGCAGTTGGCGGGCCGTTTGGGCTGGGGGCGCGACCTCGGCCTGATGATTTCCGGCGACCCCGAATTGACGAAGATCGATGGGCGACCGTTTATCCTCCACTATGCGGTCGGTACGTTCAACGGCGAGGGCGACAACCAGTTCCGCAATACCAACGAACATAACCTGTACGCCGGGCGCTTGCTTGTGCAACCCATGGGTCAGATCGGCAGCGACGAATCGGACCTCAGCCCCTGTCTTGCCGATGGGGGTGACGACTGCGACCCCGATGCGCGCCGCCCACTGCGCGTGGGGATCGGAGCTTCGCTTGGCCATGATCCCTACTCGGCCCGCGGCAAGAACTTTGACCTGAATCGCGAAGAGACCCGTTGGGCCGTGGATGCGCACGCCAAGTGGCGCGGCTTGTCGTTGCACGCCGAGTATGTGAGCGCCGACCTGCCCAAAACGACGAGCGATGTCGCATTTGGCCGTGAGGCTTGGTACGTGCAGGCGGGCTACAACCCCGGCTGGTTTCACCGCATCGAGCCCGTTGTTCGCTACGAGTACCGCGACTATGACACGGCGCGCGACAACAGCGGGCCCGGTGCCACACCCGATCAGGTGGCGTTCCAGTCGCGCACCCGCACCACGTTCGGTCTCAACGCCTTTCTGACCGGCTACGACGGCCGGCTGATGTTGGCTTATGTGATAACGGATCTCGAGGAAGGGCTTACCCAGAGTCCCCAGGGTGATCCGTTCTACGGCGACATGGTTGTTTTGCAGGCCCAAATCGGTTTCTGAGGAGTACGCGATGAAGACCAGCCAATTTCTCCTTTTGTTCGTCTTTGCCACCAACCTGGTGGCCTGCGGTGTGGATCCGTTGCCGCGGGATCAGGTGGCCGTCGGCGAGCCCGGCGTGGCCGAAGGCCGCAATGTGGCCCAGGTGTTGGCGGACGCGCCGGATCTGGTGCAGGCCGGCGGGCCGCTGCTGTGCCCCAATGACGGCTCTTTGCCGTTTAAGACCGAGGCGTCATCGTTCAACGATTTGGCCAAGGTCGACGAGGTACGGAACGGCAAGGCGGCCAACCACCATCTCTACGACGCGCTGTATTCAGCGGCTGACGAAGAACAGGTGCTCCGCATCGTGGGGGCATATGACATCAACAATGTCCTGACACCGCCGACACTACCCGAGGGTGAGTGGATCTCGCTGTGGGCCTGGGAAGATGTGGATGGTACGCCGTCTTGGATTCCGCTCGGCCGCGGCCAGACAGCGACCGACGGTGCGGTGGATTTCGTGTTTTCCGGTGCGTCCCGGTTGCCCGTTGGGCGTTGGCGTGTCTGGGCCGTCGTCGAGGGTGATGGCAGCTGTGCCGAGGGCGGCCTCTTCGTGTATCCGGTCGGTACGCGCTTCGTCGTCACCGATATCGACGGCACTTTGACGACAAGCGACGATGAGTTCATGCAGCAGATTGCCGATACGGCCTACTATCCCAAGCAGCATACCGGTGCCACTCGACTCCACCGCCTTTGGGCGGAGAAGGGGTACGAACTGCTGTATCTGACAGCGCGGCCATTCGGCGGTCGCATGCTCAGCCGTGCCTGGCTGCGCGACGACGATTTCCCTTTCGGCTACATGCAGACGGCGCCCAAGTTCGTATCCGGCGGGCCGGCTGCCAAATATAAGGGCGATTTCGTGAGTGGTGTCGAGGCCCAGGGCTTTTTCATCGACTATGCCTACGGCAATGCCGAGTCGGATTTCGACGGCTACATCGCGGCCGGTGTGCCGGTTGACGTACAGTTTGCGATCCTTGAGGGCAAAGGGTACAAGGGGACATCACCGATTGCGGGTGACGACTACAATCCACACAGCGACAATTACGTGTCCAAGCGTCCCGATGCGAATCAGCCCGCGGGGATTCCGGCACGCCAAGTGTGGGACCCCGGCTCGACGGAGTACGCCGCACCCTGAACGGCAGGCGCAAGCCGCGAAAAACACGGGGGGAGGCCGGTTTCGGCCTCCCCCCGTGTTGTAGCACTACGGATCCGCCGCGTCAGCGCTTTTTCTTGGCGCCTTTTCCTTTGGCGGTCGCTTTGGTCTTGGCCGAAGCCTTTTTCGCGGACGTGTCGCTGCGCTTGGCCCCCGGCTTTTTGGCGGCCTTCTCTTGCGGAGGTGTTGCGGGCGCCGCGGCAGGGGCTGCGACCGCCGCACCGACGCGCAGTCGCAGACTGTTCAGGCGGATGAAGCCCTCGGCGTCATATTGATCATATACGGTGTCCGCCTCGAATGTGCTCAGGTCGGCGCGGTACAGGCTACGCGGTGCCTTGCGGCCCAGCACCTGCACACTACCCTTGTATAGCTGAAGGCGCGCCGTGCCCTCGACACCGGCTGCCACCTTGTCGACGAGTGCTTGCAGGGCTTCACGCTCGGGGGCAAACCAAAAGCCGTAGTACACCATCTCGGCGTAGGTCGGCATCAGCTTGTCCCGCAGATGCACGGCCTCGCGATCGACCGTGAGTGACTCGACGGCCCGGCGTGCGACGTGCAGTACCGTACCGCCGGGCGTTTCGTAAACGCCGCGGCTCTTCATTCCGACGAAGCGGTTTTCAACCAGATCCACACGCCCAATACCGTGCCGTCCGGCGATCGCATTGAGCAGTCCCAGCAGTTTGGCGGGTGAGAGCTTCTTGCCGTTGACCGCAACGGGGTCGCCGGCGACATACTCGATCTCGACAATCTCCGGCTCGGCCGGCGCCTTGCGGGGATCGCGCGTTGTCAGGAACATCGAGGCTGGTGGCGCCGCCCAGGGATCCTCGAGGATGCCCCCCTCGTAACTGGTGTGCAGCAAATTTTGGTCAATCGAATATGGCTTGGCCACTGTTGCCGACACCGGAATACCGTGGTCTTTGGCGTACTTGATCAACTTGGTTCGGCTATCGAGGTTCCATGTTCGCCAAGGCGCGATAATCTGCAGCTCTGGTGCCAGCGCCGCAAAGGTAAGCTCGAAACGTACTTGATCGTTGCCTTTGCCCGTGGCGCCGTGGGCCACAGCGTCGGCGCCGAACTGATGTGCAATTTCGACCTGTCGCTTGGCGATCAGCGGGCGGGCGATCGAGGTGCCGAGCAGGTAGACTCCCTCGTAGACGGCGGCCGCGCGCAGCATCGGGAACACGTACTCGGAGACGAACTCTTCTTGGATGTCTTCCACGACGGCCTCGGAGGCACCCGTTTTGAATGCCTTCTGCCGAATCGTACCGAGGTCCTCATCTGTTTGACCGAGGTTGGCGGAATAGGTAATGATCTCGGCATCGTACGTTTCCTTGAGCCAGGTCAGAATGACCGAGGTATCAAGGCCGCCGCTGTAGGCGAGCACGATTTTGCGGGGTGGATTGCGGCGGGCAATGGCCATGTTGAACAGTCCCTTCCTAGGCGAGGTTGATGGCGTAGTCTTCGTTGTCTTGCTGCATTTGACGAATTTCGTCGTCGGTCAGGCCGCTCGTGGCCGTGACCTCGATGCTGTGGGCCTTGCCTGTGGTCAAGTCGCGCGCCGAGACGCTGACGATGCCTTCGGCATTGATCGAGAACAGCACTTCGATTTTCGGCTCGCCGCGCGGCGCCGGGCGGATACCGGTAAAGCTGAATTGACCGAGTAGTTCGTTACTGCGAACGGCCTCCTCTTCACCCTGGTAGACTTCGATCTGGACCTTGTCTTGATTGTCGCGTACGGTCGTGAAGATATGGCTACGCTTGCACGGAACAGGCGTGTTGCGTTCGATCAGCTTGGAGAAAACACCACCTTGCGTGGCGATACCCAACGAAAGCGGCGTCACATCCATCAGCAGGAGGTCGGTCGATGTTTCGGTGAGTGCCGCACCGTGGATCGCCGCTCCGAGCGCGACAACCTCATCGGGGTTGATGCCTTTGCGCGCCGGTTTGCCGAAATACTCCTCAATGCGGCGGTGGACCAGCGGCATGCGCGTCTGGCCGCCGACAAGCAGGATCGAATCGATCTTCTCGGGGCGCAGACCGGCAATACGCAGGCTTTTTTCGGTGATTTCCATGGTGCGCGCAACGAGTGGGCGCACCCAGTCTTCGAGCTCGCTGCGGGTAATTGTTTCTTCAAAATGGATCGGGTTGCCGTCTGTGCCCATGGCAATAAACGGAAGATTGACGACGGCCTGGGGTTCGAAACTGAGTGAAATTTTGGCTTCCTCGGCGCCTGTCTTGAGGCGCTGCATCGCCAGGCGGTCACCGGCCAAGTTGGTACCCGTGCGGGCGTGGAAACGGGTCACCAGCTCTTCGAGGATACGCAGATCGATGTCCTCCCCGCCAAGGAAGGTGTCGCCACTTGTCGCAACCACCTCGAAGGTGTTTTTCCGCAGTTGGAGGATTGAGACATCGAAGGTGCCGCCACCGAAATCATAGACCGCGACGGTGGAATCCTCGCGGCGTTGCAGTCCGTAGGCAATGGCGGCGCTCGTCGGCTCATTGATGATTCGCAGGACCTCGAGGCCAGCGATGGCTCCGGCGTCTTTGGTGGCCTGGCGTTGGTTGTCGTTGAAGTAAGCCGGCACCGTGATGACGGCTTTTTGTATGCTTTTTCCCAGCCACGCTTCGGCATAGGCTTTGGCTTCGGTGAGAATCTTGGCCGCGATTTCAGGCAGCGCGTACTCGTGACCGAAGACGACAATGCGCACGTCTTCGTGCGGCCCCTCTTTGATTCGAAAGGGATACAGCTTGAGTGCGCGCTTTACCTCCGGTGAATCCCAGCGGCGACCGATCAGACGCTTGGCTGCGTAGACCGTGTTCTCGGGGTTGGTTAGCTGCTGCCGCCGCGCCATGGCGCCGATCAGCGGTTGCCCACCGGAGCCGACCGCGAACATGCTCGGCGTGGTTCGATATCCTTGTTTGTTCGGTATGACGACGGTCTGTCCGTCCTGTACGATGGCGACGCATGTGTTGGTCGTTCCGAGGTCGATACCGAGAACCGGCTCATCCTGTTTCATCAGGTCCTCCGCTTGGCTTCCTTGAGGAGTTGCTTCAGGTCCGGATGGTCCGGGACAGAGGTCCGAACCTCTTCGAGCAGGTCGAGCGCCGTACTGCTGAGCCCGCCTTTGAGGTGTACCCGGGCCGCCAGCAGCAAATTGTCGACCGAGCGATGTTCACGTAGAAGACGCTGCACCAAGTCACGCGTCAGCGCGAAGTCGACGCCGTGGAGATAGAGAAACACGGACAAATCTCGCAGCAGGCGCGGCACCGGCGGCAGGATGCTGCGAATCTTGGCGATGGTTTCGCTCATCTGGGCAATGTCTGCCTCGAGGGGCTCTTCGTCCCCCGAGACATACTGCTCGACCCGGCGATCGACCTTCTCAAGCAATTCTACCAGCTTTGCACGCTGTCCCCATGGTCCGCCCGGATCCATGCGCTCGGCGAGCCGCAGGTTGTTGACCGCCGACGGGTACTGCCGTTGGGCCAGTGCTTTGTCAGCCAGCTCACCAAGCCGTCCCGCATCGGCGACACCCTCGATCTTGGCCGGCGTTGCCGCGGGCTCTCCGAGCATCTTACGTTGCCACGCGCGCCGGGCTTCACGCGTGGCGATATAGCTAAACTGGTTTTGGATCTCAGCGTAAATATCATCGAGTTCGCGCTTGAGTTCGTCGTCGAGCTTGAGTGCGTAATAACGATCGGGGTGGTATTGCCGGGACATCCGCTGAAACGCCTCGCGCACCTCATCATCGGCGGCGCCCGGCTTGACGCCGAACAGTTCGCAGGGGTCGTTTTGCTCGATCAGACGGCGGACGACGCGGATTCGGCGACGCAACCGCACGATATCGGGATCCTCCTCGGTCGCCGGGACGCCCGATGGCGCCGGTTCCGCGGTGTCACCGGCGGTGGCAATCGCTGCCGCGCGCGTCTGTGCCCGGGGTCCCCGCGACGTTCCGCGGATCCACTCCAACGCGCCCTTTGAAATCATTGACAGCAACAGGCGCGCCAACACATCCGGTGGAAACGGCACCACATGCTGCAGCTCGCCGACCGTAAGCTGGCCGTCGGCCTGACTGAGCAAGAAGGCCTCTTCGGGGGTTAGATCGGCCGTGGCCCCGGCGCGTCGGAGCGGCCGCTTGTCGCGCACATCGGCCAGCGGATCCGTGGTCACCGCCTGGGGGCCGTTTGCCACAGCAATTCCAGCACGGCCATCTGGGCCCACATGCGGTTTTCGGCCTGATCAAAAACACGGCTTTGTGGGCCCTCGATGACGTCGGCGGTGATTTCTTCACCGCGGTGGGCGGGCAAGCAGTGCAGTACAATCGCCTGCGGCGCATGGGCCAAAAGCTCGGCCCGCAGCTGATACTCGGCGAAGACGCGGCGGCGCAGGACGGCTTCCTCTTCCTGGCCCATGCTGGTCCAGACGTCCGTGTATACCGCATCGGCGCCACGGATGGCCTCAATCGGATCGCGATACAAGGTCACACGTCCACCGCGGGCTCGGACCTCGTCCACAAGCCCGGCATCCGGATCATAGCCGTCCGGCCCGGCAAAGCGGACCTCGACATCAAGGAGCCCGGCTAGTTCAGCCAGTGAGGCGAACACGTTGTTGCCGTCCCCCAGATAGGTTAGCGTCCAGCCTTCGCGGCGGCCGACGTGCTGTTCGATCGTCGCGGCATCGGCCAGTGCCTGACAGGGATGATAGGCGTCAGAGAGCGCATTGATTACCGGTATCCCCGACCATTTGGCCATCGCGTCGACCGTGCTCTGGGCGAAGGTTCTGAGCGCGATGGCGTCGAGGTACCGACCGAGTACCCGCGCCGTATCCTCAATCGGTTCGCCGCGCCCGAGCTGGCTGTCGCGGGCGGATATGAACATGCTGCCGGCGCCGAGCCGCATTGCGGCCGCCTCGAAGCTGACGCGCGTGCGCGTTGAGGGTTTTTCAAAAACAAGGCCGAGAATACGACCACGGCAGTCGGTGGGGACCGCCCCTTCGCGCAGCGTGCGGGTCCGGTCGAGCAGTGCGTGCAATTCAGGCGAGCTGCAGTCAAGCAGCCGAGCCAGATGCTTCATGGGTTCTCCTTGAGCGCGACGGTCAGGGCCGCGTGCAGGCGGCGCAGCCCTTCGGCGCATTCTTCGTCGCTGAGCACGAGCGGCGGCAACAATCGGATGGTGTTGTATTTGGCCGCGACGACGAGCACGCCGGCCTCGCGTGCCGCCGCAACAACGCGGGCGGCATCATCGACATCAAAGGCGATCAGCAGGCCTTCGCCGCGGGGATTGCGCACACCGACCTCATTCCAGCGTTCGAGCGTGGCCAGCAACTCGGCGCCTCTGCTACGCACCGCGGCCATCCGCCGACCGTCTGCCAGGGCCTCGACGACGGTGAGCGCAGCCGCCATGGCCAGCGGATTGCCGCCGAAGGTCGAACCGTGCGCGCCCGGGCCGAGCACGTCCGCCAGCGCCTCGCGTATGGCAAGGGCTCCGACCGGCACACCGCCACCCAGCCCCTTGGCGAGGGTAACGGCATCGGGGCGCACGCCCCAGACCTCTGCCGCCAGCGCTCGGCCGGTGCGGCCCATGCCTGTCTGGACCTCATCAAATACGAGCAGCGCGCCGTGGCGGTCGCACAGCGCCCGCAGCCCGGCCAAGTAGCCAGCCGACGGGAAACGTCCGCCGCCTTCGGCCTGGATCGGTTCAACCAGAACACCAGCCGTTTGCGGGCCCATTGCGGCAGCCACACGCTCAAGGTCGTCAAACGGCACATCGACAAAGCCGTCGAGGAGCGGGTGGAAGGGTGCTTGCATTTCGGGCTGTGCCGTTGCCGACAGTGCACCGAGCGTCCGACCATGAAAGCCGCCCTGCATGACGATGATCGTGGAGCGCCCACGCGGTCGCCCCCAAGCGCGCAGCAGTTTGATCGCGGCCTCATTGGCTTCCGTACCCGAGTTGCAGAAGAAGAAGCGGTCAAAACCCGTGAATGCCTGCAGCGCCTCGGCGAGCCGGATCTGCTCGGGCACCAGATAAAGATTGGAGACGTGAATGAGTCGCTGAGCCTGCTGCGCGAGGGCATCGGCAAGGCCCGTGTGTCCATGGCCGAGCGCGCAGACGGCGATGCCCGCCGCGAGATCGATATAGTCGCGGCCTTCGCTGTCGATCAGCGTAGCGCCTTGGCCGGAGACGAAGGCGATGGGCTGCCGCCGGTAGTTGCCGATCAACGCCGCTTCGGCGCGTGCGGCCCATTCGGCGCCATTGGAGGTCGATAAACCCATGCCGCTCATGCTGGCAAGATTACGGCGGTCCGTCAAGGTAATCAGAACGGCTTGAGCGCGCCAAGGACGATCATGGCAACAAAGCCCGCCAACGACAAGCCGAACCAGATCCCTTTGAGCGGTCGTATTTCACCGCGCTCCAGCCGGCCCAGCGCAGCACGGAGCGGGCCCAGCCAGATGGCAACAAGCCCAACGGCCAAGGTCAGCTTGGTGTGGACGAAGCCCATTTTCCAGAGTGCCGGTGTAATCTGCAGCAACCAGAAGGCGGCGGCAATCGACATTACGGCACCGATCACCATTGTGACGTAGAGGCCCTTGAGGGCAGCGCCCAAGGCCGGGCCACCGTTCTCATTGAATAAGGCCTCGCGGCGAAGCAGCCCGGCAATAGCCACCTGCCCCGTCATCCATTGGGCCCAACCGAGAATATGCAGCAGCAGTGCAAAGCGAAACATTTGTCAGCCCTCCCTTGCAAATGGTTCCCAGGTCGCCGCGTTCTCGTGGCGACCTGGACCGACCGAAATGATTGAAATCGGCACACCGACGGCCGCAGCCACAAAATCGACATAGTCGCGGGCCGCAGGCGGCAGGTCGGCGGGCGTGCGCGCTTCTCGCAGATCGGCGTCCCATCCGGACAGGCGCCGCCAAACCGGCTTGACCCGCTCAATGTCGTCCGGGTCCATGGGGAGTTCGTCGATTCGTACGCCGTCAAGTTCGTAGGCCTCGCAGACAAGGATCTCGTCGAGGCCCGATAGGACGTCAAGCTTGGTCATGGCCAGTCGGGTAAAGCCATTCAGACGCTGCGCCGTCCGCAAAAGTGGCAGGTCGAGCCAGCCGCAGCGCCGCGCACGACCAGTGGTCGAGCCGAACTCAGCGCCCTTCTCGAGCAGGGTACGACCGATATCGTCAAACAACTCCGTCGGGAAGGGGCCGCCGCCGACGCGGGTGGTGTAAGCCTTGAAGATCCCGACGATCTCCTGCAGTGCATGCGGGCCGACGCCGGTGCCGGTCGCGGCATTGGCAGACACCGTATTCGAGCTTGTTACGAATGGATAGGTGCCGTGATCGAGGTCAAGAAAGGTCCCTTGGGCGCCTTCAAACAGGATCCGCTTGCCGCTTGCCGCTGCGTCGCAGAGGATGCGCGACACATCGGCGATGTGCGGCGCGAGGGCGCGGCCCTCGGCGGCGAGGTCGGCTATGATGTCGGCTGGTGCAGGCAGGCCGCCCGCCGGGTCACCGCCTTCAGGCAGGCGCCTGAGCCGCCAAACATCGGCAATTTTGCGAGCGAGCCGTTCGGGGCGGAGCAGATCGACCATGCGCAGGCCGAGCCGAGCAGCCTTGTCTTCGTAGGCTGGTCCGATGCCGCGCCCCGTGGTGCCGATCTTCGCCTCACCGCGCAGCGCCTCGCGCTGCAGGTCGAGGTAGCGGTGGTAGGGTGTGATGACGTGGGCGTGGCCCGAGATCAGCAGGCGCCCCGGCGCCAGCTCGAAGCCGGCCGCGGCCAGCTTTTCCAGTTCGCCGCGCAACACCTTGGGATCGACGACAACGCCGTTTCCAATCAAATTGAGCGTACCCGGATGCAGGACGCCGCTCGGTACGAGGTGCAAGATAACCTTGCGGTCACCGACGACCAATGTATGCCCGGCGTTGTTGCCGCCCTGGAAGCGCACGACACAGTCCGCGCGTTCGGCAAAGACATCAACGATCTTGCCTTTGCCTTCGTCGCCCCATTGGGCGCCGATGATCACGACATTCGACACAGCGAATCCCTTCAACTCCGGGGAATGGTCCGGAGAATGTCTGCGCTCCCCGGTGCGCGCACGACGTAATGTTGCCCTTCGAGGGTCAATAGTCCATCAAAACCGTGCGACCGCGCCCAATCCGCTGAGTCGGCGAGGCCTGGTTCGGCAGCCACCGTGCGGGCCTCGGCCAGCTCGGGCGCCGGTCCGTCACCGAGCCACAGCCAGCGTGGTCGGCGCAGGAGGGGTAGCAATCCCCGCTCCATGGCCTCAAGCGGCGGATCCAAATCCAGCGTGAAGCCCAGGGCTTCGCCCGGCGTGTCGTAGCGGGTGCCATAGCGGCCGCCACGCAGCCAGGGGTCGTGGGCTTTTCCTGACGACAAACCGAAAATCAGGCCGGTGTAATAGTCGGCCCCGGGGGCCGCGATCGGGTCGATCGCCACATGCGCCCGTGCGGCCAACCCGTCGGCGGTTGCTGCCAATTCGCCGACAAGGTTCACGACGGCGGCGGGTGCGTCCGGCGGGAGATCGGCCACGCGTTCGACCAGCAGCCACGGCAAATCGGGCCAACGCGGGTCACCTGCCACGGCCCAAGCACTGCGGTCGCGGCGCTCGAGGGCTGCTTCGGCGGCGACTTCGTCGTGGCAACGCCACGCCGACCGCCAAGCCGCCCGCAGGCGGGCATCGCCGAGTGTAAGGGTCGGCCGCTCGACGCCCAAAAGCGCCAGGCTGTCGAGGGCCAGCGTCAGCAGGTCGCGATCGGCCTGTGGATCGGCCGGTTCGATCCATTCGAATCCTGCCTGCAGGCGCTCGACCGGCCTGCCACTGACACCACCGTCATCAACCCAGACGCGTTCGAGGTAATAGAGGCGAAACGGTGGCGGTAGATGGGCCAGCTCACGGTCGACGATGCGCCGGATCTGCTGGGTCAGGTCCTGACGCAGCGCCACCGGTGCGGGCTCGTCGCGCAGACGGAAAACGAGGGCGTGCTCGGGGTGCGCGAGCGCCTCGACAGGCTCAAAAGCCGAGGGCATGACGCGCCGAGCACCGCGCCGTTCGAACAGGTCGCCCAGTGCGCGTAGCGTGTCGGCGATACACTCCGCCCGGCCCAGAAGGTACTCGCGACCACCCTGCACCAGCCGGGAAGGTTTCACGTCAGAGCATCACCTGCCGCACCGAAACCATGCCGTCAATCGCCCGCAGGCGACTAAGCAGGGCCTCGTCGGCCGGACTGTCGAGGGTGATCAAGGTAAGCGCACGATCGCCCTTCTCGCCGGTACGGCCAACAAACATCTGGGCGATGTTTACGCTGGCTTCGCCCATCAACGAACCAACACGGCCAATGACGCCGGGTACGTCCCGGTTCTCGACGAGCACGAGCGGACCCGGCTGCAGCCAAGCTTCGAGGTGGAAGTTGTCGATGCGCACGATGCGCGGCTCGCGCCGGCCGAACACGGTACCTGTGACCTCGGTATTGCCCTCGGCACCTTCGAGCTTGACCACGAGGCTCGACACGTAATCCTCGGCGTGTGCGCTCTGGGTTGTTTCGATGTCGATACCGCGCCGCCGGGCCGTATCAACCGCATTGACGACATTGACGGGTTCTTGCGTTGCCTGCGACAAGACACCCTGCACGACGCGCGCAACCACGGGGGTGGAATCCTGCTCTGCGAGTTCGCCCTCGAAGCGGGTCACAATACGCGCGACCGGGCCTTCGTGAAGCTGCGAAACGAGTGCCCCAAGATGCCCGCCAAGTTCAATAAACGGGCCGATGCGTTGCAGGGTCTCCTGCGTGACGCTGGGGGCGTTGACGGCATTGCGCACTTCGCCGCTAAGCAGGAATGCGTTGATTTGCTCGGCGATGGCGACAGCGACCTTGACTTGGGCCTCGTGCGTGCTGGCGCCCAAGTGCGGCGTCACGACCATTTTTGGGTTCGTCAGCAGCGGCGAGCCGGTAGACAGCGGCTCTGTTTCGAACACGTCGGCCGCCGCCGTCGCAATCTCTCCTTCGCGCAATGCGCGGTCGAGATCGACTTCGTTGACGATGCCGCCGCGCGCCGCGTTGATCAGGATGGCCGTCTTTTTCATCGCCAGAAATTGGGGCCAAGCAATCAGATTGCGGGTCTTGTCGCCGAGCGGAACGTGCAGGGTGAGTACGTCGGCACTGCGGATAAGCTCATCGAGGTCCATCAATTCGATGCCCAATTTGGCGGCACGCTCTTTGGTGACGAAGGGATCGTAACCGGCGACACGCATTTTGAGGCCCTGGCCGCGCTCGGCAACCAGCGCACCGATATTGCCCAAGCCGACGACGCCGAGCGTTTTGCCGGACAGTTCGGTGCCGACGAAGGTCTTGCGGTCCCAAGTGCCGGCCAGCAGCTTGGCGTGGGCCTGCGGGATCATGCGGGCAGCCGACATCATCAGGGCAATGGTGTGCTCGGCCGTCGTTACCGCATTGCCGCCAGGCGTATTCATGACCACAGCACCGATACGTGTTGCGGCGGGCACATCGACGTTGTCGACGCCGATGCCAGCACGGCCAATCACCTTGAGGCGCGTGTTGCCTTCCAGCAGGTCCGCCGTGATTGTCGTCCCACTGCGGACAACGACGCCGTCCACTTCGTTGAGGCGACGCTTGAGGTCGTCGTGGGCGAGCTTTGTTTCAACGAGAACTTCGATCTGGCCACTGGAGCGGAGGATTTCAAGGCCGTCGTCATCGAGTGGATCGCAGACGAGTACGCGGAAGCGGGTCATGGGGCAGTACTCCTTGGCGCCGGGCCTGTGCAGCCCGGGCAAAAATACAGTTACTTGGCGGGGTAGCCTTCGGCGAGGATTGCCTGCGCGGCTGCGGGACCGCGGCCATATTCGACCGGGTGACCAAGGCGCGCGAGCGCGATTTCGATGGCGGCCATACCCGTCACGATGTCGAAGGCATCGATGTAGCCCATGTGCCCGATGCGCAGAACCTTGCCCTTGAGCTGGTCTTGTCCGCCGGCCATCGTGACGCCCATTGTGTCGCGCAGATACTTGACCAACGCGCCGCCATCGACGCCTTCGGGGACCCACGCCGCGGTCACCGATCGGCTCGGTGCTGATGAGTAGACCTTCATGCCGATCGCCTCGAAGCCGGCACGGGTGGCACGAGCGAGGCGATCATGGTGTGCGAATACCGCGTCGAGGCCGTCGTCAAGCATCCGCGTGAGCACCTCGTGCAGGCCGTTGACCAGCGAAACGGGCGCCGTCCAAGCCGTCGTACGCTCTTGGGCCTGCGCTTTTTTCTCTTTGAGCAGATTGAAGTAGAAGCGAACCTGATCCGGGTTGGCCGCGACCTTCTTCCAGGCGCGCTCGGATAGCGCCACCGTCGCCAGTCCGGGCGGCAGTTGCAGGGCCTTCTGGCTGCCGCAGACGAGGGCATCAATACCCCAAGCATCCATCGGCAGCGGGAACACGCCGACGCCAGTAATGCCGTCCACGCAAAGCAGTACGTCGTCGCCGCGGCTGCGCACGACCTTGGCCAAGGCTTCAATCGGGTGCTCGGTGGCCGTCGAGGTGTCGCAGGCCTGCACGAAGACAGCTTTGATATCCGGATCCCCCTTAAGCGCCGTCTCGACCGCCGCGGGCTCGACCGCTTGGCCCCACGGCACATCGAGGTTGACCGGGATGCCACCGAAAGTCTTGACGAGGCTGCCCCAGCGCTCGCCGAACTTGCCGCCACGGATGATCAGCGCTTTGTCTCCCGGCGCGATGACATTGGCGACGACCGATTCCATGCCTGCGGTGCCGGTACCGGCAAGCATGAGCACGGGCTGGTCGGTCTGATATAATTCCCGCAGAAGCGCACCTGTTTCAGCCAAAATCTGGCTAAACTGCGGCGTTCGGTGGTGGATCAGCGGCTGCGCCATGCGCAGCAGTACTTCGGGTGGTACGGGGGTCGGACCTGGGGCGAGGAGAACCTGCTTCTTCACGGGGTCTGAGCTCCTTGAAGGTGTAAGGGCGGAGGCTGGTTTCGGACAGGCGGACCGCGACCTGCGAACACCGCAGGCCGCGGGAAATGAAGAGTACAATGTACGGGAACGGGCCTTCTTTGTCAATCAATCCGGGCGATTTCCCCCCGTTGGCCCGGGGGGCGCGGCTGCATCTGATCGGGGTCTGCGGTACCGGTATGAGTGCCGCCGCGAAGGTCCTGCGCGAGGCCGGCTTCTCGGTCGGCGGGTCCGACCTGCGCGCCGACCCGCCGACCGGACCCGCTGTTGGTGCTTGGGGCATCCCGGTGGCGATTCCCTA
>CAZUAB010000026.1:0-21911 GCA_964617795.1 uncultured bacterium
ACTCGATCATCTACGTTGACAGCATTCCGGTCGCCGTATCGCGGGTGCTCGCAGAGCCCACGACGAACACGATATACAACCTTGCCGATGCGCACCCCACCTGGAACGAAGTTGCCGATGCCTACGCCGCCGAGCTCGGCATGGTACGCCCGGCGACCCGCCGCTCGCTGCTGGCCCTTGTAGCCGCCGGCGAGCGCAAAGAAGACCAGCTCCTCGGCACCTTCTCGCGCTTCGGCGGCCACTACCCGACCGACCGCTTCGAGGCCCGCTTCGGCCCCCTCGACCCTGACGGCACCCGCTGGCGCCGCGCGATCAGCGAGGCCGTGGCGGCGCTCGTCGCAGGGCGCGGCGGCCGGACCTCCGGGTAGGACCGGATCGCCGGCTCTGGAATCAGGCGATGGATCGGGGTAGGATGGATGGTGACGTCATGATTGCCACCAAACGCGAATTTGAGGCCCTTTTGAACGCGCATGCCGACCGGCTCCGTGTCTTCGGCGTCGAGCGCATCGGCGTCTTCGGTTCCTTCGCCCGCGATGACCAGACTGCCGAGAGCGACATCGATGTCATGGCCGTCTTCCACTCGGGACAGGAAACCTTCCGCAACTTCATGGATCTTGCGGACTTCCTCGAAGAGCACACGGGACGACGAATCGACTTGCTGACGCCGCACTCGCTGAGCCCGCGAGTCCAGAGCCGCATCCTCTCCCAAGTGGAATATGTCGTACCGCGCGCGGCCTAAGGATCTGCTGGCGCGTATTTTGGCCGAGGTAGAGGTCCTCCGCGAGATCGGCTCAACCATTGAGCGCGACGTCCTTCTTTCCCATGCGATCTATCAGCGGGCTGCAGTTCGCAGCCTGGAGGTCATCGGAAAAGCCACCAAGCGACTTGATGACGCATTTCGCCAGGGCCATCCAGGCATTCCGTGGAGGGACATGGCCCGACCGAGGGATCGCCTGATTCACGATTACGAGGGCGTGAACTATCTGATCGTTTGGGATGTCATCGCGACGGAAATTCCGAAACTGGCTGAACAGCTTGGAATCGTTCTGGATTCGCTGCGGGCGGAATGACCCGACCCCGCGTCAGACTAGCCAAGTGACCTCCCCCGACCTTCCCCTCCCCGCCGCGCTCCTCGACAGCTTGGCCGGCGCCCGGCACGTCGTGGCCTTCAGCGGGGCGGGGATGAGCGCCGAGAGCGGCGTGCCGACGTTTCGCGATGCGCAGACGGGGCTGTGGGCGCGATTCAGCCCCGAAGAATTGGCGACGCCTGAGGCCTTTGAAGCCGACCCGAAGCTGGTGCAGGACTGGTACGCCTGGCGCATGGAGCTGACGGCGCGGGCGCAACCGAACGCCGGCCACGTCGCACTGGCCGAGCTGGCGCGGCGCGTCGAGGTCACAGTCGTCACTCAAAACGTCGACGGCCTGCATACGGTTGCCGGCAGTACCGACATCATCGAGTTGCACGGTCGCCTGCGCTGGGTGCGCGTCGGCGACCGAAGGCCGGTCGGCAATCCGCTGCTGGATGATGACGGGCTGCGTCGCTGCCCCGACAGCGGGCGGCTCGTGCGTCCGGACGTCGTCTGGTTCGGCGAGCCGTTGCCGCAAGGTGCGCTCGATTACGTATTTGCGGCCGCGCAGCGCTGCGATCTGCTGCTGGCGATCGGCACCTCGGGGCTTGTCCAGCCCGCAGCGTCGATTCCGTTTGCGGCGTTGGAAGCCGGGCGGCCGGTGATCGAGATCAATCCCGACCGTACCCCGATTTCCAATCACGTTGCTGCTCAGCTGGCTGGTCGGGCAACGGAGGTCCTACCCCGCCTCTGCACTCTCACTGGTCCAGCCAATCCTTAATTACACCGTGTAAGTGTGTAATTACCGAAAAACGCCACGGTTTCTGTGTTTCAATCTCACTTGACAGGATCGAGAATTGTAATTACTCTAAACATGCTGCCCGGAAAGATCGGGTGGGCGTTTTTCAAACGGGCCTTTGGCCCAGATTTGCGAGGAGACACCCAATGGCACTTCGACTCGGCGACGTCGCCCCCGACTTTCAGGCCGACACCACCCACGGCCCAATCAAGTTTCACGAATGGCTCGGTGAGGGCTGGGGGATCTTCTTTTCGCACCCCGCTGACTTCACGCCAGTCTGTACGACTGAACTGGGCACTGTCGCGCGGATCAAGCCTGAATTCGACAAGCGCGGCGTCAAGGCGATCGCCATCTCGGTCGATCCCCTCGACAGCCATCACGCGTGGATCGGCGACATCGAAGAGACACAGTCGGTCAAGATGAACTTCCCAATCGTCGCCGACCCCGACCGCAAGGTTGCGACCCTCTACGATATGATCCACCCCAACGCCGACAGTACCCACACCGTACGCTCGGTCTTTGTGATCGACCCGCAGAAAAAGATCCGCTTGACCATCACCTATCCAGCACCGACCGGTCGCAATTTTGATGAGATACTGCGTGTCGTCGATGCTCTACAGCTTACCGACGGCTACAAGGTGGCAACACCTGCCAACTGGAGCGACGGCGAGGACGTGATTGTTTCACCTTCGCTATCGAATGATGAAGCGAAGAAACTGTTTCCGAAAGGCTTCAAGGAGCTTCGTCCCTACCTGCGTATAACGCCCCAGCCAAACAAATAAACGGCCCGCGATCCGGCCCGCGGAGGCGCCTGTTCCCGGTGAGGACAGGCGCCTCCGCGCGTCAGGCTTCTATACCCAACCGGGGCCGCAGACCACCAAAGCGAACAGCACGGCGGACAAGTGCGGCGCGCAGCGTATCTTCATCGGCAAAGATTTCTAGATGGATTTGGCGGCTCTTTGCCGTCAGTCGCGCCCGGGTCAAGGCTGTGAACAGCAGTTCCCGCGTCAGCAACTCGCGGCCTTGCCCGGCCCGTGGGGGCAGCACCACAGCCACATGGTCATATTCCGAGCCTTGGCTCTTATGGATCGTCATCGCCCAGGCCGGTTCATGCTGCGGCAGGAGCGCGGTTGGGACCGCACGTACACCATCGGCGTCGACGAACCAGGCCACGTCGTCGAAGCGAATCCCGAGGTCACCGTTCATCAAGCCGATACCATAATCATTGCGGGTCACAAGCAGCGGAGACCAGCCACCGCCGACGCGGTGTCCGATCGCTTGATTGAGGTGAATCACGCCCCAGCGACCCTCGCGATACGGCGTCAGTACACGTGCCGCACCGATCAAGCGCAGGAGATGTCTGGCCGCTCCCTGCGCATCGCCGCCGCTTCCACACGCCCTACGCGCCACGTTCGCCTCGTCACTCAAGGCACGGTAACGCTCGGCCAGGTGATCGAGGATCGGTGCGTCGTCTCCATCTTCGAGGTCGGTGCGACTCCACCGCACATCTCGGGTGGCCGCCACCAGTTGGTCAAATACCGTCGAGGCATCCCCGTGGCCAGCTTCGAGTGCCTGCATCGCGGCAGCCACGGCGCCCAGGTCGCTCGCGGGAGGAAAACGGCGACTCCGCGTCAACGTCGTCACGCGCCCCGCCAGCAACCCACCTTCGTTTCCCGCTGCGGCGAGATCGGAAAAAACGGTCCCGGCCGCCACGGAAGCCAACTGCGCGGTGTCTCCGAGGATGATCAATCGAGCGCCGTCTGGCATCGCTTCGAGTAGGGCCGCCATGACCTCGAGATCGACCATCGAACCTTCGTCAACGACAACAACATCAGCGTCGAGGCGCCGGATCGGTGTTTCGCGACCCCAACCAACGGCACGGTGGATCGTCTGCGCTCTCACCACAGCTAGCTCGCTGAGGATCGCAGCCGCGTCGTCACCGAGCACGGTCGCGATGCCATCACCCGCCGGCCCCAGAAGGGCCGCGTGCAATGACTCCTGAAAACGCGCAGCCGCCTTGCCAGTCGGTGCGGCCGCAAGCACGGCCAGTGGCGCCCCATCGGCACGGCGCCGTTGCCACGCAAGCGCCGCCAAAATACGCGCCGCCAGCCAAGTCTTGCCACTGCCCGGCCCACCAGCGACCACCGTGACCCGATGACCGAGAGCCGCCGTGAGTGCCTGGGATTGGTCGTCGGCGGAATCCGCTCCGAGGAGGCCCGAAAGCCGCCCGACGAACTCGGGGGACGCACCGGGCGGCCGATTGGCAATCAGCGTACCCAGGCGGTCGGCGATTGTCCGTTCGGCGCGATACGTGCGCGCCGGATATAGTCGACGTGCCCGACCCCCGTCGTCGAGGTCGAGGACGAAGGGCGCAGGGGACATCGGCCCCCTCCCGTCGGCAGCGAGCCGCAGTTCGAGCAGTGTAGCGACCACCTGCGGCAGTGACGGATCCGCAACGATCTCGGCGAAGGCGGGCAGCCCCGCGTCAAGGAGTGGTGCTGCCGCGAGTGGCAGTGCCGCGTGACCACGCCGCCAGAGTGCGTGGGTAGCCTCCAGCAGGCTACTAGCGAGGCGGCGCCATTCGGGGGCGTGGTCATCCGGCCAGCCCATGGCCAACACGCGCGCGGCGACCGCGCGATCGAACGGATCGACGTGGGGCGCTGTCTCATCCCGCCGGCGGCTCATGGCCGGGCTCCCGACCGTTCGAGCATTTCCTTTTCCGCAGCAGCCAACCAGACGGCGCCGGGGCGCAGGCAGACAACGCCGCGACGGACGGTAGCCTCGACGTCGCCACTGCCGAACGCACGGAGAAAGACGTAGAGAATCCCGCCAAAGTCGCGATCGGGATCACGCCCACGCCAAACCAGCAGACGCCGGGCCGCCAGCGCGTAGAGCAGTGCCTGGAGCCCGTACCCGCTTTCGGCCATGATTCTTCCGCCCGCGTCCGGGACATCAGGTAGGCGGTTGGACTTCCAGTCGAGCAGCCAGAGGCGGCCTTGATGTTCGAAAACGAGGTCGATGAATCCCGTAAGCATGCCTTCGATCGTGCGGTCGTCGCCTCCGAGGATCTCGCCGATCCAGCCACTCAGCCGTTCGGCTTCGGCGTCGCCAACGGCCGCCTCACGCAGCCGTTCGGCCAAACCTTGTGTGCGCCACCCCCCCGAACCCCCGTCCTCGCCCCGCAGCGGCGCAAGAAACCCCAGTTCAGGCACCACGAGGCAGTCAATCTCGCCGAGCCGAAGAGGCGGCCCGCCGGCATCGAGCAGAATCGGCGTGGTCAAGACATCGTGCAAACAGCGCCCCAGTGGCGCGGCGAGCTCATCATGGTCGCGGAAACCACCATTCCGGAGCGCCGTGCGCAGGCGCTGTGTCGCCAGGCCGCCCTCCCGCCAGCCGTCCTCGCGGGCCATCGATTGCAAGAGCGCCGGCTCGCGCCAGGCATCCTCGAAGACCTCGTGAACCACGTGGCCGGCCCGCGCACCGCCGAACTCAGCCGGCCAAATCGTTTCCGGATCGTTGCCAATCGGCCCGGCGTCGGCCTCCGCGTCATCGATTCGTGGCGCCACGCCGAAGCCCCGATCGCCGTCGCGACGCGCGCCCCGCCTGAGCGAAGTAAAGCTGTGCTGCCGCCAGTGGCGCCCAGGCACGGCGGGGAACACGGTCCTGTAACTCGTCGACGCCTCTTCGGCCTCGACCTCGGCGCCCGGCATATCCAACGCTGGGGGCACGGAGCCGCCAGTGCTCCCGATCGGCCGCCATGGCCGAATCCGCCAGCCCGCAGTGCCTAGCCGGCTGTTCAATGCCGCGAAGACAGCCGCAATCTCGTGTTGGACCTCTGCCCGTCTGTCGCCATCCCATTTATAGTGGTCACGGTTGTGTAGGGCCGGCGCCACCCCGCCGACCGCCGCGCCCTCAATCGCTGCCATGATGCGCAGACTGATCGCCCGCGATTTGCTGCTGCCAGCGCGGTACCAGAACATCCGCACCTGGTGGGCCGCACGCGTCAACGCGACGTAGAGCAGTCGATGCTCCTCGGCCATGTTCTCTTGATCGATCCGCGCCCGGACCGCTTTGCCTTCGTCTCTCCAGGCGTCACCCTTCTTGCCGCTATTGGGATTGTCGACCGCCAGCCAGACACCGGTCCGCGGCTCGGCAGGATCGTCAGAGGCCTGGTACGTCCAAGGGAACTGGACGCCGCCCCCCTTGTCGGCCGTCAAATACGGCAGCAAGACGATCGGGAACTCCAGGCCCTTGCTGGCGTGGATCGTCAGAATCTTAACCGCGCCGCCGGCCCGTTCGATGCGTAGCTGAGCCGTCTCCTCGGCCACATTTTCGTCCTCGACACCGGCAATGCGCTGTTCGAGCCAACGGATGAGGGCCGCCAATCCAAGGTGTCCAAGATGCGCCTGTTCGACCAAGAGGTCGACGAGGTGCTGGAGGTCGGTCGCGGCCCGCAGAGCATCGGGCCAAGTCAAAATCCGCTCGCGAATCGACCGGCCCGCATCGTCAACAGGCCATCCGTCGAGAAGCTTTACGAGGGCGGGGGCAGGCCCATCTTGACGCCAGAGATGGCCGATCTCGGCCAAGGCTTCGATCCAGCGTCGCCACGCACGCTCGTCGGCGCGATCCGCCCGCAGTGTCGAGGCGGTCCGACCGACGAGTGGTGTTGCAAGAGCCGCCGCCAGCGCGGCCACGTCTTCGGGTGCCAGTACGCTGCGCAGCAGTTCCAGCAAGTGGCGGGCCATCGGCACCGAGAAGACACTGCTACGCGTCTGCAGCGCAGCCGGGATTCCGGCCTCAGTCAGCGCCGCATGCACCGCCCTGCCTTTGCTGGCAGCCGGTACGAGGACGGCAATGTCGCCGTAGCCGAGCGGTTGGCCATCGATCTCGAGGCGCTCTCGATCGAGGATTTCCCGCACCCAACCGACGACCAGACGAGGCACCGCACCGACCCTGAAAGGCTCCGCTATCCAGTCGAGAACGACGGCCGGTGTGCCGGGCGGACCAAGCCGGGTCGCGTGGGCCGCCCGAACAGTCGACCAGCGGATGCCGCGCCCAAAGCTCCCCTCGTGAGCTGGTTGGCCGAGCCAAGCCTGCAGCGCCTCGACGAGTCCCCGGTCGCTGCGATAGTTGACGTCAAGTGCCGAGGGTTCGCCGTCCGCCTTGCTGCGGGCGGCCATGTAGGTGTGAATGTCGCCGCCACGGAAACGGTAGATCGCCTGCTTGGGGTCGCCGATCATCGCTAGCAGCGACGGCGAACGGCGATCAAATTCGCGGTCCCCGTACTGCGGCCAAATACGTTCGAAAATCGCCCATTGAACGGGATCCGTATCTTGGAATTCGTCGACCAGCGCGACGGGAAATCGTGCGCGCAGGTCCCGCGCCAGTGGTGGATGCTCGGCAAGCGCACGTTCGAGCGTGCGCTGAAGATCGCCGTAGGTGAGTGCCCGGGATGCTCGCTGTTCGTGATCCCATCGCTTGTTCAATGAATTCAGAAACTGCTGAAACCACTGTTGAACGCGCTCGGCGGGGGGCGCCAACGGGGCCTCCGGCAGGACGGCCAGAGGTACGTCATGCCGCTGCTGCAGGGCTTCGGCGCCAAGGCGAATGAGGTGCGTGATGGCCTTGCCCCCGAGAACGGATACGCACGCCTCGGCGAGTTCGGGATCGGCCGACGGTGCACCGACCGTGCGCAGCCAATAATCACGGGCGATTCGCTCAAGGCGAGGATCGTCGGCGCCAACCACGTCAACGTCCGGCCCAGCCCCGGTAGCCAGCGCCTGCTCGCGTAGAATCGTCTGGCAGAAACCGTGAATCGTCGAGATCCGTGCCAAGTCGAGGTCGGCCAGCGCCTGCCCCAGGCGCTGCCGTGCCAATTCGAGTGCGGGCGTGTCCAACCGCTCGCGAAGCCATGGCCAAAGCGGATCATCGTCTGGGCACGCACCGTCGAGACCCGCGGCGGCATCACGTAGGCGGCGACGGATCCGCTCCCGTAGCTCGGCGGCGGCGGCTTTGGTGAAGGTGACGACCAGCAGACGATCAATCGACACCGCAGGGCCCTCCCAGGCCGCGGGTGCACCGCCACTACTCACGCGCTCGATGATTGCATCCCCGAGTACCAGACGAAGCACGAGGTCAGCGATTGTGTAGGTCTTGCCGGTGCCAGCCGACGCTTCGATCAGCCGGCGCCCGTAAAGCGGCATCGTCCAAGCGAGCCCGGGCGAAAACGAGCTATTCATGGCCCCTCCTCGCCGTCCGTTGGCTCCTCGTCGGCTCGCAGAAGCGGCGGCGCCAACATCCGCCACCAAGTCTCGGCCGGAGGCAGCGGACCGTCAGCGGCGATGTAGCGAGCCCAGACCGCATCCCCCGCCGCGTCAGCCTCCTCGTCGCCGCCGTCCGACCAACCCCAAATCCGGTGAATCAAGTCCAGACGGCGCACTTTCGACGCCTGCGAATTCGTGGCACCGAACCCGGCTGCTGTGTGGGCGGCCTCAAGTGCCTGCGGCGATTTCTTCTGGCCCGCATCGCCGTAGGCACCTGCAATGTCAACCTCCCAAGGAAGCGGTGCCGCGCGCCCGAGTAGCGCTCCGGCGGCGAGCCAAGAAACCGCACCGGCACCAAGATCGTCCACCCTCCAGCGGGTCGGCTGCTCGGTCTTGTCCGCGAGCGCGACGGTCCGCGCCTCGATGGATCCACCGCCTGCGCAGCGAGCGAGGGCCAATCTCCAGGCCGCCGGCCAACGGACATAGGCGCGATCGGCGGGAGCGATCATTGCCGACCAAAGCATGGCTGTGGCCGGAACCCAACCATCGATCTGGCCACGCACTCGCACCGGGCCGAGCGCCGCCAAAGCTCCACGTAAATCCTCCGAAAGCCCGGCCATCAAATCATCCGGCCAGTCGTCCGGCGTCACGACTAGATCGACATCGAGCGTGCCGATCCGCCCCGGGTCGCCCCAGCCGTCCGGCAAAATCGCCCGTACCTCGGTTGCCTGCTGCCAGACCCGCTCGAACAACGACCGGCCCAAGCGACCGGGCGGCAGCCACGCTTCGCCGCGAAAGCGACTCATGGCCTCCTCCGCTGTCGCCTCCGGCCTGTTAAGGAGACGTTCAACCAGCCTCGACTCCGCAAATCGATCGAGAGCGACCGGATCTTCTTCAAGTATCGGAGCCTCGGCGTCGGCGACGAAGATGCCCTGGGCCCGCAGCCAGGCGCGGGCTGGCGAGCGCCAAAACCGACCCAGTTCCTCGACCGTGAGCAATGGCTCACCGAGCGACTGTAGATCCGACTGCCCATCCCAAAACGGGCTGGCGGGATTTCGCGGGCGGCGCCGGAGCGCCGCCGCCGCACGGGCCACGGCCGGGGAACTTACCGCAGCCGCCACCGATGGCGAATGGCTGCTTTCGGATGCGAACGCATGGATCGGGTGCTCGATGAGCGGTGGCGCCTCTCGGAACTGGCGTCGGATTTCGTCGAGCAACTCGCCGACGACCAGTGCCGGCGGTAACGGCTGCCCGTCCCGGCCGTCCCGGCCAACCCACGACACGTGCAGGCGCTCTCGCGCTGCCAAAAGGGCTTCGAGGAAGGCCAACCGATCCTCGGCCCGTCGGTCAGGATCGCCGAATGCATGCAGGCCGTTGTCGCCGCCGTTCGTCGCCGCCAGAAGATCGAACTCCCCCGCTGGCTGCGGGCGTGGCCAGGTGCCTTCGGAAAACCCGCAGAGCGCGACCATCCGGAACGGCACGCCGCGCAACGGCGCCAAGGCGGCAAAGGTCACCCCACCGCCAAGGAAGTTCGAATGCGGCGAGGCCTCGCCCCAGGCATCCGTGACCAGTCGCCGAAAAACGCCAAGGTCAACCGAAGTGTTCCAGCCCCATGTTCCCGCTCCCTCAGCGAGCCGCTCAAGTGTAGCGCCGAGTTGTCGCAGTGTCTGCGCGTCCTCGTCGTCGACGACGGCTTGCAGTCGTTGCAACGGGGCAGCCAGGACGTCGGGCCACGATGCGCGTTCGCCGCCACGCCCAATCGGTCGGGGCGCAGCAGCCAGCTCCCGCAGTTCGATCAACCAGTCGAGGAACGTTAGCAGACCAGCAAAGCTGGATTCATCAGAGGCGACCGCAGCTAGCGGCACGCGCGGTCCACCGAACTCGGCAACCAGGTCGTCCCCGCCTCTTCCGTGCAGCCAGCCGAGCACCATGCGGTCAAGCCCGAACCCCCAACTGAAGTCGGCATCAAGGTCCGGGCCTTCCTCTCCGGCGGTAGTCAGCAAACGCCTGCGATCGTCGGCATCCACCCCCCAGCGGGCGCCAGACGCCTCGATCCATGTCCGCAGCCGCGCCTGGTCAGCACCTTCGAAACCGAACACACGCTGCCACGCATGGAGATCAAGCAACGCCGCCACCGTCCCTGCCGTGAGCCGACCGGCCAGAGCCTCAACCAATGCAAACCAAGCCTCGACGCCGGGTAGTGCATTTCGTGCCGGGCGATCCGCAATCGACCACGGCAAATCTCCGCCCTCAAATACAGCGCGGATCCATGGCGACCACGCCTCGACGTCAGGGAGGAGCACGAGGATATCGCGCGGGCGCAAGGCCGGCAGATCCTCAATCGCCTTCCAGATCTCGTCGCGAAGCACCTCCATTTCGCGTTGGGGGTGGTGGACGACGTGCAGGCGCAAAGAATCATCGGCCACACGATTGCCCGGCGGCACCGGTGTCAGGCTACGCCAGGACGACTGCAGGCCGCTGAGCAGCGAGTCCGGCCCGGTGGAATCGCTGTCGAACCGCACCCCGTCTTCGACGAACCCATGCCGTTCATCGAGTTCCAGCAGCACGCCCTGCATTCGACGGGCGGCCTGCACTTGACGGGCGACGAACGGCTGAAGCCCCTCGTCGCCGCGAGCCATCGCGCGGCGCGTCTGGTCGGCCAACCAATGCGGTGTCGGCACCGTCCGGTAGAGGTGGATCGCGCGACCGCTACGCCGCCCAAACGCGTGCAGCACCTCTATGTAGGCGGTGGGCACAGTCGAAAGCCCGAACAAGTGCAACTCTTCGGGCCATTCTGCATTGAGGACAATTGGCGAGTCGTCGCTGAGCAAGTGCCGCCGACGTGCTGCGAACCCGTCGCTGGCGAGTTCGGGGATCCGGTCCCGCAGTGCGAGCAACCAGTCCGCATGTGGTGAGGCTCGGCTGGCCGCAAAGGCCGGATCTTCCATGCGGCCCGGCCGGTGGATCTCAACAGTATCGAGCGCCCGCGCGGCCTCGGCTGCGACTTCAAAAACACGCCCATAGTCAGGTAGGCCGCCTGCTCGAAGCTGTGCCCAAAGTGCGCGCCATTCCGCGTCGACGCCGTCTGCCTCCGCGACCGCCATCTCACCGAGGATCGCCGCGATCCGCCAACGCAATCCCTCGCGAGAAACCGCTGCCTGGGCGGTGGCGCCGCGTGGCGAGGCGACGTCGAGCATGCGTTGGACCAGCTTGGCCGGAAATGGAAACTCGACGGCGGCACAGATCCCATGGCGGCGGGCCAACTCTTGCTCTAGCCAACGCGCCATGCCCTTGGCGCCAACCGCAACGATTTGCCGCGTGCCGAGCGGCAGCTGCGCCGCCTCGGCGATCAAAGCGTCACTAAGGCGATCGAACAGCCGCTCGGGGTGCGTATCCAGATGAACGTGGAGGCCGGGCGTAAACTTCATGCGAAGCTCATCCTACCACGCAGCATGGACAGAGGATGTCCGGCACCGCTCTGTTGTCATTGCGCTATTCGGGGCGCTGGATACCCGGCACATCGACGCCGAGCTTCTCGAGGCGATCGAAGGCCACGTCGATGACGGCGCGGTCGCCGTCGCTGCGGCGGAAGCTACGGCAGGTATCGCCGAGCATCGGATGGAGGATATTGAATTGCCGCCGCTCTTCAAGTCCAAGGTATTGACCGATGTCCAGCCCCTTGCGGATGTTGTACAAACCGGCAAATACGGCACGAATACTGGCCTCGATGAGCTCGGTGAAGTGGGTGCAACCGGCTGTGCGTTCGACCCTGGTGCGGATCTCACGCAGGATGCCGCGCTGAAAAATGAACAGACCGATGATGTTGTCATAGGCGCGCCCCGCCTCGGCGCATACCGGGTAAGGAATACGCTCCATCTCGGTGCTGAAGTCCCGAATCACGAGGTCACGGTCGAGCAGCAGCGCGACGCTCATATCGTGGTATTCGTCGACCAATCGCGTGACGACCAGCACTTCGTCGTCCGGCAGGCCCGTCACTTCGCTGTGGATGTCGCGAACGAAATCGACCGCCCGGTGCCGGACCAGCGAACGAAGCTCCGCGAACGTGCGTCGATCGTTTGACCCAGCCATCACCTCGCTCACTGTGCATCCTTCAGTAGATTGGGCAGTGTGCGGCGCGGCCCGGCCGGCAACTCACTCGACCCCATCAAAAAGATATCGGCCGCCCGGGCGGCTCGGCGCCCATCACTGATTGCTTGCACGACCAGTGATTGACCGCGTGTCATATCACCGGCGCAGAACACCTTGTCGATACTGGTACGCCACTGCATATCCGTGGCCACTTCCCCGCGCGGCGTCAGGCGCAGGCCCGCCTGCTCCAGCTCTGCGAGCATACCTTCGCGGACGGGGTTTGTAAAGCCCATAGCCAGTAAGACCAGGTCGGTTTCAATCTCAAACTCGCTACCGGGCACTTCACGCATGTCGCGGCGCCCCTGGGCGTCGGGCGCAGACCACTCCAAGCGAACGCATTGCAGGGCACGGACGCGCCCCGCCTCATCGCCGCGGAAGGCCTTGGTCAGCACCGCAAACTCACGCTCGCCACCTTCCTTGTGCGCATAGCTGGTGTACAGCTTGTAGGGCCACCAGGGCCACGGCTTGGACGGGTCGCGCTCTGCGGGCGGCTGCGGCATCAATTCCAGATTGACGACCAGCTCGGCGCCGTGTCGGTGCGAGGTCGCAATGCAATCGGACCCGGTATCGCCGCCGCCGATGACGACCACCTTGCGACCGGTGGCCATGATTGCCTTGGCGTCTTCGATGGTGTCACCGGCCACCCGCTTGTTCTGCTGCCGCAGGAAATCCATTGCAAAGTGGACGCCCCGCAGTTCCCGACCAGGAATCGGCAGATCGCGCGGTGACTCGGAGCCGCCCGCCAGCACGACCGCATCAAAGTCGCGGACGAGGTCGGCCGCCAGCAGAGTGCGCCCAATATGCACGCCGGTTCGAAAGGTTACGCCTTCGGCCTCCATCTGGGCCATGCGGCGGTCAACCAACACCTTATTCATCTTGAAGTCGGGAATCCCATAGCGCAGTAGGCCACCGACGCGATCCTGCTTTTCAAAAACGGTCACGCTGTGGCCCGCCCGTGCCAACTGCTGCGCCGCGGCAAGCCCGGCGGGACCGCTGCCGACCACCGCGACCCTTTTGCCTGTCTTGCGCAGCGGCGGTTGTGGAACCAGCCAACCCCTTTCCCAAGCCGTATCGGCAATGGCCCGCTCAATCTGCTTGATCGTCACCGGGTCGGTGTTGATATTGAGCGTGCAGGCCTGCTCGCACGGAGCGGGACAGATGCGCCCCGTCATCTCGGGAAAGTTGTTGGTCGCATGCAAACGCTGAATCGCTGCTTCCCACTGGTCGCGGTAAACAAGGTCGTTCCAGTCAGGGATAATGTTGCCCAGCGGGCATCCCGTATCCGCCTGACAGAAAGGGACCCCGCAATCCATGCAGCGGCTGCCCTGAACGCGCAGCTCCTCCGGCTTGAGCGGCACGAAAATCTCGCGATAGTCGCCAATTCGCTCGCGAGGATCGCGTTCGTCGATGTCCTTGCGTGGGAATTCGAGGAATCCAGTGATCTTTCCCATCAGTATCCCCTAGCCGTTGACTGGCCCGCGACGACCGCCTTGTAGTCCACGGGCAGCACCCTGATAAAGTTGCCCACGACCGCGTCCCAGTCCGCCAAGACACGTTGGGCAACCGCGCTGCCGGTGCGATCAAAATGGGCCTCGATGAGTGCCTTGACCTCGGCGATTTCATCCGGGTCAACAAGCGCGCCAATCTCGACCATGTCCTTGTTGCAGAGTTTCTCGAATTCGTCGCGGTCCCCGTGCAGAACGTAGGCGATGCCACCGCTCATGCCCGCCGCGAAGTTGCGACCAATCTTGCCGAGTACGACGACACGACCACCGGTCATGTATTCGCAGCCATGGTCACCGACGCCTTCGACAACCGCGGAAACGCCGGAGTTGCGAACGCAAAAGCGCTCACCGGCCTGCCCGCGGAAAAACGCCCGCCCTCGTACACCGCCGTAAAGCACGACGTTGCCGACAATGATGTTCTCCTCGGCAATGAACGCCGCGTCGTCCGGCGGGCGTACACTGATTTCTCCCCCGCTCAGCCCCTTGCCGACGTAGTCGTTGGCGACACCGACGAGATCGAAGCGTATGCCGGGACTGAGAAACGCCCCAAAGCTCTGACCGGAAACGCCGCGAAACGTGTAGTGGATGGTCCTGTCGGGTAGCCCCTTGGACCCGTATCGCTTCGCCGTCTCGTAGGACAGCATCGTGCCTGTCGTACGGTTTGAGTTGCGAATAGCGAACTCGTGCTGCACCGCGGCGCCGCGCTCCAGCGCGGGCTCGGCAACCCGAATCAGCTCGTGGTCAAGAATCTTGTCGAGCCCATGATTTTGCGTAGTTGTGCAGCGCCGTTCATTGTCGTCGCGCACGGGCATCTGGGCCAGCAGCGGGGACAAATCCAAATCAGAGGCTTTCCAGTGTTCAAGCGCCCGATTGACCTTGAGCACGTCGGTACGTCCGACCGCCTCATCCAGTGAACGGAAGCCCAGATGCGCCAGCCAGCGCCGTACATCCTCGGCCACGAAACGGAAATAATTGACGACGTGCTCGGGCTTGCCGGTGAATTTCTTGCGCAACTCGGGCCGCTGCGTGGCAATCCCGACCGAACAGGTATTGAGATGGCACTTGCGTAGGTAGATACAGCCCATGGTGATTAGCGCCGCCGTCGAGAAACCATACTCTTCGGCGCCAAGCAGGGCCGCCACGATCACATCACGCCCGGTTTTGAGGCCACCGTCGGTTTCGACGACGATCCGGCTGCGCAGCCCGTTTTGGATTAGGACTTGATGGGCCTCGGCAAGCCCGATTTCCCACGGCACACCGGCATGTTTAAGGCTCGAAAGCGGCGACGCGCCCGTGCCGCCATCGTGTCCGCTAATCAGCACCACGTCGGCATGGGCCTTGGCAACGCCTGCCGCAATGGTCCCGACGCCGACTTCAGCGACCAGTTTGACGTTGATCCGGGCAAGCGGATTGGCATTTTTGAGGTCGAAAATGAGCTGCGCCAAATCTTCAATCGAATAGATGTCATGGTGCGGCGGCGGTGAGATGAGGCCCACGCCCGGTGTCGAGTGCCGTACCGCTGCAATTTCGGCACTCACCTTGTGGCCGGGAAGCTGACCACCCTCGCCGGGTTTGGCACCCTGCGCCATCTTGATTTGAATTTCGTCGGCATTCGCTAGGTAGTTGGCCGTCACACCAAAACGCCCCGAGGCCACCTGCTTGATCGCACTCCGGCGCAGCGTACCATCGGCGTCGGGGACGAAGCGGCGTTCGTCCTCTCCACCTTCGCCGGTGTTCGACTTGCCGCCGAGCGCGTTCATGGCGATGGCCAAGGTTTCGTGGGCCTCACCCGAGATCGAGCCCAAACTCATGGCGCCGGTCTTAAAACGGCGCAGGATCGATTCGACCGGTTCGACGTCCTCAAGCGGAAGAGCCGGCCGCTCCTCGAAGTCAAGCAACCCACGAATGAAGGTCAGCCGTTCGGCCGCGGCATCGACTTCTGCAACGTAGGCGTCAAACGCGGCCTGGTCACCAAGTTGTGTGGCCCGTTGCAAATTCGCGATCGCCATCGGCGTCCATGCGTGATGCTCGCCTTCGGCCCGGTACTGATACTCACCGCCCCAGTCAAGGTGCGGATCTACCGCAAAGCGCTGGGGGAAGGCCGCGGCATGCACGGCGGCCGAGTCGCGTGCCAGAGCCTCGATATCAATGCCGCCGAGGCGGCTGGGCGTCCCGGTAAACCAGCGCTCAATAAGCTCGGGGCCGAGGCCGATCGCTTCGAAAATTTGCGCCCCGTGATAGCTCTGTAGCGTGCTGATCCCCATTTTCGAGAAGGTCTTGAGCAAACCTTTGCCAACGGCTTTGACATAATTTTTGACGGCCTTCTCACGCTCGATACCGGGCAGGTCGCCAGCCTCGATCATGGCCGCAATCGACTCGAATGCGAGGTACGGATTGACGGCATGCGCACCGTATCCGATGAGCAATGCGAAGTGTTGAACCTCACGCGGTTCGCCGGACTCGACAACAATGCCACAGCGCTTGCGGATTCCGGCACGAATCAGATGATGATGAACCGCGGCCGTGGCCAACAGCGCGGGAATCGGCGCCCGGTCGACGCCTGCTTGACGGTCACTGAGAATCAACACGGTAATGTCACCGCGTACTGCGGCTTCGGCCTCGGCGCACAACCGCAGCAGGGCCCGTTCGAGGCCGGTCTCGCCCTCGCCCGGGTTCCAGACCATGGAAAGCGTGCGCGGCTGGAAATCACCCTCATCGAATTCGCGGAACTTGGCCAATTCCGCATTCGTCAAAATTGGCTGATCGAGTTCGAGAAGATGCGCGTGCTCGGGTGTCTCGCCGAACAAGTTGAGCTCGGCGCCGATGTACGACACCAGACTCATGACGTTTTCTTCACGCAGCGGATCGATCGGGGGGTTGGACACCTGCGCAAAATGCTGCTTGAAGTAGTTATATAGCGGCTTCGGATGGTTGGACAGGACCGCCAGCGGCGTGTCGGTACCCATCGACCCGATGGGTTCCTGGCCGTCAACCACCATCGGCCCAAGGAGGATCTTGAGGTCTTCGACGGAGTAACCGAAGATCTTCTGGCGCATCAAGACATCGTCAAGATCGAGCGGCGCCGTATCGCGCGGCGCTGGCAGGCGATCAAGCGAGATTTTTTGTTCGGTGAGCCACTGGGCGTAGGGACGGCGCGCGGCAGCCTGCGTTTTGATCTCTTCGTCACCCACGACCCGCTGCTGGTCAAGGTCAACGAGAAATATGCGCCCCGGCTGCAAACGGCCGCGCAAGCGAATCTTCGAATCGGGAATGTCGAGTACGCCGAATTCACTGGCCATCACGACGAGTCCGTCGGTGGTGTGGATCCAACGCGCTGGCCGAAGGCCATTGCGGTCCAGCGTGGCCCCGATCTGCCGGCCATTCGTGAAGGCCAATGCCGCCGGACCGTCCCACGGCTCCATAATGGCCGCGTGGTACTCGTAAAACGCCCGTTTGTCGGGAGACATCAGCGGGTCCCGCTCCCAAGCCTCAGGAATCATCATCATCGCCGCATGGGGCAGTTCGCGCCCCCCCTGCACCAACAGTTCGAGCACATTGTCGAAGCACGCCGAATCGCTGGCGCCCTCGCGGATCACGGGCGACAATAGGCGGAGATCCTTCTTGGCGAACAGCGGGCTGACAAGTTGGGCCTCGCGCGCACGCATCCAGTTAACGTTGCCCTGCAACGTATTGATCTCGCCATTGTGCGCCAGATAGCGGAACGGGTGCGCCAAGTCCCATTCGGGAAACGTGTTGGTGCTAAATCGTTGGTGAACAAGCGCCAATGCACTGGCCATGCGCGCATCACGCAAATCGGGATAGTAGGCGGCCACCTGGTCGGCCAAAAACAGCCCCTTGTAGATCAGCGTGTTGCAGCTCATGCTGACTACATAGAGATCCTCGGGAACAAGGTGACCTTCGGCTACGGCTGCGCGCTCAATCGCCTTGCGGGCGACATAGAGGGCCCGCTCAAAGTCTGCACGGTCGCCATCAACAGCTCCACGTCCAATGAGGAGTTGGCGGGTGATCGGTTCTTTTTCGCTCGCAATGCGCCCGATCACCGAGGAATCGACCGGCACATCACGCCAGCCGAGTACGGTCATGCCCCGTCCGCGGATCGTCGTCGCGATAATCCGTTCGACGTCGCGGCGGCGAATCTCGTCCGCACACAGAAAAAGCATGGCCACGCCGTATTCACCGGCTGGTGGCAAGCTGAAATCAGCGACGCCGCGCAAAAACGCGTCGGGCATCTGCATGAGGATACCCGCACCGTCGCCCGTTTTTTCATCCGCGCCGGCTGCGCCACGATGCGTCAGATTGTTAAGAATCTCGAGTCCGCGCGATACGGTTTCGTGACTGACACGCCCCTCTACATCGGCAATAAAGCCGACGCCGCAAGCGTCGCTTTCAAAATGAGGGTCGTAGAGCCCGTGGGCGCGGTGACGACGGCGGGACTGCTGCTCGGTGGTCAGGCGGAGCGTCGGCTCCGCAAAGGGCTTTCCTGCGCGAATCTCAGCTCTCCTGTTCCTCGGCAACTGCACACACGGTGCATCGCCGGCCCAACTCCCAGTGACGGCGCCGCCCTTTTCCGTCAGCAATCCCGAACCGCTCAGGACGAATCCCAACGCCGCCGTACGACCGAGCCGCATACAGCCTAGTCGATTACATATCGTGATCGTGATAGAAGAGCGACCCCGGACAAGGGTAACAGTTTAGCAGAGAACACGCAATCTGTCGCGGGATTTTTTCGATCAGCCGGCGAAAGGGAAAAACCAGGGCAGCACGATGCATGTCGTCAAGGCGAGCAACAGGTTGAGCGGAAGCCCGACCCGCAGGAAATCGCCAAACCGGTAGCCACCGGGCCCGTAAACCATCAGATTGGTTTGGTAGCCGATTGGTGTAGCAAAACTAGCCGAAGCCGCGAACATCACAGCCACAAAAAACGGCATCGCCTCGACGCCAAGCCCGGCCGCGGTCGCCTCGGCCACCGGGAAGATAAGCACCGCCGCCGCGTTGTTGGTGATCACCTCGGTAAACAAACTGGTGAGCAAATAGATCAGCAGCAGCGCCCACCATGGGTCACCGCCGATCCACAGCACGGTCTGCTGCGCCGCGAAAGCCGCCAAGCCACTACGTTCCATGGCGGCGCCGAGCCCGATGGCCGCTGCAATGGCCACAAGCAACCGTAGATCGAGAGACTCCCGCGCCCTGGTCCCACTCGTACAGCCGGTCAACAGCATCGCGGCAGCCGCCAACACCGCCGCATGGAAAATCGGCATACCCAGAAGCAGCGACGCCGTCACGAGCCCGGCCAGTATAAATAGCGACACGCCCATCCGTTCGTGGCGCGGCGGCGAGGCCCCTTCGATTTGGCTGACCAGGAAGAAATCACGTGACCGGCGCTGCTGCTCGACAAAGGACGGCAACGCCTCCAGCAGGAGTGTATCGCCGGGCATGAGTACGATATCGCCGATTTTTTGGCGAATTCGCTGGCCGTTGCGACTCACGGCGAGCACGACCGCCCCATATCGCAAACGAAAACCGCCCTCACGGATTGTACTGCCGACGATCGGGCAGGTATTCGAAACGACGGCCTCGACCAACGCACGGCGATGCCGCGGCCCCTCGAGCTTGAACAGTTGATTGGTGGCCGGCGCCAGACCGGGGATCTTTTGTAGGTCGAGTACACTCTCGACAATGCCGACAAATACCAGTTGATCACCAGCCGCCAAGCGCTCTTCAGGCCCCACAACCGCCAACATCTGCGTACCACGGTGGATCTCCATCAAATAGGCGCCCTGCAGATGACGCAGGCCAGCCTCTTCGATCGTGCGCCCAACGAGCGGTGCATCTTCAACGACGACCATCTCCGCCGTGTACTCGCGCGCCTCGTACATGCCCTGGATTTCGGCATTCCGATCGGGCAGAAGCTTCGCCCCAATCGTCAACAGGTACACGACACCCACCAGTAGAGCAACCAAGCCGACGCCCGTCACATCAAATACACCCAGAGACGGGCGGCCACCAGCCACGATCAACCCGTTCACAACGAGGTTGGTGCTGGTGCCGATCAGCGTCAATGTCCCGCCGAGAATGGTCGCGTAGCTGAGCGGGATCAAGAGCTTGGAGGCCGCCATCCCGCGGCGCCTGGCCCAATCGTGCACCACGGGCAACAAGGTCGCAACCACGGCCGTATTGTTGAGAAACGCACTAAATAGCGACGAGGTCAGGATGATTCGGACCTGGGCGCCGAACACGGTGACTGTGGAACCAAGGATTTTCTGGATGCCGGCAATCGAGGCTCCGGTATCCTGAAGGCCCACGGCGACCACGAACAGCGCCGCAATGGTCATCAGCCCCTCGTTGCCGAAGCCAGCCAGTGCCGTTCGCGTATCCAAAACGCCCATGACAACGAGCGCCAACATGCCGGACAGCAGCACGATATCGGCGCTCCAGCGTCCGCGCACCAGGCCGACGAGGACCAGCGCCAGCACGCCCAGTGTTAGCCAGGCGTCCAGCGTCATGTTCGCCAGCGCCCCCCGCCGCCGAACATCATCGGTAAATCAGTATATTCGCGGCCCACGTGGACATTCTATCCGCGACTCGCCCGACAAGCACGATTCTGCACCTGCTGGGCACATGTAGCCGCCTATCCGGCAGACCGCAGGCGAATGAGGGTCACCTCGGACGGGATACCCAAACGCAGGGGCGGCCCCCAGTAGCCGGCACCGCGATTGACGTAAATCGACGTATCGCCATGGCGGTGCAACCCCGCGGTATAGGGCTGCTGCAGCGGTACAAGCCAACTGAACGGCACGAATTGACCGCCGTGTGTGTGGCCGCTCAGTTGCAGCGCAACCCCGGCAACGGCCGCCTCATCAACATGTCGTGGTTGGTGCGCAAGCAACACGCGCGGCGCACCCGCCGGCGCACCATGGAACGACGCCGGGACATCGGGTGTATGCCCTGGATACGAGTCCCCCTTGCGCCAGTCGGTAACTCCTCCAACAACAATTTCGCCGTTGCCTCGCCGTAGCACGCGATGCTCATTGACCAGCGGATCCCAGCCGAGCCGTTGAAACTCGTTCAGCCATGGACCCACGCCAGAATAGTATTCATGATTACCCGTGACGAGGAGCTTGCCGAGCGGCGCCGATAGATCCGCAAGGGGCGCCGTATGGTGACGCAGCAAATCAACGGACCCATCGACGACGTCTCCCGTCAGCACAAGCAGATCGGCTGGCAGGGCCGCCGCCACCTCGACGATGCGCTCCACGTAATCCCGCTTGATCGTCAGACCAACGTGAATATCAGAGAGCTGCACGATTCGCAGCCCATCCAGGTCACGGTGCAGGCCTTGAATCGGCACCTCGACTTCACGCAGTTCGGGTGGGCGACGCGCCCCCTGCACGCCACCGAGCGTCGCGAATCCTGCAAAAACCGCAGCAGCTCCGTCGACGCCACCGCGCAGCAGATTGCGACGGTTAAGGCCGCCTCCACCATCCATCTTGGGACCGCGGGCGCAATACCGCTGGAGCGTGCCGAAGATCCGCAATGGCTCGCCAAGCACGGTTGCGGCTACGAGGAGTACGGACATTCCCAATGCCCCAAACCCCAGCCACATCAACGGTAAGCTGAGGGCGTCGGGCAGTTGGCCGCCGCGCGCACCCCGAGCAAGAAAGGGTAGCCCAGCCAGCAGGGCGAGACCGATCCAAGCGGCAGCTTTGTGGCGCGGGCGCCACGCGCGCGGCGAGATCAGGCGCCATCCCACATATACGTGCCCCACCGTTATCAACAGCGTCAGAAAGAAAAAGAAGCCGAACCAGCGCATGGGATCTAGCTGCTTTCGGACAGCCAGATACGGGACAGTTCGTCGCGCATCCAAACGAAGGCGTCGTCGACATCGTCGAAGATGCGAAAACGGTCCAAATCTTCCTGGGAAATAACACCCCAGTCCACCAGCGCATCAAAATCGATCGCGGTCCGCCAGAAATCGCCGCCGTACAGAAGGATCGGCATGGCCTTGCGGGTTCGTTCAGTCTGCACGAGGGTCAAAAGCTCAAAAAGCTCGTCGAGTGTACCGAACCCACCGGGAAACACAATGAGTGCTTTGGCCAAATATGCAAAC
>CAZUAB010000027.1:0-13821 GCA_964617795.1 uncultured bacterium
GGGTGGCCGTTCACACCCCGACAAGCGTCGCGGGACGAAATCAGTTGGTGCGACCGCGGCCTGTTCCGAGCGTGCCGCCGGGGTCTGGATAGCGGTACACACCACCCTCAAAGTTCGTCAGCAGCAGGTCGTCGCCTTCCCGCCCAACCACGTATTCCGGCAATAGCGGGATCTTGCCGCCGCCGCCGGGGGCGTCAATGACATAGTGCGGAACCGCATAGCCGGTTGTATGTCCGCGTAGGCCCTCGATGATGTCGATACCCTTCTGTACGGACGTACGGAAATGCGCCGAGCCGGAAATAGGGTCGCATTGGTAGAGGTAGTAGGGTCGCACCCGCACTTTGAGCAGATTGTGGACGAGGTTGCGCATGATCGGGACCTCGTCGTTGACGCCCTTGAGCAGTACCGTTTGGCTACCCAGTGGCATGCCGGCGTCGGCCAAGCGGCCGCAGGCTTCAGCCACTTCGGGCGTGACCTCGTCGGGATGCGTGAAGTGGACGGACAACCAAACCGGGCGATGGCGGCGCAAAATCCGGACTAGCGCTGGCGTGATCCGCTGCGGCAGCACCGCCGGCACTTTGGTACCGATACGCACGAACTCGAGGTGCGGTACTTTGCGCAAGCGGCCGAGCAGATAGTCCAGCTTGTCATCGGCCAGCGTTAGCGGGTCGCCACCCGAGATCAGCACGTCGCGAATCGTCGGGGTTGCCTCGATGTACTGCAGGGCGCGGTCCCACTGCTGCGTACTGAACGTGTACTCGCCCGCCGTCTCTCCGACGAGGCGGGCGCGTGTGCAGTAGCGGCAGTAGACCGAACAGAACTTGTTGACCAGAAAAAGGGCGCGATCCGGGTAGCGATGGATGAGTCCCGGCACCGCACTGTCGTGCTCTTCACCCAGGGGGTCATCGGCTTCGCCAGGTCCTGCGAGAAACTCACCGGAGGTCGGCATGACGGTGCGCCGCAGACCTTGCAAGGGGTCTTCGCGATCGATCAGCGTTGAGTAATAAGGCGTAATGCCGACAGGCAGAGAGTCACGATGGCGGGTGATCGTGTCACGCTCGTCTACCGACAAGGTGAACACTCGCTCCAACGTGCGAAGGTCGCGCAAACGGTTGCGCGATTGCCATTGCCAATTGTTCCAGTCGGCGTTGGATGCCTCTGGAAAGAACCGGCGCTTGAATTCTCGTGAGCGGGGTGATATGACCAGGCGGGGCGAAGCAGGCGGGGCCACGCGACGGGGCGCGCGTGCCGCAGGGGCGACGGGAGCGGACGGGGGCGGAAGCGGTCGCGTTGACACGGGAATCGCTGCCGGTTGCGCGGCTTGGCCGCGCGATGGAGGTTCGTCGTCCTCCAAAAATGTCATCGTCTGCATAGTGCGTCCGCCGGCCTCCTTCGCCTTTGGTTAAGCAGCGCTTCCCCCATGGAAATTCTGCTATGGTCCATATCATGCATGATTGCGCTGTCAAATGCAAGTTTTCCACAGACGAAACGACGGCCGTAAACGCCTGCCCTGTGGGCGTTTGCGGGGAGGGTTCCCGGAAGGCCGCACCACGCTTGCGTTCGTAGCCATCGCACCGACGATTCACGTATGATAGTAGGCGGGGAGGGTCACCTTGCACATCCCGTTTTTGCCTGAGTTGCTGACCATCTTCACGTTGGCGGTGGCGGTGGTGCTTATCTGCCACCGGTTCCGCATCCCATCCATTGTCGGCCTCTTGCTGACCGGCGTCGTCGCAGGGCCGTACGGACTGGGCTTGGTTCGTGCTTCGCAGGAAGTCGAAGTGCTGGCCGAGGTCGGCGTCGTGATGCTGCTCTTTTCGATCGGCCTTGAATTCTCGCTGGCCCGTCTCATTGAGATGCGCCGGCTGGTGCTGATTGGCGGCGCCGTTCAGGTGGGCCTGGCTGGGCTGTTCGGCGCGACCGGAGCCTTGCTGCTCGGCGCGACGCCGGCACAGGCGGTGCTGTCGGGGTTTCTAGTCTCGTTGTCGAGCACGGCCATTGTCATGCGGCTGGTCCAGGAATCCGGGCGGATGGGGACACCGGCCGGCCAAACGATCATCGGGGTACTGCTATTCCAAGATGTGATTGCGCTGCCGATGATGATGCTCGTGCCGGCGCTTGCACGCTGGAACGGCGCCGAGGCCGAGGTTGTGTTCTCGGCGCAGCGACTGATCGGCGGTCTGGTGCTGTTGGCCGTGATGTTCGTTGCTGCCCGTCGTTGGGTGCCGCGCCTGTTTGACGCGGTGGCGGCGACCCGCAACCGTGAAATGCTGCTTCTGCTGCTGGTCAATCTGGGCTTCGGTGTCGGCTGGTTGGCCTCGCTGGTTGGTCTTTCGCTGCCACTGGGCGCCTTTTTGGCCGGCATGATCCTCTCTGAGTCCGACCACGGCCACCAAGCGCTTGGCGACATCCTCCCGTTCCGCGCGATTTTTCTGAGTCTCTTTTTCGTTTCCATCGGGATGTTGCTGGATGTGCGCATTCTTTTCGATCAGCCACTGCTTGTGCTGGTGCTCGTCGTCGGTATACCGCTGGCCAAATTCGTCGCTGGCGTGGCAGCCGGACTGGCCCTGCGAGTGCCCCGCTTGGCGGTTGCGGGCGCCGGTGTAGGGCTCGCACAGGTCGGTGAGTTTTCGTTCATCTTGGCCGGCCAGGGCGCAGCCAACGGGCTGATCGACCCCAACAACTATCAGGTGTTCCTTGCCGTTGCCGTAATCTCGATGGCGGCCACGCCGTTTTTGATGCAACTCGACCGACCGGTGGATCGTTTGCTAGGGCGCTTGTGGCCGCGTTGGCGGCCCAATGCAGACTCCGCACTAAGCGAGTCCGAGGAAGGACTGCAAGACCACGTGGTGATTGTCGGCTACGGCTTGAGTGGACGACACCTTGCACAGGCCGTGGAGATGGCGGGGATTCCCTACATCGTTGTCGAGGCAAACATCGAAACAGTACGGCGCGAACGGGCGGCGGGAGTGCCGATCATTTTCGGTGATGCTGCCCAGACCGATCTTCTGCAGCACGTGAATATCACGTCGGCACGCGTACTGGTGGTTGCTGTTTCGGACCTCGTGGCCACGGCCGCCATCATCGATACGGCACGCGGCTTGAATGCGAGTCTGCATATCTTGGTGCGCACACGTTATTTGCGAGAGGTGGATCGGCTCGACCGCCTCGGCGCCGACGAGATCGTCCCCGAAGAGCTTGAGGCTTCCGTCGAGATCTTCAGTCGTGTTCTCGGGCAGTACCTGGTGCCGCGCGAACGTATCGAGGCCTTTGTGGCCGAGCTACGCAGGGACGTGTTCCAATCTGAGCGTCCGAACATGCGCAGTGCCGACGTGCTGCCCAAGGCGGCGCTGCAAGGCGTGGAGCTGGCAACAATCGAAATCCACCCCGGCTCGCCGCTGGCCGGTCGTACACCGCGCAATTTGGATCTGCGGCGGCGCTTCGGGGTGACGCTTTTGGCGGTTGTTCGCGGTGACCAGACCGAGCCCATGCCCGACCCCGACGTCCGCCTGGAGGCTGGCGATGCGGTGCTCTTGATCGGCCCGGTAGCCGAAATTGCGGCCATCGCCGAAGTCAACCGCTTGGCCGGCGAATCCCAGGCCATTGACACCCCCGGGGCCAGTCCGGTACACTGATGTGTGGAGCTGGAACCAGATTCGGGCCAGCCGAGTATAAGGAGATTGAACAATGATCAGCAAGCATTTTATGCGTTCGGGGACTGTCTTGGGGTTGGCGGCGGCGCTCGGCATGGGCACGGCCGTGGCGCAGAACACCGATAGCGGCATTGTCGAGGTGGTCGCGGAAGTCGTAGCAGCGATGGTTGTCACGCCGATGAACTCGCCAATCGACCTTGGTCAGTTGTTTGAAGGTTCGACCGGAGACACCGCAGCGGATGGCACGTCCACCCTGTTCCCGACGGCGGCCCGCTTCGATATAACGGGCGCCAGCGGCTTGACTTGGGAGCTTACCGTAGCCTACGCAAACCTTACCGGACCGGGTGCGGAGGTCATTACGATTGCGGCCCCGGCTGGTAACCAGATCTGCTTTAACGACACCGTCGCTTCGCAAGCGCCTTGCACAGCGACCGGCAACAGCCCGCTCAGTGTCATCGCGGCCAATCATACCGGCGACGGCACCGCGTGGGTCGGCTTTTCGTTTTCGGTTCCGAACCCCGCTACGGCAGGGAACTACAGCAACGCGAGTGCGATTCAGTTGACGGCCGAAGGCCTGCTCGGAACCTAATCTGAGTCGTTGCGTGTTTAGAGCAGGACGCACCATGCGCGTGTCTGGATTGTTTGCGTGGTGCGTCCTCGCGCTTTTGGCGGGCCTTGTCCCGGAGGCGGCTTGGGCCGTCAAGGTAGCGCCGCAGGTGATCGTGATCGGGCCGCGTGACCGCGGCGCCGAGTTGACGATCGTCAACCCCGGCGAACAGCCGGTTGAGGTCGATGTCCAGGTGTTGTTCGGTTACGAGATCGCCAACGCCGACGGCAGCATTGAGACGACATATCCCACCGACCCGTCACCGCGTTCGGCAGTCGATTGGGTGCGTGTTTGGCCACGGCGCGTGCGATTGCAGCCCGGTCAACAGCAGAGCGTGCGCCTGCTCGTCAAGGCGCCGGGTAGCATCAAGGATTTTGAGGGCTGGGCGCGCGTCCAGGTCCGCGAGCAGGGTGATTCGCCGATTCCGAGGGCCGCCGAAGGCGTTCAGATGCAGTTGGGCGTGACCACGCAGCAGCGTATCCCGCTGTTTGTAAGGCGCGGCAACCCGCGTGCCGATCTGACGTTCGACGGGCTCGAGATCCGTGCCGTCGGCAGTGCCGAGAATCCCGAAATTGAAGTCCGTTACCGTACTGACGTCAACGGTGGCGCCGCTTTCGTCGGCGAGGTTGTCGGGCGCGTCAAGGCGGGTGATGTGGTGTTGGGCGAGGCCCGTAAGACGCTGGCGGTATTCGAGCCCGGCGTGCGTGTCCTCCGTATTCCCTATGCGGCCTCGACGGCCAAGGGCGATCGGATCGTTGAATTGGAATCGTTGCGCAGCCACCCGGCGCTCAGCCCGGCGGAGGTGGTGCGCGGACAAGATGCATCGGCGCGGGCCCCGTTGCCCCGTTGATGTGCGTTCATTGGGGGGTGGCCGAGAGCATGAGCGCTTTGCGCGCCATCGGAATTGCTGTGGTAATCATGCTGGCCCCCGGCACGGCCGCAGCGGCCGTCACTACCGTCCAGGACCTGCAGTTTGGGCCCGTACCCGTCGGTACGGTGCATACCATTGATGCTACAAACGGCCTTTATGCGGGGATGTGGGTGGGCGCCTTTGACGCCAACCAGGCGCCCTGCGCAACGGGTACCGGCCACGCAGAGTTCCGAACCCTGCCGCTGCAACTAAACAGCGGCGGCAACACGCTGACTGTAGGCTACGGACCGACCAGCGCCCGCGTGGCCCGGCAATCCGACCCCAACAGCTACGTCGAGTTCAACCCAAACGGCGGCGGCGCTGATTTTCCAGTCTCGTGGTTTCCGGTCGTATTGACGCTTGGCGGCACAGCGACGGTCGCCCCTGCCCAAGCTCCTGGAACCTACACCGGTGCAATCGTCCCGCGGATTTCCTATCCCCGTATGATCTTGTTTTGGTGCTGGCTCACCCGACAAATGAACGGCAGCGGTACGGCTGAGCTCTCGGTGCAGCCGGCCATGACGGTAACGGCGCTCAACGGGCCGATCGATTTGGGGCAGTTTTTTGCCGGTACCAGCCGCATCGTCGCCGCCGACGGTTCGAGCGGCACACCGGCGCGTTTTTCGGTGCAGGGACCGCCGGCCTTGGCGTGGCGGCTCACCGTGACGACCGTTGATCTCCTGCACGCGTCGCTGCCCGATACACTACCGCTGTCGTTTACCGGCGGGCTGTATGGCACGGCGACACCGCCGGCGAGCGCTTTTGCCAGCGGTGCTGTGGTTTTGTCAGCCGCCCACGGCGGTGGCCCGCTCTTGGTCTGGCTCGGTTATCGAGTCGACGCTGGGCCCGCGGCGCCCCCCGGCATCTACACGGGATCTCTGACGCTTACCGTCGAAGGGCTGCTCAACTGATGCGGCGCGGAGCGACCTGGATTGTATTGGCCGCGCTGATGGCCCCGCCAGCAGCCGCGCAGGCGCCCGTGGCACGGGGGCAGATCGCCGTGGACCTCAGAGTGGCGCAGGCCATCGAGATGCGCTCGCTTGGCGATCTTGAGGTCGATGTGGTTGCGGGTGACGAAGTGGTCGTTGATCCGCGAGCAGTCGGCAACGGGCCGGGGCGCTTTGAACTGGCGGCCGGCGGCGCCGTCGAGGTACGCGTGCAGATCTATTCGCCGCCGCATCCCGGTATGCGGATGCGTTTTGTCGAAGCGGCGATTGGCCCGCGTGATCAGCCCGGTGCGGCACGTAGCTTGGGCAGCGGCGTCGAGGTTTTCCGGGTCGATCCGGCAGAGTTCGGTGGGCGCAGCGAGTTGCGGATCGGCTATGCCGTCGCGGTCGATGCCGGTGTTCCGCCGGGCCTGTATGACCACCCCGTGGCCATCGTCGTTGAGGCGACGCCGCAGCTCGGGAATTGAGCAACACCGCGTGCAGCGCCTCGCGTCGTTTGCCCGCTGGCTGCCCCTCGTGGTCTGCGCCGCCGTGGGGTCTGCAGCGCCCGCACAGGGCGCGCTGCTGGATGCTCCGGAGGGCGTTTCGTCGGTAGCCGCAGGGTCTGCCGCGTCGCCGAACGCGGTCACGGCGCCCGCGGCGATTGAGCCGCTGCCGCAGATCAGGGCCGATCCGGCGCCGCCTGCTCCCGCTGCCTCCGCTGTCGCCGACGAAGGCGCCGAGGCCATCATCGAATGGGTACTGGCGCCGCTTTTTCAGGAGTGGATCGAGGCGCCGATTTTGGGTGGTGAGCCCGCCCTGCCGTTTGCTTTGATCATGGAGCGGCTGGGCATCATCGCGGCGGCGGCGCAGCCCGGCGACGATCCAGATTGGCGACGCGGCTGGTGGGGGGCGCGCTCACGCCCGTTTGTGGTCGAGGGCGCCGATGCCGTTGAGGTGGCTGGTGTTCGCCACGAACTCGGCCCCACGCGGGCCGTCGTCAAGGATGGTGAGATCTGGTTGACCCCGACGACTCTCTCCGAGGTCTTCGGACTGTCCGCGGTGTGGGATCCTGGGCGCTTGCAAGTGCGCTCGTACCCCGACCCTGATCTGCCTGTTTGGCGTGAATGGCGGCGTGCCATGGCCATGCGCCGGCGCGGGGCCGCCGAGGCGCAGGCGGAGTTGCCCGTTTTTGGGCCAGAACCGCGCTTGATTGCCGGCCATACAATCGATTGGGATTTGTCGTTCGGCAATGTTCTTGATTCGACGATGTGGCGTTACGGGTCGTGGATGGTCGGCTGGGGAGCCGAAGTTGGTCGCGGCATGCTGACCTTGGCCCCGGCCGGTACCTTTGATGCCCCGCCCGATACCGCGCGTTCACAGGCCACGTGGTCGCGCCCGTTCGATTTGCGTTGGCTCGAAGAAGTCGAGGTCGGTACCGTCTCGGCTGGCGCGACGGCCCGGCGCGGAGTTTGGGGTGCGCGGGTCACCAACCGCCCGATTTGGCGTCCCGACGGCTATGCAACGGAGCGCCGCTGGGTGACGGCCCAGCCGGGCGCGCTCGTCGATGTATACTTGGATGGTGACCTGATCGCCTGGGGCGAAGCGGACGACCGCGGCCGCCTGCAGGTTGATCTGCCATTGCGCTACGGCACCAACCGGCTGCGCGTCGAATCTCCCGACCCGTGGGGCTCCCTGCACGGCGCCGAATCGTTGATGCGCGTGACCCGCGGCATGCTGCCGCCCGGCGCCATTGAGTATGCCATCGACGGCGGTCTGGACCGCCAATACGATGACCTCGGCGTGGCCGCGGCCACGGTCGAGTTCGGGGTTCACCGGCGGCTCAGCGTGCAGGCTATGCTCGACGGTATTGTCGGCGACGTTCGGCACGAGCCGGGCGCCTTCCCCGGTCTGCGGCTCTTGGGGGCGCCAGCCGATGACTGGCTTGCCGGCCTCGGTTGGGGCGCCGCCGAGGGCTTGGTGGCCGACGTGTCCTGGCTCGATCCACGCGGCTATGGCGCCTCCTTGGTCCATCGTGAAAAACGACGCCATCCGGTACTGTCCCCAGGATATGAGATCCGCCGGACCTCGGCTGTTGCCGCATTTCCGCTGGACGGTCTCGGTGTACCCCTGGGGCTTGTTATGCGCAGCGAGCATGCGACTTGGGCATCCGGCACGCGTCAAGACCGCATGAGCGGCGCGGTTACCTGGCGGTTGATCGAATGGAACGGTATCGTCGAGTACAACTGGACAGGGGACTTGATTGCCGGTACCTTGGCCGGGGACTGGATCACATTGGGGCTTTCCCGACCGCTGCCCGAATGGGGTGCGCCTCGCCTGCCCGGCGGCGTGGTCCGTGCCAGTGCGCGGGTTGATCCGCGGACGCCGCTGCTGCAGACTGTCGAGGCGGGTTGGATTCGCAGCCTGCCGTGGCTGCGACGCATGCAATTCGACGTGGCCGGCGGCGCCAATTGGCCCGTTCCCGGCATGCGTGTGGTTTACGTTCGCGCTGGCCTGCAACTGGTTCTGGATGCGACGCGCATGACCACCAATGGGTACGTGAGCAATGGCCAGGCGACGCTCAGTACTCAAGCCGGCGGTAGCCTTGTGTTTGCCGATGGTGACAATGACGGCCGCCCCGAGGTCTACCCGTGGTGGGAGCCGCAGTTGGGGCGCGGGCAGGCGATCGTACGTATCGATGCGCCCGACCCCGAGATCGTGCGCTCGGTCGAAATTGATCAGCGGCGCTGGCCGATCGACGAGCGCGGCATCGCCTTTGCGCCGACGCTGGTGCGCGGGCGCCCGGTCGTCGCGGCACTGCGCGGGCCCGATCTGCGCGATCCCAGTTTGATGCCTGAGCCTGGCGAGGCCTTGCTGTCGGTGCGGGGGCACCGGGTCAATGTGCATGAAATCCGGCTTACAGCGACTTCTGACCTCGAAGGTGAAATCACGCTCTTGACAGCGGCCGGCGAGCGGCGACCGCAGGGAGGCGTGCCCATGGTACTCAGGGACTCCACGGGTAAGGTCGTCAGGGAGGCGCGCAGCTTTACGGACGGGTTGATCTACTTTGAAGGTGTTCCGCCCGGTCGCTACGTGCTGTCTCCCGACCCGGAGACACTACGCGACCTCGGTTGGCGGGCGATGCCTGCAACTCGCGAAATCGAAGTGCCGGAGACCTCCGAAGGGCAACTGATTGGTGGAATGGATTTCGGCCTGTCCGCTGTGGGAGGCCGGCCTTGAGGGCGTGCGGGCGTCCCGCTCGCTTGCGGCTCGGCGTACTGCTTGGCGTGCTGCTGGCCGCGCTTGGCTGTGGGGAATCGGTAGACGAGGGCAATGTCGATCTGGCCGGTACTTGGACGGGCGCCGTGCGCTGGCAGAGCGACGCCGAAGACCAGCTCACCCTTGAATGGCCAGCCGACGGTACCGGCGGGCCCTCTTGGCATCTGGGCGGCGGCACCGTGTCGGGCATCGCGCGGGCCGAATCGCGGCGGCCCGGGGCCGTGGTGATTCAACTCGAGGAGCGGCAGCCTTGCGCCGGCACTTGGCGGCTAAGTGGCATCTTGGTACAAGCGAACGTACTTGAGGCAACATTGACCGGCAGTGACTGCACGCGCAGAGATGAGGGCGCCGTAACCTTGGTCCGCAACCCCACCGGCGATTGAGCGGGAGGCGGGCAGGGTACCCGCCGCAACGTCAATCGCCGATCGGCAGCGGTTCCTGCGACCTGCTCCAACCGGGGGGCAGCGTGATGTCCCGTGTCGTCCCACCGAGTGGGCCCAGCTTGAGCAGCCCGGGTTCATCAAGAACGACGTGGCCGATCTGCGGCAACGGCATCAGCGTGCCGCGGCCAATACTGAAGTCCCAATCGAGCGCCAGCCACAGGCCAGGAAAGAAAACCGGCAGACGCAGGCGGGTTTCACCGGGCAGCGGCTGCGGATCAAGGCCAAACGTACCGCGAGTGCGGTCGATCCACGCCCCGGCCAGCGCATGCAAGGTCGCCCAGAGGATCGGATGGCTCATGTGGACGTAGCCGGGCCGGCCGACCTTGCCGATATCCCACGGATAGCCCTCTGCTGAGACCTTGTTGATCACCATGCGGATGAGCTGCAGGCCGTCATCGACACGTCCTGCTGCGATGGCCGTCTGGGCCTGGAAGGCGATTTGTTGGGCCACGTAATTGAGGCCGCGCACCCGCCAGCGCGAAAAAATCTTGACTGGGATCTCGATGCCGTCGACGTCGGCCGCATTGCGCGGCAGCGGCAGACCGCCATCACTGTCGCCCCCCGACAATGGCGGGAGGACGAGGGTTTTGTGCTGCCATTGCAGGTGGCTCTGCAGGCGTTCGGGGTTAAGCAGCGGCCCAAGGCCGGCCTGCCGCATCACCCATTCGCCAGCCAAACCGCCCTGAAAAAGAATCGGTCGCTTGAGGCAGGTGTGCCAAAAACCGCGCTTGTCCCAGAGTAGTTTGTCAATCGTTGCCAAGGCCCGATCGGCCTTGCCCTGGAACGTGCCGACAAGGCGCGTACCCTCGGGTTCGACGCTGGCGGGGATCAGCGGCGTCAGCGCAGCCAGCATGCGTTGCGTGGCTGCATACATGGTCGAATGGTACAGAAATACTGGGCGATAGTCGTGCAATTCGTAGGTCGATCCCCCCTCGGGGACGCCGCGCTTTGTCCGGCCGTCAAGCCAGCGCGCCATGCGGCGCAGGTCGCGCCATACGGCCGTCAGCCAAGCCACATCGCCGGTACGGCGCACGATGAGGCCGGCCAAAAGAATCCAGCTCATCGCCAGGTCGGGCCAGTGGTACATCTCGGGGCGCGGCCATGGCAAGGGGCGGCCGTACGGTACGGCTGTTGTGCCCAACTGGATCTCGATGTTGCCGCTGCCGTGCGGTACGCGCCCGTTGATCGTGAGCTCGCGGAAGCGATCGAGCTCGCGCCGGTGCAGGTCGGGGAAGAACGTCCCGACGTACGGCTGCGCCATGAGCTGCTGGTCGATTGAACCGGTCAGCCCTCCGAAAGGCCACGGCGGCTTGTCCCCCATGGTCCAGTCCACCCCCTCGATCGTCGCCAATTCACCGTCGCCGGTAAGCACGGAATTGACGAGCACGCTGTCCGCACTGTTGCGAATCGCGATCGTCAGCCAAGGGGGCAGGTTGCATAACTCGGGGTCATCAAAGATCTCGGCCATGCGCCGTGCACCGGATTCGATACGGGAGCGGGTCGAGACCACGGCCAGATCCAGCGATTCGATGCCCGCGAAGTGTGCGGCCGGGCTGCCGATGTCAACGGTCGGCGCCGGAATGCCGAAGCGGCGCAGCACAAGGTACTTGCCCAGCGGAAAGCGCGGCAGGTGCCATAACAGGCGGGCGGGCACGTGGGTGCGGGCCCCCGGGGCTAGCCGCATCCGCACGTTGATTACACTGGCTGGTTGCCGGGCTTTTTTGGGCGGCTTCGCATCGGTTGGCAGATCCCCGGTGTCACGCCAAGCGGCCCAGAACGACGGCACACGCGCGGCCCCATCCCACAGCGGCAGTGCGGACCCACGCGCATCGGCTGGGACATCGAACGCCACGATCATGTCGCCGCAGGTTCGTCGGCGGGGATCATCGAGTGGCCAGTCGGGTCGCAGACGCTGCACAATCCCCGCCGGGTAATGCTGGAGCAGCTCGGATTGAATCTGCCGCCGCGCATCGACCCGCAAAGCGTGCGACCACATCCATGGCAGCACGATGCTGCGGCCCCAGCCCAGTACCGCTTCCCAAGAAAGCAGAACGGATACGTCGATCTCTTGTTCGCTATGATTGCGGAGCTCGATATCGAAAAGTGCGACCGGCAATGCAGCCAAGTCGATCGCGCCCGGCACCAGCGGCGAAAGGGCGCCAATCGACACATCCAGCGGGCCGGTACCTGAGGTGTACAGGCGCGCCTCCGGAATCACCCCCCGAAAGGCGGTGTGGGCGACCGTGGGTACCGAATACTCGCTGTACCCGTGGGCTGTCCCCCGCAATACCAAGGCCTGTGGATCTTCGTCAGCCCCGGCCCAGCGGACAGCAAAGAACGAGCCGCGCAGGCCCTTGAGGGGCCGCATCCAGTTGCGAGTGATACGGCTTTCTCCGAAGCCACCATCAGCGAGCCACGAGATGCCGCCACTACCGAGGCCGCCTAGCGGAAAACCGCGGGACGTTGGTGTGTCGACCCAGCGTCCTGTGCGAGGTTCAAAGCCGGGTCGCCCAAAGGGAGAGTCAGAAGATTGCGAACGGCCCATCCCAGTAGTCTATCAGGACGGCGAAAAACACCGCCGCTGCATGGAGGCGCGGTCGGGTGAGGTCACTCGGTATCGTCGCGGGTGTAGCTGCATTCGCGCCCACCGGGCGCGGAATACTCGCCGTCGCCATCGGCATCAATAAACAGCGGGTTGGTCATCACGCGCGGGGTTTTTGTCGCATCGTAGTCTGGCAAGCCACGCGGCATCGGGTTACGCCCGAACGCGGCCACGACAATGTGCGCGTCGGCTGTCAGCGTGACGGGCAGGGCGGCATCGAATTTGACGACGGCGTCCGGTGCGGTTGCCGCGACATTGAGAATCTCGTCGCAGTTGGCGTAGACCCGTAGGTGCGTGACGTCGATTTCGGGCAAGGCCTCAATGCGCACGGCCAGATTGAAGGCGCCGCCGGGCGCTGTCAATGTATCGCCAAGACCCTTGCCGCCCGCCGCGACGCGGGCAAAGGCGCCAGCGCTCATCTGAACCTGACCGTTTTTGAATGCGGCAACGGCCGCATCGGGGCGCAGCGCCGGCAGATCCTCCACGGTGGTTGCGAAGTAGCTGCGCGGATAGCCCGTGTCATCAAACCCGTGCACATCGCTGGCAGCTACCCCGACAATGCGGTGGCCGTGATTGAAAAAACTCATCCAGTTGTCGAAGTGCCCAGTCGAGGGATGGTCGCCCGGCTGACGGAAGACCGCCGAAAATCCATTGAGGACTTCGACGCCATCGAAGTTCCACGACCACGGCGACTTCGAGTCGGTCATCTGCAGGTCGGCGTAGCGGGCGATGCCTGGTTGACCGGCCACGCGGTCCCATTCGAGCATGCGATAGAGGTTGCCGGGATGATTGATCATGGCGATCTCCGCGCCGCGGGCATACATGGCTTCGAAGAGCTCGGGCAGGCCCAGCCGGTACCATTCGACAATACCACCACGGATCGAGCCGTCGGGCTTGACCGGGAACATCGTCAGGTGCTCGGGTATCACGGCCGTCACTTCTTCTCCGGTGATCGTCGCGACGAAATCGCCCAACCCTGTGCGGTCAATACCGGCTTGCAGCCCGACGATGGCTTCGTGGTCGGTGGCCACAGGAACCTCCAGCCCCTCGGCGGCGGCGGCACGGATACGGGTCGGAATCGGCACGGGGCTGTCGGCGCTCGGGCCGGAATGGACGTGCGTGTCGATACTCAGCCAGCCGCTCGTATCGACCAAGTGCGCCAGCTTGGCCGTCACGGTCGCTTCGCCATCGGCCGGTACCGTGACCTGCGTTTCGACGCGCGAGTACTCGTAGCCGCGGGTCACGACAACATCCCAAACGCCGGGCGGTGCAGGTATGGTTTCGCTGCCGAACAGGAAATGTTGGGCATGACGGATCCCGTCTCGCCACAGTTGCACTTTGCCGGGCAGCGCCTTGTCATCGGCGCTGCGAATATCGACGCGCAGGCGCCCCAAGGGCGGT
>CAZUAB010000027.1:13831-21240 GCA_964617795.1 uncultured bacterium
CGCGGGCGCGTCCGTCAGTGCCTGGCGTCACCGGCATGCTGGCTTCGCGGCCGGCAGAATGCGCCACCAGCCGCGTGGGGAAGGCCTGATCGCTAAAAAATACGCGGGTCGGGCCAAAGCGGCCTTGGTCGTCAACACGGTAGCGGTCCAGCGTCGCCCAGTCGTCATCCTGCTGGATCTGCAATTCGATCTCGACGTCGGTGGCCGGCCGACCGGCCGCATCGCGCACCTCACCGTCAAGCGGCGCCAGCGCTGGCTGCCACGTGCCTCCAGACGCATCCGACAGCGCAGCAAGTGCGCCGCTCACACTGTGCAGGTCTCCGGGACCGACGGCCACGAGCATGCGCAGCTCTTCTGCGTCGCCGGCGTTACGCAGCCGCATCGGCGCACTAAGTGCCTGATCGAGATCGAATATGGCATTGACCCCCGAGATATAGGCGCTGGACATGTTGCGCCCCGGCATGGTGAAGGCCCAGGCGCCTTGGCCATCCAGGCTGCCTGCGGCCAGCCAGGGAATGCCGGTGGCAAAACCGAAGCCGCCAAAGTCGAGGCTGGCCGAGGCCACACGTGTGACACGGGTTTCATCGCCGAACAACAGTTCGATACCGGCCAGCAAGGACAGCGACTCATCGGTCTCCGAGATGAGACGCAGGACGATCTCGAGTACTGGGCTGTCGGGCTGTAGAATGTAGTCGACCTCGATGCGCACGCCGAGCGGGCTGCTGAGCAGCTTGGGGTCGCCTTCCTGCTGGGCAAGCCCAATCAACGTGTATTCGACCAGCCAGTAGTAGTCATCGCGGCCACTGGCCCGCACGATGGCTGGCCCGCCATCGCGCCCGTCGCGGACAACATGAATCGACTCAGCTCGAAAGGCCCTCAGCGACGAGCGCCAAAGCGCCGCGGCATCGAGCTTGCCGAGCATGATGCCGGCCTCTTCAAAACGGTCGGGTGCCGTCTGGGCACAATCTGCCATTGGTACGGCGTCGACGAGAATTCCGCCGTAGTGGTAGTAGGTGATGTTGCGATCGACACCTTGAATGACGAACGCCGCCCGGTCGTTCTGCAGGATCCAGTCACCGTCACCACCGACGGCGTGGTCGCCCTCAAAATGAATGGCGGCGCCGCGCAGCGCGCGCGCCGTCGCCTGGCCAGCGCCCGGGCATTCGGGCAACGTAGACTGTTCGACCGTCGTGTCGCAGGCCGCGAGCATGGCAAGGGCGGCGAGGCCGCCGAAGGCGGATCGAGAAGCGCGCATGGCTAAATCGTAGCCCGCGCGAGCGATCTTTGCAATACGTCAGCCATGCGCGCACAAAATTGCGACGGAATTCGGTGCGCGTGCGGCTGACGCTCGACTCAGCGTGATTTCGGCGGCCGAATCTTGCCGAAAGGGACCACGGGCATCTCGCGATTGGGCTGCGTCCACAGCATCAGCCGCGGGACGTATGTCCAAGACCAGGCGATCATGCCGATGGCGAACGGCCACACAGCGTGGCCCCCTTGGATGCCGGTCCAGCCCCACCAATCAGGGCGCAGCGCAGCAGCAACGCGGATGAAGGTGGCACTGAGAATGCCGAACATCGCCAGGTGCATCCCCACAGAGGCGCGCATGGCCATTCCGGCATGGCCTGTGATGACCCGTGATGCGACCGCAACGATCATTGTCATGGCACCACCAAGGCCGAGTGTGTGCAGGGCGGCCCGATGATAGCGTGGCGTGCTGACCGGACCGTCTCGCCACCAGGCGACGAGTTCGAAAAGGGTAAATCCGTGCGCCGAGAGCACCAAGAACAACCCAATGAACAACCACGCCACCATGGGCACGACCCAAATGCGACGACCGGGGATCCAGCGAGCGACCCAAACCGTCGCCAACCCCGCCATGGCCAATGTGCTCACCCAAGCGAACGGCCACAGCGCCGGCCACCACCATGCGCCGGCCGACAGGACCAACGCGATGGCCGTAAGCCCCGCCCATACACGCAGCATCGGACGGGATGCTGGTCGCACAGGGGCGTCAATGCCGCGTCCTGCAAACATTGGCACGACTCGCGCCGCTGTCGACAAAATAAGCGTCGGCAGCCAAAAGGCGACGGCCAGATGGCCCGCCGCGGCCACGACCTTCAGGCCGCCTGCCGCCGTCATGAGCAGGCCGATGCCATGCGCGGCCATCAAAAGAAGGCCGCCGGCCAGTGCAGACAGAAATACGGCCGGCTGCGGATCCTTGTCCGGCGGTGCGGCCCGGCGTTGCGCCAGCAGGTGAAGCCACAGTGCGGCGCCTGCACCCAATTGCAGGGCTAGACCCAGCCCGAATAACGCAATTGGCGCACCGGGTAGGCCAGCGCCAACTGCCGCGACCAAGCCAAGTGCGTGGAGGCTTGCCAGTCGTACCAGCGGGCCATTTTCCAATTGCCGGCCGCCTTGTTGACGCGGGAAGGCCGTGCAGGCGAAACCCCACGCAAAGCTCTGTACGACACCCCAGAGCATCCAATGTCCGTGCAGGCCGAACGGCGCCAGCGACCAGTCTCCTTGGACGGCCCCGGTCAAACGCAGCCCCCACAGCAACACCACGGCGACGGCTGTTGCCAAGCCGGCGCCGAAAAATGGACGATAGGGATCCAGGCGAGGCTTTTCAGCCGAATCAGACATGGGTACACTCCTTACCGGTTCTCATGATGCCCGCCGCCAGCACCTCGTTCGTTGCGCCGGCGCAAGGCCACGGCAGGTTCAGCGCAGGCGCCGCAGACGCACGCGCCACACGTGCGGTCCTTCTTCGAGGTAGGTCCACTGCAGAGAGTCGCCGAACTGTTCATCGAAACGCCGCCGCAGTGGAAGCGGCTCGTGGTCGGTCATCAGTTCGATCTGTTCGCCGGGGGCGAGTGACAAGAACGCTTCGGTAATCGCGCGCGGCCGATTGCGCGGCGGGATGCGTCGCACGTCAAGGCGCGGCGTGCCGCCATCGTGGCCCAGCGGCTCCGGTGGTGGCCCTTCGGCCAGCTCGGCCAGTTTGTGGTGATCGCGGATGACGATCCGCCGCCGGCCCAGTGTGAGTACCCCCTGTCGTTGCCAGGCGCCAAGCGTGCGGCTGACCGTAAACAGTGTTGTGCCGGTCATGTGGGCCAGCTCTTCACGCGATAGGGCCGACTCCAGTTCAACCCCTTCGGCCGTCGGACGCCCCGTTTCAACCCACAGGCGTTGCAGCAGACGTGCCAAGCGCGTATCGACCCGAGACGTCGCCAATTCACGTAACCGCGCCTGCAACTCGGCCGCGCGGCGCGTCTCAAGCCGCAGTGCGTTGAGGACAAGGCGCGGCCGCCGTACGACGAGCGCATCAAATTCGGCCCGCGGCCAGGCCATAAGACGCGTTTCGGCCGTCGTGGTCGCGGTCTCGCCGTAGGTGCCCTCGGGCAGCATGGCCGCGCTGCCGCACAGCTCACCGGGTGCCAGAAAGCCAAGAATGACCTCTTTGCCGTCCGGCGTTGTTTCGGCCAGCCGTAGGCGTCCGCCGACGACGAGATAAAGAGCAACTGCCGGTTCGTTCTGCGCGTACAAATTGCGTCCCGCAGGCAGGCGTCGCTCGACAGCGCGCCCGGCGATCTCGTGGATTTCCGCATCGGTCAAGCCGTGCAGGAGGGGTGCGCAAGCCAGATCGATCGTACGGGTTACAGGCGGCATCCGTTCAGTATAACGCGCCCGTGCAGCGGCGTCCTGTGGTCAGGGCAGCACTGCGGCGCCGCGGCCCAGCCAAGCCAGGTAGGCCAGGTAGCCGCCGAGCAAGAAAATGCCCTTGGCGCGCCCGATCTGAAGACCTGTGCGCATGATCAGCGCCAACAGCAGTGTGGCGCCGCCCATGACAAGAAAATCAGCCGTTGTGATACCGCCTCGGGTGATGGGCGTGATCAATCCCGATACGCCGAGAATGGCGGTGAGGTTGAAAATATTGGAGCCGATGACGTTTCCGAGGGCGATGTCGCCCTTGTCGCGGAAGGCCGCGACAAGGGCGGTGGCTAGCTCGGGCAGGCTGGTTCCGATGGCGACCACGGTAAGGCCGATGATTGCTTCGGAGACACCAGCCGCACGCGCCAAGCTGGCGGCGCCGCGAACAAGGAGTTCTGCTCCGCCGACGAGGGCCGCGAGGCCGATGCCAATCATGATCAAGTCCGCAGCGAGGGAACCGCTCACTGCCGCGACGCCCTCCGCGAATTCTGCCTGAACAGCAGTCGTTTCGGCCCGGGAGGCGCGGATGACCATGAACGTGTACGTGATGACCGTCAAAAACAACAACAGACTCTCGAAAAACCCGATCCGGCCGTCCCACGCCATGCCGGTAACGACAGCGGTGATCAAGACCAAGAAGGGCATCTCAATCCGCAGCAGCTTGGCCTGGACGGCGAGCGGCGCAATCATCACGGTGAGGCCGATGATACCAGCAATATTAAAGATATTGGAGCCGATGACGTTGCCCAGCGCGATGTCCCCACTTCCACCTGTGGCCGCCCGCACACTGACGACCATCTCGGGCATGCTGGTACCGAAAGCGACGACCGTCAATCCCACGACCAGCGGGGTCAGACCGAAGCGCAAGGCCAGCGATGAAGCACCGCGTACGAGCCCTTCACCGCCGCCGAACAGCAGCGTCATGCCGAACACAACGAGCAGCGCATCAATCATGAATAGCTCCGCGTTTGGGAAGCGATTAGAAAGGCATCTTCAGGGCAGCACTGCGGCGCCGCGGCCCAGCCAAGCCAAGTAGGCCAGGTAGCCACCGAGCAAGAAAATGCCCTTGGCGCGCCCAATATGAAGACCTGTGCGCATGATGGGTACAAGGACCAGCGTAAACAGGCCCATCACGACAAAGTCGGCCATGCTGATATCTTTGGCCGTGATGGGCAGTAGCATGCTCGAAATGCCAAGAATTGATGCCAGGTTGAAGATATTGGAACCGATGACGTTTCCGAGGGCGATGTCGCCCTTGCCGCGGAAGGCCGCAACAAGGGAGGTGGCCAGCTCGGGCAGGCTGGTGCCGACGGCGACAACCGTCAGGCCGACCACCGCCTCCGATACGCCAGCGGCGCGGGCCAGATTGGATGCACCGGTGACAAGCAATCCGGCTCCGCCGATCAGTACAGCCAAGCCGACACCGATCAGGGTCAGATCGGTCACAAGGGATCCGGTCGGCTGATCGAGGTCGGCGAACTCTTCCTGTATGGCGCGTCCCTCGGCCCTTGAGGCTCGGATCGCCGCAAAGACATAGGTGACCAGCGTCACAGATAGCAGCAACCCCTCAAAGAATCCAATCCGCCCGTCCCAAGCCATGCCTGTGACAACGGCGGTCAAGGCGACAAGAAAGGGCATTTCAAAGCGCAGTAGCTTGGCTTGGACGTTCAGCGGTGAAACCAGCACCGATAGGCCGAGAATCAGGCCAATGTTGGCGATATTGGAGCCGACGACGTTGCCCAGCGCGATATCGCCGCTGCCGGCTGCCGAGGCGCGAATACTGACCAGCAATTCCGGGGCGCTGGTGCCGAAGGCGACAACGGTGAGGCCGATGGTCAACGGAGTCAATCCGAGCCTGAGGGCAAGTGAGGCGCCGCCGCGAACGAGCCCTTCGCCGCCTGCAAACAGCAAAGCCATACCGGCCGTCAGATAGAGGAAATCGAGCATCGGTTTTGATCTTACCCCCGTGGTGGCCTTATGGTACCCGGAGCGTGGCGTTTTTGCTGGCGGTCAGGATGCTCCGCCGCTGAGCCCCGCCCCGCTGCGGTTGCGCCGCAGTGGGACGCTGGTATGATAGCGTTCGATGAATGATTCGGCGCCAGCATCGCGGCTGCCCACAGGGCCGGATTTCGAGCGGATGCCGTCTCTGTGACCCGCCGGGTTGCCGTCATCGGCGCCGGCCCGGCTGGCTACTACGCTGCCGAGGCACTCTTGGCCGCCGCCGCCGAGGTTGATCTGTACGAGGCGCTGCCGGCGCCGTTCGGACTCGTCCGTTACGGTGTCGCTCCAGATCACGCCAAAATCAAGCAAGTCGAGCGTGTCTACGAGCGTATTGCGACCACACCAGGTTTTCGCTTCCTCGGCAATATTGCGCTGGGCCGTGACGTTGTACTTGACGACTTGCGCAGTCGTTATGACGCCGTCATCCTCAGTATTGGCTGCCCGTCGAGCCGATGTTTGGGTATTCCAGGCGAGGATCTGTATGGCAGCATTGCCGCCACGGACTTTGTCGCTTGGTACAACGGCCACCCAGCGGGCCGCGGAGTAGCCCCGCGCCTGGATGTGCCGAAGGCAGTCGTCGTCGGGGTTGGCAACGTGGCCGTCGATTGCGCCCGCATGCTGGTGCGCAGTCCCGACGAACTCGCGCGCACCGATATTGACCCAGATGCGCTTGCGTTACTGCGCGCATCCGCGGTCCGCGAAGTAACGATTCTCGGTCGCCGCGGCCCTGTGCAGGCCGCCTTTGCCCTCAAGGAGGTCAAGGAATTGGCCGAACTCGACGGCGTGACGTTTACGGTCGATCCGGTTGGATTTGCGCTGCCCGCGGTTTTGCCCGAGGAGCGCGAACGCCGCGGGCTACTCGATTTTTTGTCGGCCCACCTGGAGGCTCCGGTTCCTGCCGGCCATCGCGTCGTGCGCCTGCGGCTGGCGGCTTCTCCGGTCGAGATCATCGGCGAAGACGGCAAGGTCAGCGGCCTGCGTATTGTTCGCAACCACGTAGAGGCCGATGGGAGTTTGGTGCCCACGCGCGTGTTCGATCACCTCGATGCCGGTCTTGTCGTGCGCGCCGTTGGCTACCGCGGCGTCCCACCGCCCGGTGTGCCCGTCGACCCGGCTACGGGCTGTATCCCCAACACGGCCGGACGCGTGCTTGATGCCCCGGATGGCAGTGTGCTGTCAGGCGTCTATGCGGCGGGTTGGGCCAAGCGCGGTCCGAGTGGTCTGGTCGGTACCAACCGCGCCTGTGCCCGCGAGACGGTCGACGCGCTGCTGGCCGACTTGGGTGACCAAGCCCCACGGGCGGTCGCCGCCAGCGATATCGATGACTGGTTGGCAGCGCAGGGCAGCGATGTCGTCGACTGGGCTGCCTGGCAACGGATCGACGCCCGTGAGCAGGCGTTGGGCGCTGCCGAAGGCCGCCCACGCCGCAAGCTGGCCACGACCGACGATCTCCTCGCGGCAGCAGCGCCGACGCCATGAGCGGCAGCCACGAAGGCCCCGTCGCTGCCGCGCGGCGCGCCCTGGCCGAACGGCAGCGCGGCTACCGGGCGCAGGCGCTCAAGCTCTTTCCGTGGGTCTGTACGCACTGTGGGCGCAGCTTCGATCATGGCAACGTGCAGCAGCTTACGGTGCACCACAAGAATCACAACCACGACGACAACCCGCCGGATGGTTCCAACTGGGAACTCCTTTGC
>CAZUAB010000028.1:0-11347 GCA_964617795.1 uncultured bacterium
GGCCCTGCGCTTCGAGGGCGATACGCTGCATTTGTCGAGTCTGTTTGACTGGTACGCCGATGATTTCGGGCCCGATGGGCCGGCACGCGCCCGGCATCTCGCCCGCTACGCGCCGGACGACGTCGCCGCCCGCCTGATCGGGTTTCGCGGGCGCGCTCACTATGCCTACGACTGGCGGATCAACGCCGCCGATTGACCCGCTCAGACACCGAGTCGATTTGACAGGAATGGCCGCCCTCGGGCACAATACCGGTCTGACCTTGAGTGCGGGAATAGCTCAGTTGGTAGAGCGTCTGCTTGCCATGCAGAAGGTCGCGGGTTCGAATCCCGTTTCCCGCTCCAACGCATCTTGGCCGCATCTTGAAGGGGCCCACGAACGCGAATTTCGCGGCCGTGGGCTTTTTCTTTTGGCGCGCCTTTTTTTGAGCCTATTCCTGTGGACATAGCGGATGCACCGCGGCAGGAGGCCGCCCCGGGGGATAGACGGTCAACGGATCCACCGGCAGCAGCGGGAACCCCACACCGGCCGCCAACGCCGCCCGCAGCCGCGCCTGATACGCTGCGTCCAACATCAAGAACGGGTGAAATGCGTCCAGAAACGGGTTGCGAAACTGCACATCGAACAATCGAAAATCTGCAGCTTTCAACGCCGCGGCCGTCTGTACCAATGCGATCTTGCCAAGATCGGAAACCCGCGTAAACATCGACTCTCCGGCAAACAGGCCGCCCCAAACAACGCCGAAGAGGCCGCCGGCCAACTGGCCGTTCTGCCAGACTTCGATGCTGTGGGCGTGCCCCGCAGCAAACAACGCGGAGTACATCCGGGCAAGTGGCGGTGAAATCCATGTCTGCTCACGCCCCGGCCCCGGGACGGCGCAGGCCGCGACAACCTCGTCAAACGCCCGATCGTGCGTAACGCTGTACCCGCCTTTGCGGATACGACGATACAGCGAGCGCGGCACGTGAAAGGCGGCGAGGTCGAACGTGCAGCGCAGCCGTGGTCGTACCCAGGTCATTTGCCCGCTGTCCGCCTCGGCCATGGGAAACCAGCCAGATGCATACGCCGCCCGCATGCCTTCAACGCTCCACGCAAAGAGCGGCTCAGTATGCATGTTCGACGCCCCCCTGCGGCATGATCAATTCACCACCCTTGCATCATACCAACACCATGCCCATCGCTGTCGAGCGAGATCAAGCGGTGCAGTAATGGCGTGTTTCGGCTACCAAGGTCAACAACGAGTCGAGTTAGTGCGCGACTGGGCCAATCCACCACACGTCTTCCCGCACCGGCGCGTCAAAACTGTAACGGCCTTCGGCGTCAGCCGCGGCAAGGCGCTCGACGCGGCGCCCGGCGCGGCCCCACAGTGTTTCAATTTCGCCCGGCTCGATGCGAAACGGCGGGCCTTCGCGGCTGCCCTCGGGATAGTCGATCGTGACGAGCAAGATACCGGCCGCGGGCGGCAGGACCGCCTGCATGTGCTGTGCGTATTGGGCGCGCATGGCCAGCGGCAGCGCGTGATACGCCGCTCGATCCCAAACCACATCGATATCGGACCAGGCCTCCGCCGGCAGGGCAAACAGATCTCCGACCCAAAACTCAACAGCCGGACCCTCGTCGGTTGCCCGGTGAACGGCAAAGCCGTTGCTGTATTCAAGGCCAACCGGCCATCCCGCCTCGGCAAACATGGCCTCGGCCGCAATGGGCGATAAATCGACGCCCCGCACGGCGAGCCCGCGTGCGCGCAACCAGCCCACATCGACTGTCTTGCCGCACAGCGGAACAAAAACGCGCCCGGTTGAAGGCAGACGATCGGCATAGCGAACAAGCCACGGGTTGACCTCGTCCTGATGCCAGCCCGTCTTGCCGCAGCGCCAGCGCTCCAGCCAGAATTCGGCGTCCATCTCAGCGGACCTCCACGACCTCGATTTTGCGCGTGCTGCCGGGCTCGTGCGGCAACCCGGCCGTGGCGACAACCCTATCGCCAGAACGCAGGTAGCCGTGGCGCAGCCCCCACTCGATCGCCGCATCGATCATCGGCTGGTCACCGGCTCGGCCCTGCGGAAAATGCACAGCGGATACGCCCCAGTTCATTGCAAATTTTCGGACGATTTCCTCAGACAGCGTGACGGCAATGATCGGCGCCGCTGGACGGTATTTGGAAATCGTGCGCGTTGTGAACCCGGTTTCGGTGAGGGTCACAATTGCCGCCGCACCCAAGTGGGCTGCCATGGCGATGGCCGCCTGTGCCACTGCCTCGACCACTGCGTTGGCTGGCGACGGCAAAATCTTCTGCAGATGGCCGAAGTCGCTGAGCGCCAGCTCGGCCTGTTCGGCCAGCTCGGCCATGGTGCGTACCGCCAGCGCCGGGTGCGCGCCGATCGCCGTCTCGCCGGACAGCATGATCGCCGACGTGCCGTCGAAAATGGCGTTGGCCACGTCCGTCGATTCGGCGCGGGTCGGACGAGGATTGCGCTCCATCGAGTCGAGCATCTGCGTGGCCGTGATGACCGGCTTGCCGCTCGTTACCGTGGCGCGAATGATGCGCTTTTGGATGGCGGGCACCTCGGCCAAGGGCATCTCGACGCCCAGGTCACCACGAGCGACCATCGTGCCGTCGGCGGCAGCCACGATCTCTTCGAGATTTTCGACGCCGGCTCGGTTTTCGATCTTGGCGATGATTGGCATGCGCCCACCCCAGCGCGTCAATACGGCACGAATGTCAAGTACATCCTGCGCATTCCGCACAAACGAGGCGGCCACATAGTCGACACCATTCTCTGCGGCAAAACGCAGATCGGCCATGTTGGTATCGGACAACGGGGACAAGGCCAACAACGTGTCGGGAAGGTTGACGCCTTTGGTTTCCTTGAGGCGCCCACCAATCACCACGGTCGTCATGATCCGGCCTTGGTCCGGATCGGCAGAGACAACCTCGAGCTGCATGGCGCCGTCATCAAGAAAAATGCGGTCGCCTGTGCGGACGTCATTTGCCAGCAGCGGATAGGTCACGAATACGCCGCTTTCGTCGCCAATACTCGGCTCGGTCCGCAATTCGAACGCCGTGCCCGGACGCAACTCGACCGGCTTGCCGTCCCGTAGCTTGCCCGTACGGATCTCAACACCCTTTGTGTCGAGCATCACGGCAATATTGGCGCCGCAGTCGGTGGCCACGCGCCGCACGCGTTCGAGGCGCACAAGATGCTGATCGTGCTCGCCGTGCGAGAAATTGAAACGGGCCACATTCATGCCCGCCTCCATCATGGCGCGCAAAACGCCCTCGTCGTCACAGGCAGGTCCGACGGTGGCAATGATTTTGGTCTTGCGTAGGTGCGGGCGGTTCACGGTGACATCCTTTCGGGATCCGTCATGGTAGCACGGGCAGGTGCCTGCGTCCTTGTCGGACTGCCGTTGGGACGACCCTTGGCCCGACATCCCCCTCATGGCACAATGACGGCGGACCCACCATCAAACGCACGGCCACAAGGAGCCATTCATGGCTGACCTGTTTCGCGACCCTTTCTTCGACCACGTTCTCGATGACTCACATCGCATGTATTACGACACGTGCCTGCGGTTCGCCCGGGAGCGTATCGCCCCTCATGCGTTCGAATGGGAGGAAGCCGAGGAGTTTCCTCGCGCTTTGTACGAAGAGGCTGGCGCACTCGGACTCCTGTCGTCTGCGGCCCCCGAAGAACTGGGCGGTGGTGGCGGCGACGCACTGCATGTGGTCGTCATGATCGAGGCACTGATGCAAGGCGGATCGACCGGCGTAACAGTCGGACTCGGCAGTCTCGGTATCGCGTTGCCGCCGATCCTGTCCCTGGGCAGCGAAGATCAGAAGCGCCGCTTTGTTCCCGAAGTGCTGGCGGGTCGGCGGATTGCGGCGCTGGCGGTTACCGAACCCGGCACAGGGTCCGATGTGGCCGGCATTCGTACCAGGGCCGTTCGCGACGGTGAATACTACGTACTCAACGGCGCCAAGATGTTCATCACCAGCGGGGTGCGCGCCGATCAGGTGACGGTGCTCGCCCGCACGAGCGATGATCCGCATGGCGGCTTGACGTTTTTCGTTGTCGAACGCGGTACGCCGGGGTTCAGCGTCTCCCGCGCACTCAAAAAAATGGGCTGGCGTGCCTCGGACACCGCGGAATTGACCTTCGAGGATTGCCGTGTGCCGGTCGAAAATCGGATCGGCGAAGAAGGTTCGGGTTTTCTGGCGGTGATGCAAAATTTCCAGAGCGAGCGACTGGCCTTGGCCTGCTACGGCCACGCCAGTGCGGCCATTGCCTTGGCCGAGGCCGAGGCTTGGGCACGTGAGCGGATGGCCTTCGGGCGGCCTCTGATGGGCTTTCAGGTGACGCGACACAAACTTGCGCGCATGTCGACCTTGGTGCGAGCCGCACGCGCATTCAACTACCAGATCGCCGATGGAATCCGGCGCGGCGAGCAAAATATTGAAGCCGTCAGCCAAGCCAAGAACTTCAGTTGCGACGTAGCGCTCGAAGTCTGTGACCATGCCGTACAGATCCTCGGTGGTATGGGGTATATGCGCGAATCGGTCGTCGAGCGCCTGTACCGTGACGTGCGGCTGCTACCGATCGGTGGCGGCACCACCGAGGTGATGAACGAAATCATCGCGCGGCTCCGCGGCTACGGGCGCTGAGTCCCACTGCGGGGCACCGCTTGCTGCCCTGCGTCATATTCAGTATAATGAATCTGTATATCTTTCCCGAAGGAGCATAGCATGGCATTGGAAGAATTGGGATTTGGCATCGAACTGAACGGCGAAGTCGCCGAGGTTGCTGACCGTGTCAAAGCGGCAGCGCAGGCAAACGGCTTCGGCACGCTGGTCGACCTCGACGTAGCAGCCACGCTGAAGGCCAAAATTGACCTTGATCGACCGGGCTATCGGATTCTTGGGGTCTGCAACCCGAGCCTCGCAGCCAAGGCGCTTGCCACGGCGCCCGACATCGGCCTGTTCCTACCCTGTACGATTGTTGTCTACGATCTGGGCGACGGCCGCGTACGCGTACGGGCCTTCGATCCGGCGGCGGGTATGCAGTTGGCCGGGGTACCGGGCCTCGAACCTATTGGCGCCGATGCTCGCAAGGGCCTGCAGGCAGCGATCGAAAGCCTCGTTGACTGAACCACGGCGGGTCTGCCTCAGTCAACAGTGATCAGCAGCGGATCCGGCCCGATTCGTGAGAACGGGCCGGACTCGCCGCTGACCAAATTCAGTGCGCCGCGGCCCTGCAAAGGGGCGACTGTCCGGCCCACACCGGGGATATTCGCCCATACGACAAGCCGCCTGTCACCGCCCGGCATCGTGAACTCAACCGCCCATTCCGCCGGTGCGTCGAGTCCATAGCGGTTCCGCACGTCGCGAACGGCAGTTGCGGCCCCCAACTCGGCCAAAAACCGCCGCAGGGCAAGATAGACGGGCCGCGGGCCGCCGTCCAAATTCCAGACACCGAACCACGCCTCCTGTGCCGCGATGAGTTGCTGTCCGTCAAGACGGCGTAGACTCCACCACAGCCAAGACTCGGCACCGGCAGCTAGTGAAATCATCATTCCCCGCAAGCCGTACCGCGCCTGCCCCAATTCGCTGAGCCCGCCAGCGGTGCTCCAACCGGTCTCGGTAATCCACAGCGGTCGATCACAATCACAATGGGTACGTGTGTCTTCGAGCATATCGGCGAGCGGCCGTTCGGGGAAGCCGTCGTCCTCGGGAGCGTTGACCGGGGGGTAAAACGTGTAGTGGTGCACGCCGACGCCATCGACCCGAGCGAACAAATCGGGTACCGCGGTGCGCATAGCGGGCATGAAGTCGGCCTGGCCAATGACGACCGGTGGCACCTCGTGAAATACCAGACCACCCGAAAGGACCAAGCAGTCGCTGCACGCCGCGTGGACAGAATCGGCGGCGGCCGCAACCAAGCGGCCATAAGCGTCGGGATCGCCGCCGGCGCGCGTGGGCCAGAAGCGAAACCATCCGTTGGCCTCATTCCAGACCTCGTAGACACGCACCCGTCCGGCAAAATGGCGTGCCAGTGCCGCTGCGTAACGGGCAAAATCAGCTGGGTTGTCGGGGGGGCAGCGGTAGTCGTCGCTGTTGTCGGCCATCGACCGGCATTCCTCACCAAGCGCCGAGTAGTACGGGTTGCCGTAAGCCAGAATCAGCAACGGCTCAAGGCCCGCGTCCAAAACTGCGGTCACCTCGGCGTCGAGTGTACGGAAATCGAAAACGCCGGGCAGCGGCTCGTGTAGATGCCACAGTGCGTCGAAGCGAATCCAATGAAATCCATCACGTGCCAAGATGTCCAGTGATTCGCCATCGGCGAAATCGCGCGGCGCCAACGAGAAACCGGCGATGCGAGACACGCCTTGGGGGTAGAGGCGGAGCGGTGCGTCCGCCGCACTGACTTCCGCGGCAGCCGCATCAGGTGCAGGATCGCCATGACAAGCGACGGTTCCCATGGCCACGAGCAACGCTGCGGCCCAAGGGTGGATTACGCAAGCACCACAGGCGCGAAGAATGCTGGGGGTGCGCGGCTGCCTCAGCATACTGGGCAACACTCAGCGCTCCATCGGCAGACCAAGGCGAGCCCACATGGCCATCCCACCCGTCAGATTGTAGACAGTGCCGGTGGCGTGCGGCGCCAGCATGGCTGCCGCCTGCCCGCTGCGGGCCCCGCTACGACAGACGATCACGAGATGCGGCGCCTTGAGCAGCTCCTCCGGAAAGCCCACGGTGACCATGTCCTGCAACGGAACGTTGACGGCGCCTTCGATACGGCCGAGGTCAAATGAAAACTCCTGCGGCGTCCGCACATCGATAAACGTGGCGTCTGATAGGGAAAGTGCCCGATCAGGCGACAAATTTTGTGGTCGTCCGGCCATTGAAGACTCTCCAGAAATTGAACGGCGGGGCGCTGTGCCGCCGCATTGTATAGATATTCAGAATAGCGCATATACCGCGCAGGCGCTAGCGGGTAGCGACGTGATATTCTACACACAGATGCAACTGCAAGGAGCCGCACCATGCGTTTGACTGTCTTCGGAGCCGCCGGTGAAGTCACCGGTTCGTGCCTGCTCGTTGAGGCCTCAGGATCCAGAGTTCTAGTCGACTTCGGCATGCTGCAAGGCGGGCGACAAACCGAAGCGCGAAACCGTCGCATTCCTCGCATACGCGCCGACCGACTCGACGCAGTCGTGCTTACGCATGCGCATCTGGACCATAGCGGTCGGTTGCCGCTGCTCGACGAATTGGGTTTTGACGGCCCAATTTGGTCGACATCGGCCACCTTGGATATCGCTCGTATCATCCTGCAAGATGCCGCTCATCTGCAGGAAGAAGATGCCCGCCGCGAGAGCCGCCGCCGCGCGCGCACCGGTCGCGCGCCGCTGGCGCCTTTGTTTACACAGGCCGACGTCACGGTCGTCCTGCGTCGCTTCAAGATGCTCGAGTACGGGCAAGAGCGTGAAATCGCCCCCGGGATGCGTTTGGTATTCCATGACGCCGGGCACATCCTCGGTTCGGCGATCGTCGAGCTCACCATCGGTGAGGGCAATGCCGCGCAACGCTTAGTCGTTTCGGGCGACATCGGCCCGCAGGTACAGCCGTTTTTACCACCGCCAACACGCTTGAAGCATGCCGACGTCGTTTTTCTGGAGTCAACCTACGGCGATCGTAACCACCGGGATTACGATGAGACGGTTGAGGAATTTCGTGACATCCTGAAGACCGCCATCCATACTGGCGGCAAGGTTCTAATCCCGGCCTTTGCCGTTGGCCGGACCCAGATGCTCCTCTACATCCTGCGCAAGCTGTCGAAAGAGCCATGGATGAAGGGTTTGCCGGTATTTCTGGATAGCCCGATGGCGATTGCCGCAACGGATGCCTACCGGGAGCACCGCGAGCTCTTTGATGCCGAAACATGGGCCTCACTTAAAAACGGCGAATCGCCACTGCGCTTCCCCACCCTGAAGCTTTGTCCCTCGGCACGCGACTCAATGGCCCTCAACGAGTTGCGCGGCCCGGCCATCATCATTGCCGGGTCCGGCATGTGCACCGGGGGGCGTATTCTACACCACCTGCGCCACCACCTCTGGAAACCAACCAGCCATGTGGTGATCGCGGGGTTTCAGGGCGAAGGCACACTCGGTCGCCGCCTCGTCGAGGGCGCAAATACGGTCCGTATTTTTGGCGAGCCGATTCGTGTCGCGGCCAACATCCACACGCTGGGCGGTTTTTCGGCCCATGCCGGCCAACTCGAATTGTTGGACTGGCTGGCGCCTTTGACACCGGGCAAACCACAAGTTGTGTTGTGGCACGGTGAAGACCAGGCGCGCGAGACTTTGGCCACCTTGATTTCACAGCGCTTCGGCCTCAAGCCGCGCCTGCCCGGCCTCGGTGAAAGCTGGACCGTAGACTGAGTTGAATCGCCGCGGCGGCTCAACAGATCAACGAACGCAGTTCCGCCCGGCCGCCTTGGCTTGGTACATCGCGGCATCGGCGATCGCCAACAGCGATCGGGCGTCGACCCCGGGGGTTTTGTCGCTGGCGCCGACGCCCACACTGATGGTCAGCTTGTGATCACGCGGCAACCCCGGCATAGGATGCTCACCAACGGAGCGGCGTAGCCGCTCCGCAAGCTGATAGGCCCCTTCGCTATTGCTATCTGTACTGACGACCAGAAATTCTTCGCCGCCAAGGCGGTAGAGCGCATCTTCACGTCGTAGGCCAGCATCAATGCGTGCCGCGACTTCACGCAGGACACCGTCACCAACGGCGTGTCCATAGCGGTCGTTGACGGTTTTGAAGTGATCGAGGTCGGCAACAAGCATGGTCACAGTGTGGCCGTCGCTCATAAGGTCATCGAGGTGGGCCAGATGGCCGTCCAGTTGATGCCGGTTACGCGCGCCTGTCAGCGGGTCGTGAAATGCAAGCTGACGGAGCTCGTCTTGTAGCCGACCCAAACGGTGCATCCAGCCGCGAAAGCCCATCGCAAACAACCCGAATACGACGATGCCGCTGGCCGCCAAAAAACCCGCAAGTGAGGCCATGTCGCGCCGTTCCAGCGCAGCAGGGCCCAACCAGACCGCCCAGCCCCAGGCCGCGGCGCCACTGCCCGCGCCAAGCCCGATCGCCGCCCAGCCAACGGCCCGGCCCCGCCTCCGAAGGCGGTTGAGATGTTGGTCGAGCTCATCCAAACTCATGACACGCCCTCGTCAGCGGCGCGCTCGGCAGTATCCGCATCCGAAAGCCGCTCGTCGTCAAAAAGGACTCGCACAGCCGGCGTGTCAAGATCATCGAGTTGCCCACCGCGGACGGCCCAGACGAACGCAGCCACGGCAGCGGCGGTCATCAGAAGGCCCAACGGCAGCAGCAGGTAGATCGCGCTCAATGCGATTTCCTCCCAACAGCCAGCGAAGACAGAAGCACGGTCAACGAACTCGTTGGCATCAGAATCGCAGCCCCGAGCGGGCCCAAGAACCCGGAGATCGCCAACACGGCCCCAATGACATTGTACAGCAGACTGAACGCCACATTGCGCCGGATCGTGGTCATGGCGCGCCGCGACAACTGGAGCACATCCGGAAGGGCCGCCAAGCCGCCCGAGGCGAAATAGACATCGGCAGCCTCAATCGCCGGCTCTGCCGCCCCTCGCACCGCAATGCCGACATCGGCGGCAGCCATAGCCGCCGCGTCATTCACGCCGTCGCCGACCATGGCCACGCCGCCGGAACCGCGCAATTCGGCCAGCATACGTAGCTTGGTCTCTGGATCGGCGCCACCTTCGCCGCGGTCGATACCCAACCGCTTCGCGACATCGGCCACGGCCGCTGGTCGGTCACCGCTGAGCAGCATCAAGGCATAGCCACGTGACCGCAGCACGGCGACAACCGCGTCGGCTGACGGCTGCAGTTCGTCGGCCAGCCACACGCCAGCGACCACTTGTCCAGCCAGCATCACCACAGCGTGACTGGCATCAGGTGCTGGCGGAGGCGGCTCGGACAAATCGCCGTGCCCCAGCCAAATACGGCTACCGACGGCAACTTCGATACCGGACACCACGCCGCGAATGCCGCGCCCTGGGATTTCCTCGATGTCTGTCACGTCCAATCGAGCCGGATCGCCGGCCTCTGATAATGCACCGGCCAACGGATGAGACGAATGGGCTTCCAGCGCGGCGACCAGGTCCGCAACCGGGTGCCCCTGCCAAATTGCATACCCGTACCAGCCGACGACTCGGGGCTCACCTAGCGTTAGTGTCCCCGTTTTGTCCAGCACGATGTGGTGGACGGCCGCTAGCCGCTCAATGGCCTCGGCGCCCTTGATCATGGCGCCCCGTGCCGCCGCCGCGCCCTGCGCCACCGACAACGCCAAAGGGGTGGCCAAGCCGAGTGCGCAGGGACACAGGACCACCGCCACCGCCACGGCGCTGGTCAGCCAGCGGTCGGAGCCGGCAAGCGCCAATACTAGGCCCGTACCAAAAGACAATACGAGCGTCAAGCCGACAAACAGGCCAGCCAAGCGGTCGGCCAGGCGCACAATGGGCGCCCGTTCACTGGCCGCCTCTTGTGCAAGCCGCGCCAACCGCGCGATTCGCCGTGACTCACCGACAGCGGTAACACGAACCTCAAGCGTCGCGTGAAGATTGATCGTTCCGGCAACAACAGCATCCCCCAAACCGACCTGTTGTGGCCGTGCCTCGCCGGTCAGAATCCGTACGTCAAGCCGCGACGTCCCAAGAACCACCTCACCGTCGGCCGGCAAGGCAACGCCCGGGGCGACGCGAACCACGTCACCGATCTTGAGCTTTTCTGCCGGCACCTCTTCCCAAGCATCGCCGCATCTTCGCATCGCCGTTGCGGCGCCTAGGCTGAGTAGCGAATCGGCTGCCCTCTCGGCGCGGCGATGACCACGCAGCATCACGTAGCGCCCTAGCAACATCAAAAACACGAGCGCGGCCATAGAGTCGAAATACATGCCACCGGCACCGGTCAAGACGGCCACCGCGCTCCCACTCCAGATCATCAAAATACCCAACGACAGCGGCAGATCGATGTGAAGCAGGCGCATTCGAAGTGCATGCCAGGCCGCACGGTGAAATGGCAATGCGGCCCAAGTAACAACCGGTAGAGACACGAGGAGCGATGCCCAGGCGAAAAAACGTTCGTGCTCAAGCGCCAAGGTCGTGCCCTCACCGACCCAAGCTGGCACCGCCAATATCATCAAATTGCCCGCGGCGGCGCCGGAAATGCCCAGACGCAGCCACAGTGTCCGTTCTTCCCGGCGCCGGGCCTCCTCGCGGGCATGGCCGCGGTACGCCTGTACGCGAT
>CAZUAB010000028.1:11357-21208 GCA_964617795.1 uncultured bacterium
AAACGATCAAGCAGGCGGCCAAGCTGCGACAGGGCGACAGTGTCCGGCCCCCAGCGAACACGCAGGCGACCACGGGTCAAATCGACCCGCGCCTCTTGTACGCCCGGCGTACGGGATAGCGCCCGCTCAACCAACCAAACACAGGCGGCGCATTGCAGGCCAGACATCAGAAGATCGACCTCACGGATCCCCGGCGCAGGTGACTCGCAGGCGGCAATCCAATCCGGATCATCGAGTTCGATAAAGCTGGCGCCGCTTGCCCGGACAGGTTCGGCATCGCCACCGAGACTGCTACGAAGGTCGTAATAGCGGTCCAAACCGCCGTCTTGCAGGATCTGCCAGGCAGTCGCGCAGCCAATGCAACAGAAGCCGCCACCACCCTCGTCGGATGCGCCCCGCAGCGGCTGCCCACAATGTCGACAACCGCCCGGCGATCCGCTCAAGGGCGTGACCAGTCGCGGACGAAAGTGGCGCGTTCCGCGTGAAGGCGCACATCGACGGCTACCCGCCAGTATCCCGGCCGCGTTGGCACGGTCAGCGGCCGCCATTCTCCGGGCGATGCGGTGGCGGTAACGGCGCTACGCTGATCCGCCCACCGATCATCCGGGCGGTAGTACAGCACCCCTTCGACAACCGCGTTCCCGGCCGCCGCCCCAAAAACCTCGATACCGCCATCCGGCGCGATTCTCACATCCAGGCCATCTTCGGCCACGGCGTGCCGGGCGCCGGCGCGCTCTTGCCAACGCAAGGCCTCTTCGTAATAGTCCTCACGCACCAAGCTGCGCGTCGTCCCCTGCGCGATCCAGGCCATGGTGAATTGAATCGCCACGACGGCCCCGAGTGCAGCCCATAGCCCGACGACCCAGCGCCGCCCCACGCGTGCCCGTTGCTGCGAATCGAGTTCGGGGGTCATGGACCCGTCCGGGCGCCTTTGGGCGCCAGCAGCGATCCCGCCAACGCGCGGAGCGTACGTCCATCCTCGGCATCCCGCAACACCAGATGGAAGGGATGCGGACGACCATCCGCGTATTCTGCATCGATCCCGATGAACAGTTCCAGCGAAGCTGTCGAATCCGGTGCAATTTCAACCGGGTTGCGTGCCGCCACCAAGCGCAGCGGATCAGCCGACGACACCTCAAGTTGCAGGTGGCGCGCACGGCGATCTTTGTTGGCCAACTGCAGTCGGAAATGATTCAGCACACTGCCGTCCGCGGCAACTCGGTGTACCTCACCCGGCGGACGCACCAACGTCGCTTCGATCATGCGGCGATGCGTAAGTTGCCAGCCGAATGCTGCGGCCAACACACCAAGCAGCGCCAGATACGCCAACGTACGCGGACGCCAAAGCTCCAACGTGGCCTCACCGGTGATCATCTCGCGCTCCGAGGCATAGCGAATCAGGCCCCGTGGACGACCGACACGATCCATGACGTGGTCACAGGCATCAATGCAAGCGGCGCAATGGATGCATTCCAACTGCAGTCCGTCGCGGATGTCGATGCCCTGCGGACAGACAAGCACGCAACTATCACAGTCGATGCAATCACCGGCATCGTCGGGAATCTCTCCGCGCACCATTTTGCGCCGCGGCTCACCGCGCTTGGGGTCATACGCGACGATCAGGCTCTGTTCGTCAAGCAGCGCCGATTGAAAGCGGGCATAGGGGCAGAGTTGGTTGCAAAATTGCTCACGGAAAAACGCGAAATCGGCGTACATGGCGGCTGTTGCCAAGCCGGCGAACAGCATGTAGCCCGAGTGGTCCATTGAAGGGCGCAAGAGTGCGGACACCAGCCGGTGCGGATCGATGAAAAACCCCAAAAAGGCGTGCGCAACCGCCGTCGAGGCGACGATGAACAGCGTGTGCTTGAACAGTTTTCGCGCCAGCTTGGCGGCTGTCCAAGGCGCCTTATCCAAGCGCATCTGAGCGTTTCGATCCCCTTCGATCCAGCGCTCGATTGGCAGGAAGACCAAATTGCTGAACACCGATTGCGGACAGGCGTATCCGCACCAAACGCGGCCGGCCTGTGCCGTAAGCAAAACAATGGTCAAGACAAAGCCGACAACAAGGAAGATCAGAAGCCAAATGTCCTGCGGCCAAAAAACGACGCCGAACAACACGAAGCGGCGGGCGGGAATATCGATCAAGATGGACGGCAACCCGCCGATCCGAATCCACGGCAGCGCGAACAGGACGGCGACCAGCAGCCAACCGGCCCAGCGGCGCAATCTTTGGTAGCGGCCGTCGACCGCCTTGGGATAGACAAAGCCCCGCCGCGCGACATCTGGAAGGAGCCCGCCAAGCCGGATGGAACCGGTGGGAACGTCGATCTGACGTTTTTCGCGCACGTGTTCAGCCGCTAGCGACTAAGGGTAGCAACCCAGGCCGATACGCGCTGCACCTTTTCAATGCCCAGTACGCTCTCCCAGCCGGGCATGCCTTTGTCAAGCACCCCCATGGCCACGATTTGCGCAATATCCGTAACCGTACCACTGCCGTTCAGCCAAGTAGCATCACGCAGATTCGGTCCGATCAGCCCGCTTGCGTCCGGTGCGTGACACGATGCGCAGTAGATGCCATAGGTCTCTTCGCCTTCGGCCAGCGCCGCCGAATCCGCAAGCAGCGCCTGCAAGTCAACGGTTGAAGCCTGCGCACGCTGCTCCGCCCGAAGGGCCTCGGCAGCCGCGACGTCTGCTTCCCAGGCCTGGACCGGCAAGACACCCTTGTCGAGCACGTGATACCACGCCATATACGCCACGGCAAAGAAGATGGAGCCGATGAACAGTAACGTCAGCCATAGCGGCATCGGATTGTCATACTCCTGTACGCCGTCATAGCTGTGTTCGATGAGGTTTTCTTCGTGCTTTTTCAACGGTGGTTCTCCTTGTCGGCGTCGAGGTCGCCCGCATCCAGAGGAAGGTTGCCGATGGCGTCCCAGTCGGTGTCACGGCGTAGCACCCACAGCCATAGGGCCGCTACGATGAATGCGGTCACAAAGAAGACGAGTCCGAGGACAGGCCATAGCGTCAAATCGGCGCGTTGCATCACCTCGCGGATCACGGGGAAACCTCGGGTACCGTTGGGTTGTTGCGCCAATCGATATCCGTACCAAGACGCTGCAGATAGGCGATCATGGCAAGAATCCGCCGGTCATCCACAACGCCTTCCACACCGGCACTGCGCAAACCGACTGCTACGGCCTTGGCTTGGGCCTGGGCGGCGTCCGCGGCAGCCGCGACTTCCGCGTTTGTGTAGGGCACGCCGAGTTTTTGCATGGCGCCTACCCGCTTGCCGATCAGACCGTAGTCCAGCTCTTTGTCATACAGCCAAGGGTATGCGGGCATGATCGAGCCAGGGCTGGTACTGCGAGGATCGAGCATGTGAGCCCAATGCCAGGCATTTGGGTACTTGCCGCCGACACGATGCAGGTCGGGACCTGTGCGTTTGCTGCCCCATTGGAATGGGTAGTCGTAAATGAACTCGCCAGCCTTGGAATATTCACCGTATCGTTCTGTTTCATGGCGGAAGGGCCGCACCATCTGCGAATGGCAGGTGTAACAGCCTTCGGCAACGTACATGGCACGCCCTTCGACCTCCAACGGTGTGTAGGGTTTCACCGAGGCGATCTTGGGGACGCTGGAGTCCGCCAGAAACGTCGGCAGCAACTCGATCAACCCGCCAATCAGGATCACGACGGTGACTGCGCCGCTGAACCACAGGGCGCGCGCCTCAAGCCAACGGTGCGGATGCTTGTGGTCGGCTTCGCTATACGCTACGCGGACACCCTCAACCACAGGTGATCCGGCGCGGCAGGTCTTCCAAATATTCCAAAGCATGATCGTAAAGCCGGTCAAAAACAACGTCCCGCCGACCACACGCACCACGTAATAGGGGTACAGGCGGGTCACCGTCTCTGTGAAATTTGGGTAGGTGAGCGTGCCGTCCGCGTTAAACGCCTGCCACATCAGGCCCTGCAGGACACCGGCGATCCACATCGAGACCACATAAAGGACGATGCCGACCGTGCCAGTCCAGAAGTGCACATTGGCGGCGCGGATGCTGTACAGCTTGGTGCCGTAGAGGCGCGGAATCATCCAATACATGACACCGAAGATCAGGAAGGCAACCCAACCAAGCGCCCCCGAATGAACGTGTCCGATCGTCCAATCCGTGTAGTGTGAGAGCGCGTTTACGCTCTTGATGCTCATTAGTGGGCCTTCGAACGTACTCATGCCGTAAAAGGTCACGGCCACGATGAGGAACTTGAGGACCGGATCTTCACGCAACCGGTCGAAGGCACCGCGCAGCGTCATCAGGCCGTTGACCATCCCGCCCCAGCTCGGCGCCCACAGCATGACCGAAAAGACCATGCCGAGACTTTGGGCCCAATCCGGCAAAGCCGTAAAATGCAGATGGTGCGGCCCGGCCCAAATATACAGAAAGATCAGCGCCCAAAAATGCATGATCGAAAGTCGATAGCTGAATACTGGGCGCTGAGCGGCCTTGGGCAGATAGTAATACATCATCCCGAGAAACGGCGTCGTCAGCAGAAAACCGACGGCGTTGTGGCCGTACCACCATTGCATCATGGCATCCTGTACGCCCGAATACGCAATGACGCTGCGGTACGCGTCGATTGGCAGCGCCGCGTTGTTCCCCAGGTGCAGCACGGCAATCGTGATGACGGTGGCGATGTAGAACCAGATCGCCACATAGATATGCCGCTCACGGCGCCGGGCGATCATCCAGAACAGATTGAAGGCAAACACGACCCAAGCAACGGTGATCAAAATGTCGATCAGCCATTCCGGCTCAGCATATTCTTTGCCCTGCGTAAGCCCTGCGCCCAAAAATACTACATGCACAACAATGATCAGCTGCCACAGCCAAAAATGAAAGTCAGCCAATCGGCGGCTGGGCAGAGAGACTTTGAGTAGCCGTTGGGAAGAGTGATACACGGCGCCAAAGATCGCGTTGGCCGCAAAGGCGAAGATGACGCCATTGGTGTGCATGGGGCGAAGCCGGCCGAACGTCAGCCACGAAATGCCGCCATTGAGCTGCCACCACGCCAATTCCGACGCCGCCCACAAACCGATCAGCATGCCGATGAAGCCCCAGATCAGGGACGCATGCATAAACCAGCGTACGGGCCTGTCATCATAGCGAACCTCTACCAGTGCTTGTGATTCAATCACAACCGTCTCTTCCTTCCGAGTACAATAGGGCGACACACGAAGCACTTATATCATACGCTGAAATGCCGCACCTAGAGTTTGACTAAAATCAATCTCCGCAATGTGCCTACGAACGACCATGTGACTAAGCTGTCCAGAAAGGCGCACCCGTGGAACATGGCCCCCATCAACTGATGCAATTTCTGGCGCACTGGGGCATTTTGGGCGCTTTCGTAGCCGGGCTTCTGGGGGGCGTCCTGCACTGTACCTTTATGTGCGGCGGTTTCGTACTGGCCGTGGGGCGCACGGGGGATCCTGCGAATCGCTGGAACTTACCACTCTTTCAACTCGGCCGAATCACAACATACGCGTTGCTCGCCTATGTGCTCGCAATGCTTGGAGAGGGCGCCGACTGGCTGGCCCCAGCCGCCGGCCGCAAAGTCTGGTCGTTGGTGCTCGGATTGACCATGCTCGTCCTTGCCTTCTCGGTGGGCTACGGCGGCGGCATGGGTGCGGGCCGGCTGACCGCCGCATTCTCGCGGCACATCGGGCGCTTGATGCGGGGTGCACGCCGCCTCGGTCGCCCCGGCCTCGTCGTGGCTGGCCTCGCCTGGGGCTTGCTGCCTTGCGCCTTCTCGTGGGCAGCCATCGTCGCCGCTGCAGGTAGCGGCCCGTTGCGGGCGCCGGCCTCGGCCGCGGCGTTCGGTGTGGGCACGGCAATCCCGCTGGCGGCGCTGGTGCGTCTTGACCGTCGCGTGCTGCAACGTGTCGCGCCGTGGTCCAAGGGGCTCGTGGCTGCCTTGCTCGCCGCCTGGGGTCTATGGATGATCGTTCGTGGCCTGCGCTGAGACCGCGAAATCAGAGCGCCCCGACTGCCGACAATAGCACCGCTGGCTGTAAGACCTCAATCTTGCGTCCCTCGAGGCGCACGATGCCTTCACGCTCCAATTCCTTGAGCCCGCGCACTGTGGTCTCAAGCGTCAAGCCAGCCAGCTCCGCCAGATCTTGGCGCCGCAACCGAAACCGCCAAGGTTCTTTATCGCTGGCCAGCCGCGCAAGCTGCAATTTATGCAGATCGTAGAGCGCTTCGATCAAACGCCCGCGGGCGTTCCGGTACGCCATCGTGGTCGCTGACGCTTCGGAATGACCGAGTTCGCGAGCCAGTGTACGTAGAAAACGCAGTGCCAATTCGCCGTGGTGCGCAATCAAGCTAAAGATATAGCCACGGTCGATAAAGGACAGCACTGACTCTTCCAGTGCCTCGGCCGTTTCCTCGAAAACCTCGTCTGCGAGTAGCGCCCGATGACCGAGCAAATCCCCGCCCATGGCCAAGGACTGGATCAGCATTTTTCCGTCCTGCGCTACACGGTACACCTTGATCTGACCGGAACAGACGATCCAGAAGCCTTCGGGCCGCTGCCCGGCCTCGAAGACCATTTCACCTTTGCGAACGCGGGAGGTGCGCCGCCGCTCGCGCAGAGCGGCCAGTACGTCGTCGGGCAAGATGGGCACGAAATAGCAATGACTCGATGAGCCACAATATTCACAGTCAATGGACTTCCGCGTAGTCGCCATAGCACCCGAATCCTTGGGATAGAGCCCAGCTTCAGGGTACCATGCGGCGGTAACGAAGGCTATGCCGCGTTGACCAGCATCACGCCTAAAAATCGATCAAATCGGTTGGAAACCCGCCCAAAAGCTGGACCAACAATCGGTTTAGCAAATAACGGTCCGCAGGCATGGCACGCCCGCGGGCGACCGGCTTCCCATCCCAAGCAGGCCCGCCGCCAGGATCCGCAGGGCATACCGCTCCGGGCGTGATGCCAGCCGAGCGGATGTAAAGGAGCCCACCCAGCGTCGGGTCCTGCCACCAGGCATAGCCGTAGCTGTCGCGGCCGCTGGGTGCCAGACAGTCATCGGCAATTGGCGTCGGTTCGGTTACACCCAGCCGTGCCGCAAGCTCGGCGGCCATCGTGAACGCACCGGCGGCCAACCCTACCCGCTCACGACTGAAGCGCTCTCCGGGCGCGCACAGCACGCACCACGTGGGCCCAGGCGCGTGTTCGCCGGTGACGGCTGCGGGCCTGTCGGCCGCCACTTCGACCTCGATCAAAAAACTCGTGTAATCGGAATAAAGACCGCTGGCCGTGGATACGGGGGGAGCCCAGCGGCCCCACGCGGGCAGAAGATTGCGCAGCGGCACGGCGTCGGCGAGGTCATCGACAAACCACCGGTGTAGGTCGAGTGCGACAACGTCGGGCACGAGCGGGAGCGGCAGGAGTGTATTGACCTCCGCCAGGTTGAGCAAGGGCCCTACACCCGCCAGATTGTCGGTAACCCGCGCAAGCAGAGCGTCCAGTTGGTCGAGCCAGCCGGCGCCGACAAGCGAAAACAGCGCCGCCCCAACGAAGCCACCCAGATCACCATCACTCAGATTGACTGGATAGTGATACACCGTCTGCCCACCAACGGTCAGCAACGGTTCAGCCGCCAGCAGGCCCAGCCACAGTTCGTCTCCCGGCCCTGCCATGCCGTCTCCCGACGCATCGACCCACCCGAGCACGCTGCGGCGGTTCTCGGCGCGACCATCTGCGAACAGCAAATGTAGACCCGCACGCAGGTCGGCAATTCCTCGTCGCAGATCGGGGCTGGCATTTGTTAGCCGCGAGCCGCGTTCGGGGTGAAGGGCCAAGAAGCCGGGGCTGCGCTCGATTGGGCCAGCCAAGCCGCGCGTCGTCCAAAGTGGATCACCGCTGCCGGTGGCTTGGATAAGCTCGACAAAGCCGCGGTAGTCGACGCGCAGATCCCACGCCGTCAGCCACTGGGTCACACCACGCACCGCCCGAAACAGCCCGGCGAGTAGATGGACATGGCTTTCATCGAATCGCTCGCCTAGGCGCACCATCGAGCGACTGGCCGTTTCCAAGGGAATGCCGCCGGGCACGGTGATCGAACATCCACCATGGGTCTCGAAGCGGCCAAACGCCGCCAACAGCGGGTCGATCTCACCGTCAACCGCGGCATCGACGAAGCTCGATACCAGCGAGTCGACTTCGGTTGTCGCCGTCGCACCCGCCGATGCAAGCGGCAGAAGTTCACCGAGATCATTGCCATTGGTGTCGCCGAACCAGTCCGCAGCGTCGAGCAGCGAACCGATGAACTCGAAGGTGATCGCCAAAATATAGCCGTACTCGGCGCGGCAGGCCACATCCGCTGGCGCCGCCGGATCGGCGGCGATCAGTTTGAACCCGGCCCGTGCGGACCGAAAATCGCCGCGACCAAGGAGCGCCGTCTCGACGGCCAACTTGCCCTCCCAAGGCGCACCTGCCGGTAGCGACGACTCGCTGCAGCCCGCCACCGCCGCGGCGCCGATCATCAGCGCCATCAAGGAGAGCCGTGCCCGTACCCTCACGGCAGGGTCCCCAGCAGATGGCGCTGCACAAATGCAGTCAAGGCCTGCAGGGCTTCTTGCGCTTCCGGTGAGGACAAGAAAGCGTCGAACCCGTGTTGGCCGCCGTCAACAATCAACACCTCGTTTTCGACGCCGACTGCATCAAGGACCGCTCCCATCTCGACGGCCTGCTGCCAAGGGACAAGAACATCGCCCCGACCGCTGATCAGCAGCATAGGCGGATCGTCCGCCGATGCGTAGGTCGTCGCCGACACCACGCGCCAGTCCGCCTCGGTCGGGTTCTCGATCCCCAGATAGCGAGAACCGTTGTCACTGAAGTCGATCCGCTGCTCTTGCATGCTGACCATGTCATAAATCCCGTAGAATGGGAACGCCATGGCCACATCGGCCGGCTGGTCCGGATGGACGTCGCAGGTCGGGTCGAAGAGCGGCACGCCGGCCGTGGTCGCCACGAGCCCAGCCAGATGCCCGCCCGCAGATCCACCCGTCACGCCGATCCGTTTGGGATCCAAGCCGAATTGGTCGGCCTCGCCGCGCAGCCAGCGTAGGGCGCATTTGGTGTGGCGCACCTGCTCGACCATGGGGCTACGCGACGCCAGGTCATAGTCGATATCGAACATGGCTACGCCCATGCAGGCCAAGTGCTCGCCCAGCAAAACCGCATTGCGAAGCCCCTTGTGACCGCCCGTCCAGCCGCCGCCGTGAATGAACAGAACGGCCGGTACAGGCCCGTCGCCATCAACGGGCAGATAGAGATCACCTCGTCCGAGTTCATCGGGCTGGCCGGGGTCATAGACAAGGTCGTACAGGACGCGAAAGGATTGGGCCGGGCTAAGCAACGTCTCACCGTCACGCACGTCAACGCAGCGTGCGTAGTCCGGTACCCCTGGCGCGGCAGGAGACGTCGCCTCTTCCGCACCGCAGGCAGCTAGCGCAAAGCACGAAAACACGGCGGCCATGAGCGATAGATTCCGCATTCTGGCGACGCAGTATAGCATGAAGCTGGCACTCATGAATCGGCGGGAAGCCAAGCGCCCAGCCTGTCGAGGGCCCGCAGACTACCGCACCAGACTGCCGGAACGGCACTGCCGACAAACCGCGCCGGAGCGTCGGCAGCCGCGACGACTTCGACGCGGGCATCGGGCCCCAGGACCGACCGTACTGCCGCAGCACCATGCCAGGCCCGGTCGGGATCGTCGACAATCCTCCAGCGCCCGGCCACGGCCCTAAGTGGCGCCACTATTCCCGCCAAATCCTTGCCCTCACC
>CAZUAB010000029.1:0-20977 GCA_964617795.1 uncultured bacterium
GCGCGCCGGCGAACGGCGCAGGTGTGGCAGCGCCACATCGAGCCGGGCGCCAAGCGTCCGGCGCCGCAGCGCGCCCGTTTCACCGGTATCGAAAAGGGCCGGTCAAACGGGATGTGATGCGGAGACGGGCGCGCCGGCGAACGGCGCAGGTGTGGCAGCGCCACATCGAGCCGGGCGCCAAGCCCCCGGCGACGCAGCACGCCCGTTTCACCGGCCCGACCTAGCCGCCGCCGGCATTTTCGCCCACCCCCGGCAACCCCAACCCCCGTTGCAGCGGCTCGTAGAAGCGCGCCACCAGCCAGACGCCGGTGAGCATGCCGGCAAAGGCGCCCACGGCATAGAGCTTGCCTTCACCCAGGCTGACCAGCAGCGGGCCGGGGCAGTAGCCGGTGAGTACCCAGCCGACGCCGAAGATGGCGCCACCGACGACGTTGCCACGGTGCACGGGCTTGGGCCGAAACTCCAGCGGTTGCCCACGAAACCCGCGACCACGGCGCCGCAGGACAAACATAAACGGTGCCGCGACGACAACGGCGGTACCGATGATGCCATACATCTGGAAGTCGCTGAGCAGGAACATCCGCTGAATGTAATCGAAATCGGAGGCACCCCCGCGGCTGAGCAAAAAGCCGAAGACGAGGCCCGCGGCGAGGAACAACAGGTTGGCCATGATCACCCTGCCCTTCTAATTGCCCGGCGCCAGCAGGCGCCAAAGCAGGTTGGCCGTCAGCAGGCCGCTGCCCATGAACACCGGCACGGCAATCAGGCTGGCCTTTTCGAACGTCGCGATGCCGAAGATCCCGTGGCCGCTGGTGCAGCCGCCGGCGATACGCGCACCCCCGCCGGCCAGAACACCGCCGACGAACATCCAAAGCAGCTTGATACGGGGATCGCTGCTGATCCGCGCGTCGAACATGCCCATATCCCAAGTAGGCTGCCAACCGCCTGTGGCGGTCACCACCGAAAGCAGGCCGCCGAGCATCAGGCCGGCCAAGAACGGCAGACGCCAGCGTCCCTTACCCAGCAGCTCGCTGCGCTGAAAGAACGCCCGGTTCGAAAACATGCTGCAGATCTGGTCGTAGCCGGTCGAGATGCCGAGGCTGCGGTCCGAAAAGCCCTTGAGCAACACAGTGATGGCGGCAATCCCAAGCCCGACCCAGACCCAGTGCAGCGGTGGAACGTCCGCCAAAATGAGTGGATGCATGCGGTTCCTCCTCAGTGGCCCCGGTGCTGGCCGAGACCAAGATCGTGCCAAAGCCGCACGGTCGGTGCGGCGCGATTGAGCGTGTACACGTGCAGACCAGGCGCCCCCGCTTCGAGCAGACGGCGCGCCATTTCCACGACGACGTCGTGACCGAATGCGCGCAGCGATTCGAGGTCCTCACCGAAGCCTTCCAGGCGCATGCGCAGCCAACGCGGCAGCTCGGCGCCGCAGCGATCGGAAAAGCGCGCCAGTTGGCGGTAATTGGTGATCGGCATGATGCCCGGCACGATCGGCACGGTGACGCCGAGTGCGCTGGCATCGTCGACGAAGCGCAGATAGGCATCGACATTGTAGAAATATTGCGTAATCACGCCATCGGCGCCGGCTGCGACCTTGGCCGCGAAATGCCGGAGGTCATCACGGGGCGAACGCGATTCTGGATGAAATTCAGGGTAACCCGCGACCTCGACATGAAACCGGTCTGCGGTTTCACTGCGGATGAAACGCACCAGCTCGTCGGCGTGGTGGAAGTCGCCCAAGTCGCGGTGCCCCGAGGGCAAATCGCCGCGCAGCGCAACCAGACGCCGCACACCCATGGCGGCATAGCGTTCGAGCAACGCACGGACATCGCTATTGCGCGTACCGATGCAACTGATATGCGGCGCCGCTTCGTGTCCGGCCGCAAGAATGGCACCAATCGCCTCCGGGGTCCCGTCTTGCGTCGCACCGCCCGCGCCGAAGGTCACCGAGAAGTAATCGGGGGCCAATGCGCCGAGTTCGGCGAGTGCCGTATCGAACTGGGCCTGGGCGTCCGAGCTGCGCGGCGGAAAGAACTCAAGGCTGAAACTGCGGGTTGCCACCAATCCCCCTTTTCTGCCCATGGTAACCCGCCCGACCGCCGGGCGCACGCAAGCCCGATCCCGACCGCTGAAGTCGTGTATCATGGTGGACATGCCGAAGCCACTCCGCGGTCCTGGATTCCACGTCGTCTTTGAGGACGCCCGCGTACTTGTCGTACACAAGGGCCCCGGTGTCCTGAGTGTCGCCGATCGCAGCGGCAAGCCCGCCCTGCCCGAGCATCTGCAACATGCGCTGCGCACACGCGACCAGACTGGCGCGGCCGTTCATCCGGTGCATCGGTTGGACCGCAGCGTCTCGGGCCTGCTGCTGTTCGCCCGTGACCGCGAAGCCCGCGACCATCTTAAGGCGCAGTTTGAGAACCACGAGCTCGGCCGCGAATATGTGGCAATCGTTCAAGGAATGCCCAAAGGGCAGAGCGGCGTTATTCGTAAGCCTCTAGCATCCCGCAGCGGGGGCCGTGCCGACCTGCCGGCCGTGACGCACTGGAAGGTTCTGCGGCGCGGCCGGCAATGTACGCTGGTCGAGGTACGACTCGAAACCGGGCGCAAGCATCAGATTCGCCAGCACTTTGCGGCGATCGGCCACCCACTGCTCGGCGACCGCGAATACAACGGTCCCGAGCGCGACGGCTTTGACCGCAGGCGTATTGCGTTGCATGCCATGCGCCTGCACTTCAGGCACCCCGATAACGATCGTCCGGTCTCGATCGAAGACCCGCTGCCGGCAACATTCGAGCGGCCGCTGGCCGCGCAGGTGGGCCGCAAATAGCACCGGGTCGCGAGGATGATTTGTGCTTTGAGAGCGCCGGTCTGCTAGCATGCGAGCAACCGTTCGCCAAAAGGAGAATCGCATGAGCGTCGCCAAGACCGTCGGAGGCATTGTCGCCGGAGTCCTCATTGCCGCAGGCATCATTATCCAGTTTATCCCGCTCGACCAGACCAACCCGCCGGTCACGGCTCCGCTCACCGTCCCCACCGATGTGCAAGCCGTCCTCGACCGCGCCTGCATGGACTGCCACTCCAACCAAACAAAGTGGCCGTGGTACGCAAAGATCGCACCCGGCTCCTGGCTCATCACCTACGACGTCAACGAGGGGCGCGAGCATCTGAATTTCTCGGAATTCACGACGATGACGGCCAAGGACCAGAAGCACGCCTTTGAGGAAATCATCGAAGTCATGGATGAGGGTGAAATGCCGCTGCTAGTCTACCTTCCGCTGCACCTCGAAGCACGTCTGACCGACGCCGACAAGACCCTGCTCGTCACCTGGGCCCAGGACATGCTGGAATCAAAGACCGCAGCCCCGACCGACGCCACGGCCCCGACCGACGCCACCACGACCACGGATGCCGCCACGGTCGACTACGACGACGCTGATGACGACGGTGACGACGAGGACGACCACAGCGGGCACGAAGGCCACTAACCCACCCGAAGCCCCCAAAGGAGCCACACATCCCCAAAAAACGCTGGGCGGGCCGGTCAAACGGGATGTGATGCGGAGACGGGCGCGCCGGCGAACGGCGCAGGTGTGGCAGCGCCACATCGAGCCGGGCGCCAAGCGTCCGGCGCCGCAGCGCGCCCGTTTCACCGGTATCGAAAAGGGCCGGTCAAACGGGATGTGATGCGGAGACGGGCGCGCCGGCGAACGGCGCAGGTGTGGCAGCGCCACATCGAGCCGGGCGCCAAGCGTCCGGCGCCGCAGCGCGCCCGTTTCACCGGCCCTTCAGGTGGCTACGTCCTGGATGACGGCATGCAACTCAATCTCTGACTTGATGCTATTCGCGATGTAGCAATACTTGTGCGCCTTGTGCCACATGTCGTCGACCTTGGCGTGGTCGGTGCCGGCGGTCACCTCGATTGTTCCTTTGAGGATGATGCGGGTGACGACTTTGATCTTGTCCTGCGGCTCAAGCACGACCTCGACGGCGGTGCGGATACGGCGGACATCGGCGCGAATCTTGCGCGTCAGGGCCAGAAACGTCAAGACGTGGCAGGTGGTGAGCGCCAGACCCATGAGGTCTTCGGGGTTCCAGCGGCTCATGTCGGCACCGGGGCCACCGCCCGCGCTGGTCCAGATATCCGGCTTGCCGGGTGTAAACCCGCGCATGAGTTTGGCGTAGCTGTCGTCGGCGGTGGATCCGTCCCAGACATGTTCGAGGTGATAGCTGTCCATGGATGCCTCCTGATCGGTGCGGACACCGTCGCGGCGCCCGTGTTTTACAGTGTACCCGAGGGGCTCTTGGATGGGCGTTGGAGCCCAATCGGCGGAGGCGGTAGAATCGCCAGTTTGGCGGCAATACCGGGGATCGGCTCGCCGCTTTCGCGTTCTACCATGGCAAGTGGCGCCAGCCCCCGCCATTCGAGCCGCAGCCGCCGGCTGGACACGGCAGTCTCGCGGGTGTGGGTCTTGCGTAGATCGCGACGATCGAGGGCACGCTCGATCAGCAGGCCACCGACGGCGCCGGCGGCCCAGCCTGTGGCGGAGCCAATTCCGAGGCCTAGCCGGTCGGCGGTGACCATAACGCCAGCAAGGGCTCCGAATCCGGAACCGAGCAGCGCGCCGCTACCGGCGAAGGCCAGCGCGCGCCCATCGACGGACGGCGAAAGGAGCGCAAGACCCGCACCGACCAGAAGTACATCAGGCACCAGCAGCATACTGAGCCGGCGCCCGTCGGGGTCAAGATCTGCAATTCCCCACAGCGACATCCCCAGCGCGGCGCCTGCCAACCCACTGACGCCAAGGCCGGCGACGGCCATGCCGTCGGCGTCTAGGCCATGCGACAGGGCCATGGCCCCAGCCGAGCCGGCGGCGGCACCCAAAAGAGTACCCGACCAGCGTTGCCGCCGAGATTGCGTTGCGTAGGCGGCGGCTACACCACCTTGCCAACCGCCCCAGGCCAGGCCAGCCGAGCCTGCCGCAGCGTCGACGGCGCGCCAATCGACAAGCGGCAACGCGAACGCGCCGGCCGCGTATCCGACAGCGATTGCGGCCGTGTTGATCCGTGAGGCGTGCACCCGCTCGGCCTCGTCGCCCCACAGCGTATCAATGCCGTTGGCAGCAAGCAGGGTCCACGCCGCGCCGCCGATGCCGTACCCGGCCCGCACCGACGGCAGGTCGAAGGCGCCTGCAACCGCCAGCCCCGCGGCGGTGCCTAGGTGCAAGCCGAGCCCCGTCAGATCAACCGTGCGAAGGGTGCGGTGCTCCCAGGCGGCGGCGTTGGCCGCGAGTGGCAGCAGCGACCCGCCGAGCAAACCAGCGGAGGCGATAACCGCAACTTCGCGCGCCTCATAGTCGCCTGGCGCGCCCGCCGGCAAGCCGACGGCCACGAGCGCGGCCAACGAGCCCGCACCCCAACCGATGCCTGCCCAAGGGGCATCCTCGGCGGCCGGCAGCACGATCGCCCATGGCCAAACTTGGGTGCCTCTGTCGAGTCGGTCGCCGCGCAGCGCCAGATGCGTAAACCGCAACGTACCGGAAGTAAGGAGCGGCCACGCTGCAAGAGCCAAACGATCGGAGGCCTCGGGGCGACCGTCCCGCGCGTGCAACGCCGCCAGCAGGCCCCCGCCGACGGTACCGGCGCTGATCATCGACCAACGTGATAGGTGGCTGTCCGGTACGAGGGCGGCGACACCCATCGCCGTCGTCATACCGCCAAGCGCCCCATAGTCGACAAGCATTTGCCGGCCGATCGGCACGTCGGCTTGATCCAGAAGGGCGGCCCCCAACCCGACGCCCGTGCCGGCCATGACGAGGCCAAAATTGAGCCGCGCCTCCAGCAGGGAGTCGTCGGACCCGCTGTCGACTGCCCATGCCCAACCGCTCCCCAAAAAAAGGCCCCACGTGGGATAGCTGCCCAAGCGCAAGGCGGCGGCCGGAGTCACTTCGTAGCGGATCGCCAGCAACGCACCCATACCCCCGCCGACCAGTGCGCCCAAAGGCGTACCAATGGTGGCCCCAAGGCGCGGATCTTGGCCCAAATAGCCCAACATACCCAGCGTCGTTGCACCGACCAACGCGCCTCCCCAGGCGGGGCCAAGCGCACGAACCGGGCGACCTGGGGCGGGCAATCCCTCGGCACGCGCAGGATCTGCATCGGCCAAGGCATCACGGATGTCGTGCCGTAACCCGCGCGGCAGCGTGCTGTCGGTGGCCCAACGGGCCAACAGATCGGTGGACGACGTCGCACCATGGGCCGCGAGTGCCGACAGCAGGCGGCCCTGGCTACGCGAGCGCCGCAGAAGCTCGCGTAAATGCGCTGCCGCTCGTGGATCTTCACTGGCAGCAAGTCGGCTTGTGATCGCCGGCCCCAGCACCTGGTCTTCAGCCAGCGGTATCCAGATTGTCACGAGCCGTGCGTCTTGGCAGGGATCGGCAGAGGCCAAGGCGGCAAGCCGTACGGCGGCATCGGCGTCGCGATCTAGCAGCAGCGGCACCGCCGCCACGAAATAACGATCCACGACGGCGCTGCAATCCAGCGTGCTCCCCGTAATCTCTGTGACAGGCCCTGTGGCCTCGGTCGAGTTGCTTGCGGCGCGCGATGCAGCGCTGGCGGCACCGGCCCACGCCAGCGCCACAGCAAGACACAAAAGATGGCGGGGCAGCCAATGATGATTCATTGGAGGCTTATTATAGCCGCCGAATGCACTTGCGTCACGGCTATCGGCCCCCAGACAGGGCCGATACTCCGCTCTGGTACCATGACGGGCATGACTAGCGAAAAAACCGACGATAAAGCCGATCCCACCCGGCTCGACGAAACCCGGCTGCGGCTACGCCACCTCACGGTCGACGACTACGATGCTGTTGCCGACATCATGGCCCGCGTTTACGCCGACCTTGGTGGTGCCTGGCCGCGCGAAAAATTCACGGCCCAGTTGCGGCGGTTTCCCGAGGGTCAGATCGGGATCGAAGACAACGGCACGATCGTCGCGGCTGCGTTTTCAGCCATCGTGGATTATGCGCGGTTCGGGGACGACCACACCTACAACGAAATCACCGGCGGCGCTTGGCTGACGACCCACGACCCCGAAGGCGACATCCTGTACGGCGTCGATGTATTCGTCAACCCCGACTACCGCGACATGCGGCTGGGGCGACGTCTTTACGATGCCCGTAAGGAGCTTTGCCGCCGACTCAACTTGCGGGCGATCATGGCCGGTGGACGGATCCCCCGCTACACCGAGCACGCCGGAGAACTCAGCCCCCACGAGTATATCGAAAAGGTACGGCGACGCGAGATCTATGACCCGATTTTGACCTTTCAACTGGCCAACGATTTTCAGGTCAAACGCCTGCTGCGAGGCTACCTCCCCGAAGACCTTGAATCGCAAGGCTACGCCACCTTGCTCGAATGGGACAACATCTACTGGAAGCCCAAGGCGCCGCCGCTCGTCGGCGCCCCCAAGACAGAGGTCCGCGTCGGCCTTGTGCAGTGGCAGATGCGCCCGACCGAATCCGTCGAAGCGCTGCTGCGGCAGGTCGAGTTTTTTGTCGACGCCTTTGGTGATTACCGTTGCGATTTTGCGCTTTTCCCCGAGCTGTTCAACGCACCGTTGATGGCCAATGCGCCGACCGACAGGCCCACCGAAGCGATTCGTTGGTTGGCCGAACACACACCCGAGATTCGCGAGGCCATGTCCAAGATGGCCGTCGCTTGGAACATCAATATCGTCGCCGGCTCGATCCCAGAATTCGGCGAGGACGGCGAACTCTACAACGTGGCTTGGCTATGCCGCCGCGACGGCTCGATGGATGCCCAACGGAAATTGCACATCACCCCTAGTGAACACAAAGACTGGGTGATCAAGGGCGGTGATGCGCTGCGGACATTCGAAACCGATGTCGGACGCATCGGCATCCTCGTCTGCTACGACGTCGAATTCCCCGAGCTGGCTCGCCTACAAGCGGCCAAAGGCATGCAGATCCTGTTTGTGCCGTTTTGGACGGATACCAAAAATGGCTATCTGCGGGTCCGTGGTTGCGCGCAGGCCCGGGCAATCGAAAATGAATGCTATGTCGCGATTGCCGGCAGTGTAGGCAACTTGCCGAAAGTCGACAACGCCGAGATCCAGTATGCGCAGTCGGCCGTGTTTTCGCCTTCGGATTTTGCGTTCCCGCACGACGCGATCCTGGCAGAGACGACGCCGAATACCGAAATGACCCTGATCGTCGATCTCGACTTGGCCAAGCTGAACCGCCTGCGCCACGAGGGCTCGGTACGCAACGCGCGTGATCGGCGCCGCGACTTGTATCAGGTGCTGTGGACCGGTCGCGGGGAGATCGACCAGCCCTGATCCTCAGCCTGCGCTCGGTACCGGCAGACCGTCTTCCTCGGGCAGACGCGGCAACGTAAACTTCTCGGGAAACTTGCCTTGGACGTCCTTGTAGAACGCACGGAGACGATCCATGTCGGCCGTCATGTCGCCGGTCGGGACAAAAGACGGTCCAAAGCCGCCACGGCGGCGGGCATAGTCGAGGAAGCCGGGCACGATCGGCACCTGAGCTCCTTCTGCAATACGGTAGAACCCGCTTTTCCAGTATTCGCGTTTGCCGCGCGTCCCTTCGGCGGGCACGGTCAAGATCAGCTTCTGCGCCGTCGCGAATTTTTCGGCGAGCTGCTGCACCAAGTTGTTGCGGCGGTCACGTTTGACCGACACACCCCCGAGTGCACGCATGATGGGTCCGCGCCAGCCCTTGAACAGCTCGGCCTTGCCCATCCAGTTGGGCTGCACCTTGTAGTGGCCCCAGGCGATCGTCAGGAAAAAGAAGAAATCCCAGTTGGAGGTATGTGGCGCCGCGATCAGAACGAAACGCGGATCTTTGGGCAGCTCCCCTTCAGGCTTCCAGCGGAACAAGGCAGTGGCCAGGCGGCCGATCAGCGGGCGAATGAACATCGGGGACTCCTTGCAACGAATACGACGTCGTGCGGCCTGATTGTACCACGCCTGACCGCCGGTCTCACCTCGCGTCTGCTACCATGCCTTGCATGCCGCCTCGACCCGATTCCCAACGACGACGCGATGGTGCAAGGCCGCGCCGTCAGCGTCCAGACCATCCTCGCCTGTCCCGTGCGGCCGCAGCGCCGGCCACCGAATCGTGGGATGCCGTCGCTGGCTGGTACGACAGCCACCTCGACGATCCAGACAGCCATCACGCCAAAGTACTCGGTCCCGGCGTCGATGCGCTGATTGCCGATCTGCCGACCGGTCGTGCGCTGGAACTCGGCTGCGGTGAGGGGTTCTTCGCCCGCCGCTTGGACCGTGCCGGGTGGCAAACGACCGCTATCGACATCTCACCGGCGATGATCGAGGCCGCACAAAAAGGCGGCGGAACGTCGATTGACTGGCGCGTCGATGACGCCTGCACGCTGGATGGGTTGGCGCCGGACCGACGCTTCGACCTGATCCTCAGCGTGATGCACCTGACGAATGTACGGGCGGCCGACGAGGTGATCGAAACGGCCGCGTCGCGGCTGGCGCCGAGCGGCGTATTCGTGGGCGTCATTCTGCACCCGGCCTTTCGGATTCCCCGCCACAGCCATTGGCTGTGGGACGCCGAACGCGGTCTGCAAGCGCGCCGGCTTGATGGCTACCTGCAGCCACGCGAAATCGCCATCGACATGCACCCCGGCAAACGGCACGCGCCGAAAACCCTGACCTTTCATCGCCCCCTGTCGTGGTACGTGAATGCCCTTGGCGCCACGGGCCTGGCTGTTGAGCGGCTCGGCGAATGGTGTTCGCACCGCCAAAGCACCTCGGGGCCGCGCGCCGCCGCCGAAAACCGCGCCCGCGATGAGTTCCCGATGTTTCTGGCCTGGCGCGCCCGTAAGTAGGCGCACCGCGGTCAGAAGTACGAACCGATCGAGAACTCGAACACGCGGGAACGCTCATTCGGGCGGCGGTCGATCGGGAAGCCCCATTCAAAACGCAGGGGACCAATTGGGCTGAACCAACGAATCCCGAACCCGTACCCAAGCCGCAGTCCGCTGTCGAACCAATCAGCCTCTTCGAGCCACGTGTTGCCCGCATCGATGAAAAAGACGCCCTTGATGCCGGCTGGGGGTAAAATCGGATAGATCAATTCGGCGGAGAGCAGCACCTGCTTGTTCCCGCCGGTGAAGACCCGTGACACGCCTGTGAACGGGTCGCGGGTGCTTGTGGGCACCCGCAGAGCCGGGCCCACCGTGCGCCAGTCGTAGCCGCGCAAGGTCTGGATGCCGCCCAAGAAGTAACGTTCGGCAAACGGCACCCGATCACCCTGGGTCGTTGCCAACCCACCCTCAACACGCCCGGCCAGCGTCAGATAATCGCGAGCAAAGCTGTAAAAATGCTGCACCAGCAGGCGGTACTTGGTAAAGGTATGATCACCGCCGAGGAACTGCCCCGCACTTTCGGCCGAGGCCAGAAAAAGATTGCCGCGCGTCGGGTCGTAGGGGTGATTGCGTGAATCGCGGCGCCAGGTGAGGGTGAGGCTGCGGGTTTCGCCGCCGGTAAAAAAGCGATTGCTCGATAGCTGCAGCCCGTCGAACTCCGTCAGTTCATCACGCAGCGAGAGGAAAACACGATTGTAAATGGCCACCTTGTAACCGAACGACAGGCGTCCGCCTGTATTCGTCTGCTTGTAGGCTTGGTACCCTCCGACGCTGCTGAAGTACTCCTGGCGACTGTGGAACAGGTCGACACCGAAGCTGAACGGCGAATCGAGGAAGTAGGGGTCCGTAAAAGACACGTTGAAGGTCTGCCGCAATTTGCCGAATTCGGTTTGCAGATCGAGGCGAATGCCGTAACCGGCGAGGTTGCCGAAGTTGAGCTTGAGGTTGCCGACGAAGCTGTCGAGACTGGAATAACCAACACCGGCGCTGGCTGTGCCTGTTGGCCGTTCGGTTACACGGATTCGGATATCGAGCTCATCATCGGCGACGGCCTCCGTCTCGAAGGTCACCGCCTCGAAGAAGCCCAACGCATAGACGCGCTCGCGACTGTTGCGCACGGCTCGCCCGCTGAACAACTCGCCCTCGGCGATCTGCAGTTCGCGGCGAACCACCTTGTCGCGCGATTTCGTATTGCCGACCACTTCGATCCGTCGCACGTAAACGAGCGGCCCACGTGTGATCCGCACCGTGACATCAACCTCGCGGCTGTTGTCGTCAAACGTAAAATCAGGCTCGACGCGGGCAAACGCAAATCCGTACTCGGCGTAGGCGTCGGTGGTTGTACGGATGCCTTCATCCAGCTTGAGGCGGTTGAGCGGCTCGCCGTCGGGCACATCCAACCAATCACGCAGTGTCGCACGGCGGTAGAACAAGTCACCGGCATACTCGATCCGGCGCAGACTGTACTGCAGCCCCTCGTGCACCCTGTACTCAACGACGACGGCACGGCCGTCCGGCGTGAATGTCACCGCCGGCCCTTCGACCTGAACCTTGAGAAACCCTTGTTCGAGGTAGGCCGCCTCGATGCGGTAGCGATCCCGCTCGGCGGCGTCGCGGTTCCAAGTGCCTCGGCCGCTGAACAAACCCAAGGCGCTCGGGGGTGCAGTCTCCAGCCGGCCAAGCAGTTCGTCATCCGTAAAATGGGCGTGCCCCTGCAGTCGCACTTCAAGGACGCGCACCTTGCCCGTCTCACGGGCCTCGACGACTACGCGAACGTCCCCGTCGTCGGCCAGCGGTTCGCTGCGTACCATGACATCCGTGCGGCTAAATCCCTCGTCTCGATAGAGGGCGTCGAGGGCGCTGCGCGTATCCCGTACGGCCTGCGGATCGAGAAAGGCGCCGGAGCGAATCTTGACTGCGCCGTCGACCTTTTCCTTGGACAGTTCGTCGATCCCGACTCGTACGACCTCTTGCACGAAGGGGCGCTCTTCGAAGACAAAGATCAACTGGCCCTCTTCGCGGCGCACTTCAATGCGCCGAAAATAACCCAGATCGTAGAGGCGGCTGATCGCCGAGGCCACAGCTTCGCGTGTCGCGCCGGCGGTTACCGGCTCGACGAAGCCGCGCACGAGCTCGGCGTCAACGCGGCGAAGCCCGACCAGATCGGCCGCCGCGGCCAGACCCGGCAGTGCCACGACCAGCGACGCCACGAGCGTCGCGGTGAACCGCCGGCGCAGGCTCCCACGCTGGCCCTCAGGCCGCAGCGAGACGCCCGCCATGCATGTCCAGATGCTGCGGCAGCCTTGCCGCAAGTTCCGCATTGTGGGTGACCACGACGAGCGTCGCGCCCGCCTCACGTGCCGTGCTTTCAATCAGCTCATGGATGTCGTCCGCCGTCCCGCTATCTAAGTTGCCGCTCGGCTCGTCCATTAACAACAGGCTGGGCCGACCCACCAGCGCCCGTGCGATCGCTACACGCTGCTGCTCGCCTCCCGACAGCTCGGCCGGCCGGTGGGCAATTCGGGCGGCAAGTCCTACGCGCTCGAGCGCCCGGCCGGCCTCCAGCAGCGCCGCGCGTCGGGATGCACCACGAAGCAAGAGCGGGAACGCCACATTCTCACGCGCATCGAAATCCTCGAGCAGGTGGTGAAATTGGAACACAAAACCTACGTGGCGATTGCGGAAGGCCGCCAGGTCGCGGTCGTTGCGGGCAAATACGTCTTCGCCGTCGAAACGCACAGTACCTCCGGTCGGACGATCCAGTGTCCCGAGAATGTGCAAAAGGGTACTCTTACCGGCACCGCTGACGCCCGTTACCGAAACGGCCGCACCCGGCGCCAGCTCAAGGTCGACGCCGCGCAGTACCTGCACGGTCTCCGGTCCCTTGCGGTACACTTTTTCCAAACCTGCAATGGTGATGCGGATGCCCAAGCGGTCTTCCGTACGATAAGGCCGCCGACCGCGAAAAGGCGGCGTGCGGGAAAGACTTAAGGATAACACCCCTGACCGGGAGCATCAATCACGTAGGGCCGGACCCGCCCGCCTTTGCCGGCGACCCGCTCATCTGCCGCAGCAAGCGGACCCGCTCTTCGATTGGCGGGTGCGTGCTGAGCAGGGCGAACGACGACGCACCGGCCCGAAACGGATTGACGAAATAGAGGTGCTGCACCGCACGGCTCGCAGCAAATGAACGCCGCCCGGAGCCGGCAATTTTTTCTAACGCATCGGCAAGCGCAGCCGGATCCCGGGTGATTTCGACGGCCGCCATGTCGGCCATCCACTCGCGCGAACGACTGGCGGAGAGCACGACCAGATAGGCCACAACACTCATCAGCGAGAAGATGACCCAGCCGAAGATGCCAACAACAACACCCAGCGGCATGTGCTTGCTATGGCGGCCAACCGAGGTGCGCGGCTCGTGTGAGCGCATATTGCGTAGAATCGAGACTTCGATCAGGTCGGCTGACAGTTCGCGCAGAAAATAGAAAGAGCCGTACAGCGTCGCGGTGACCGTCGCAAAGGCCGCATCCTCGTGCCGTAGATGGGCAAGTTCATGGGCAACGACGCCGCCAAGCTCGTCACGCTCCAGCATTTCGACCAGCCCGCGGGTAACGCAAATATGGCCCGGGTGACCGTGGATACCGATTGCGCACGCATTGGGAAACGGATCATCGATCCAATGCAGGGTCGGCCGGCGCACACCGGCTGCCAAAATCAGTTCATCCAGCACATTGTGGATCCGCCGCGCGTCGTCAGTTGGCGGGTCTTCTGCGCGCAGCATGGCCAAGGTGGCTGTCTCGCCGCGCATAAAGGCCACGATGGTTGCCAAAAGCGCCAGCATCATGCCGACGGCGGCGCCCAGAACCCCGCCATGCCAATGCGGTCGTACACCTTCCCAAGCCACCACCGCGATCCCGATTCCGGCCCCGGCCGTGCCTAGTAAGGCCCACAACACAGAGAGCGCCAACCACGAACGGCGCATGTTGGCTGCCTGGAGAGCCCGGAAGTCGGGTACCGAACCTGGCAGCCGAATCAGCACCGCGCGCCCCGCGTGCCTCAGCGCAGGTCGACGCGCGGCGTGGCACGGGCGCCATCATCAATTTCAAGATAGCTCTCGAGCTTGAATCCGCCGAGATTCGCGATGATCGATGAGGGGAACATCTGCACCCGGTTGTTGTAGAGCAGGACGTTGTCGTTGTGATACTGGCGAGCGAAACCAATGCGATTTTCGGTCGTCGTCAACTCTTCGAGCAGACGCGCGACGTGAGCGTGCGCCTTGAGTTCCGGGTATTGCTCGACAACCGCCAGTAGACGGCCCAACTCCCGGCCAAGCACACTCTCGGCTGCGGCCATCGCCTTGGGGTCACCGTCATGTGCGCGTACGGCTTGATTGCGAGCCTCGATGACGCGGGTAAGCGCTTCCTGCTCGAAGTCCATCGCATCCTTTACAGCTTCGACCAAGTTCGGTACGAGGTCGTGGCGGCGTCGAAGCTGTACATCGATCTGGCTCCAGGCGTTGCGGATGGCATTGCGGCCCCCGACCAACCCGTTGTAAGCGGCAACGGCCCACAAGACGAAGACAGCAGCGATTCCTAACGCGATCAGCATACCCATGGCATCCTCCAGAGCTGGGGGTTCACCACTAGTGTAGCAGGCGCGGCAAGCCAGGGCCGCAATTGAACCGGTGGTCCATTCAGGTAACGGCGGCGCTCAGGCGGACCAGCAGCGCCGCCAAATCCGCCTGCTCCCGTTCGGTCAGGCGGGCGTCAAACCGCTCCCGCCATAGCTGGTATGCTTGGGGGTACGCGGCTTCAAACAGAGCGATTCCGGCGGGTGTCAGGCGGACAATGACTTCACGGTCACTCTCGGAGCTGCGCCGACGTTCGACCAACCCCCGGTCCTCCAAGCGCTTGGCCACTCGGGTTAGATTGGGCGCCGAGGTCAGCATGCGCGTAGCCGCATCACACATTCTTAGGCCCTCGGTGTTGCCGAGCGTCAAGACAAGATCGAACTCGCTGCTTGAAAGCCCGTACCCTGCAGCATTCTCATGCAGCCACGTCTGCAATTGCTGCGCGGCGCGCACCAGACTCCTCAGCAAGCCGAGCGTTGGCGTATCACGGTAGCTGCGCATGGGCTGGATTCCTCGGCGTAAAAAGCACCGGTGACCGAGCGACGAGCGCTCGGTCACCGGTGCTGCGGTGTTTACTTGGCAGTCTGCTTGATGGCTTCGCCATCGATCGAAATACGCACGGTGTCCCCAACCACGGCGCCGCCCGCATCGAGTGTCTTGTTCCACTTGACGCCGAAATCTTGGCGATTGATCGTTGTCGAGGCCGAGAAACCGATCCGATCGTTACCCCACGGATCCTTGATCGGGCCAGAAAACTCGACGGGCATCCGGACTTCCTTGGTCACGCCGCGCAGAGTCAGGTTCCCGACGGCCACGTACCCGTCGCCATCCTTGATGACCTTGGTGCTTTCAAAGGTCATCTTGGGATGCGTCGCCACGTCGAAGAAATCCGCCGAACGCAAGTGTTCGTCACGCTTGGCGTCATCTGTGTTGACCGACGCCACGTCGATAGTGCCCTGAATCTTGGTCTTGGTCACCTTCTTGGGATCGTATTCGAGCACACCGTCAAAGGTTGCGAATGAGCCCTTGACATTGGTGATCATCATGTGGCGTACCGAAAACTCGACGCCGGTGTGAGACGCATCGACCACCCATGTGTCGGACGCCGCAACAGGCGCAGCCGCCGCAGCAAGAGCAAAAACGAGCGCAAAAGAAATGGGACGAAGCATAGTGGAACCTCCCTGGTTCTGTTTCTGGTAAAACACTTTACCTGTGAAGTATTATCCAGTAAATACTCGATACTGTCAAATTGCGTGGTCCTCCATACTGTCAAGAGATGCTAACGTTCTTGTTGGCGTGTGCGGAGCGGTCGATTAAAGAACGTAGCGAACGTGCGCATGCTCTCGCAATGCTGCAAACACGGCCAACCGCTCGGCCTCATCGGCCACGGCGACCTCGATGGCGAAACTGAGATAACGCCCGCCAGCAGACGCGTGAGACGGAGCAATCGTGTATTCACGGGCACCGACCACCGTGGCGATCGCGGTACGGATGTCGGCCTCGCTCTCGCCGATGATGCGATACTCCCAGCGGCAGGGATACTCGATATCAGGCCGACTCGTCTGGCAAAACGTACTCATTCGTGGGCTCCTCGTGGCTCATGATACCGCGGTCACGCCCCGCGGCGCGAGGGGCGAGACCGGCGCGCCGCCAAGGGCTCAGCCAACCTCGCCGAGCACCCGTATCAGCGCTGCGCCGAACTGGTCGAGACGCTTTTCGCCCATGCCCTGGATCCGGGCCAATTCTTCGATTGTGCTGGGATTGTGCACGGCGATCGCCCGTAAGGTCTTGTCGCTCATCACCATGAACGCCGGCATACCGGCGTCGCTGGCAACGCGACGACGCCAGTCCTTGATTGCGGCAAATCGCTCAAGATCGACGCCATCCAGCGCTTGTTTGGCGTCCACTGTGAGGCGCCGATCACGCAGCGCTTTGCTGCGACGACGCGGCGCGGGGATGTCTTCGAGACGGATACGCCGTGTGGAGTCGGGGTCACAAGCGTCACAGTGGCCGCAGCTTTCGAGGCGTCGCGAATCGCGGAAATAGGTGAGGATGCCGGCATGGCGGCAGTCGCCGCCCTCAGCGAATCGGATCAGCGTATCAAGGGCCTTTTTGCGCCGTCGGCGCAGATCGGACGGGGCGTCGCCTTGGTCAATGAACCAGCGTTGCAAAACCATGTCCCGCCGGCTGAGCAATACGAGGCAGGTGGATTCGTCGCCATCACGGCCGGCACGGCCCATTTCCTGATAAAGCGCCTCCAACGTACCGGGAATAGCCCAATGGATGACCAAGCGCACATCGGGGTGATCGATGCCCATGCCGAATGCATTCGTCGCACACAGCACACGGAGTTCGCCGCGCCCGTAGGCCGCCTGAATGCGCTCACGTTCGTCGGTGGGTAGACCGGCGTGGTAGAAACCGACCTTGGGGATCAGCCGCCCCAACTCCGCCGCCAATTGCTCGGTCTGGGCCCGCGTTGCGCAATAAACAATGATGCGCCCCCGCGGCGTGGCGCGAACGGCCTCCCGCAGCCAGGCACCTTTTTGCCCGTCATCCTCGCAGGGTTCGACCTGATAATAGAGGTTGGAGCGGTAGAAGCCGAACACATGGCGGGCGGGTTTTTGCATGCCCAACTGGCGTGCGATGTCGTCCAGAACCTCGGGTGTGGCGGTGGCCGTCAGCGCCAAAATTGGTACATCCGGTTGCAACTCACGCAGTGCCGCCAGCCTTGTGTAGTCGGGCCGAAAATCGTGACCCCACTGCGAAATGCAGTGCGCCTCGTCAATGGCGACATGGTTGACCTCCTGGCGGCGGAACCATTCCTGAAAGGCCGGTACCTGCACGCGCTCGGGGGACAAGTAGAGGAGAAACCGGTCCGTGTCGCGCATCGCCGCGAAAACATCACCTTTACGACTGCGATCTTGCCCGGAGTGGATGCAGCCGGCCGCAATGCCGCGCGCCTGCAGGGCCTGGGTTTGGTCTTCCATCAGGGCAATCAGCGGCGAGACGACCAAGGTCAACCCCGGGCGGCACAGGGCCGGGACTTGATAGCAGACCGATTTTCCGCCCCCGGTGGGCATGACGGCCAGAGTGTCGCGGTCCCGTAAGATGTCGTGGACGACTTCAAATTGCCCCGGTCGAAAGGCTGGGAAGCCAAAAGAAGTCGTCAGCACGTCGTCGGGGAGGTTGTCCAGATGGGGTCGCACCCGGTCATTGTGCCACAACCGTCCGAGCTTGGCAATTCCTATACCCCGTGTTGGCAAGTGCGCAATTTGACCCGTAGACGCGGCCGGAGTACTCTGCTTGGATGTCCCCGTCTACAACCCGCACCCGAGCCGATGTGGTACTTGATACGTTGGTTGCCCGTATCCTTGGCGGCGCCGTACCCATCGGCGGGCTCTTGCCGCCGGAACGAGAACTGGCAGGCGAACTCGGCGTCAGCCGCGCCACCCTGCGCGAAGCGATGCAACGCCTCGATGCACTCGGCCTGATCAGCCCGCAACAGGGATCGGGCACCCGCGTACGTGACTGGCGCCGTGACGGGCGCTTTGAGCTTCTGCCGTGGATCGTGCGGCACGTTCCGCCCGGTTTCGATCTCCCACGCTTCTTGGTGACCGCCCTGCGATTGCGGCGTCACCTCGTCGTCGAAGCTGCCCGTTGGCTGGCGAGCGCCCCGCCGGATGCGCTGCTGCGTGTCGAGGCTTCGCTGCTCCAAGCCATCCGCTACGCCGCAGACCCACAGCGATTCCTGGCCGCCGATCTGGAACTCATCCGCGCTGTCTGCGAGGCAGGCGGCTTTCTGCCCGGCTTATGGCTCATCAATCGCTTCGACGCCGTGGTGCCGGGTCTGGCGGCCGCCATGCCCATTGCAAGCATCGCACCCGATGACTATGGACCAGCGTGGCGCGCCGTGCTTGCGGCCGCCAAGGCGGGCGAAGGCGACCGTGCCGCCGCCCTACTCGACGCCTATTTTGACCGGCTCGACGCCCGGCTGCTCGCCCTCGGCGCCGACTGACGCCACAGCGGCGGGACCGGTGGCGCGTTGCCAGACCACGGTGACCTGCGCGCCACCCACCCAGTCGTCGCTTTCGCGCGTTAGACCGCGTTCACCGCGTAGCGCCAGCCACACCCGCGACCAGCGGCGTTCGACCACCGCGCGGGCGACGCTGTAATGATCCAAGCGGGTCGTCTTCAGAGCGCCCCAAAACCCGACCCATTCCACCCGCGTTTGCCACGCCGGAACCGGGCTGTAAATCCACGACAAGCCGTAGGGGATCTGGTCAGCCTGCGAACCACCGCGTTCAAGCGCCTGTGAAGGATCGCCGACGGGTGCCAAACCGGCCCGCGCCAAAAACCGATGGCGCGGGCCGACGCGCTTGGACGCCGAAACAATGATGAAGTAATCGGCCACGCCTGTGCCGATGCCGGCCAGACCGTTGGAGTCGTCGTAGTTCATGCGCTCATCCCAGAGCGTGTAGGGCTTGGCGCTCGAGAACTTAACGCCGAGCGTGAGCGCCAGCGCTGGCCGACGCCCGGTATCGGTAAGCAGGCGAATGCGCGTGCGAACACGAGGCGAATTGCCGCCAATCTGATGGATATCGCGATACGGCAATTCGGCGACAAGGTCGCTGTCGAGTTGCAGGGTGACGATCGGCGCGAGCCCAACCTCCAACCGCCCCGGCACCGTCAGCAAGGTGCGGCGCTGCCAATCGGGATTGCGAACAAGCGGCATCCGGCGGGTATGGTACGCCACAAACCCAGTTTCAAAGCGCCATTCCCCCGCCGCAAGCAGCTCGGCATCTTCGATGCGGCTGTAGAGGTAACCGAACTGGTGGCCGAAATTGAATGTATCTTTACGGATGGTATTGGCGGCGCCCGCCGGCGCGGCAACGGCAATGGCCAGCACGATCCCGACCCGCCACAAGAGCGGCAGCAGGGCGAAGCGGCTGGTGGGCGGCTGCATTGACGTCATGTCGTCCCGCAGAGTACCATGAGGAAAACGAATCTTCTTTTCATGAGACATCGGGATCGGAGCCACCTTGAACGCAATGCCCGCGACGAAGATTGATGAAGCCACCGAGGGCGACGTAGCCGCTGCCATGCGTGCAACGCTCGATCGCCAGCGTGCCGACTATTTGGCCGAGGGCTTCCCCAGTGCGGAGCTTCGCATCGAGCGTCTGGACCGGCTGGCCCGGCTGATCAAGGAGAATCAAGACGCCATTGCCGATGCAGTGATTGCCGACTACGGCAGCCGCTCGCGCGTCGAGACGGTGATTAGTGAGATCTTGTCGTCTCTCAGCTACATCCGCTATGCGCGCAAGCGGCTGCGTGGCTGGATGAGGCCCGAAAAACGCAGCGCCGCCTTGGCCTTTGGCCCGGGCAAGGCTCGGATCATTACGCAGCCGCTCGGCTGCGTCGGCGTTATTTCGCCGTGGAATTACCCGTTCTACCTCGCGGCGGTACCGGCCGCTACAGCTTTGGCCGCCGGCAACCGCGTGTTCATGAAGCCATCGGAGCTAACACCGCGTACGGCTGCATTGACCGCTGAACTGGTGTCCCGCTATTTTCGCCCCGAGGAGTTTGCCGTCGTTACCGGTGGGCCCGAGGTGGGCTCGGCCTTCTCTCATCTGCCCTTCGACCACATGCTCTTTACCGGTTCGACACCCGTCGGCCACCACATCATGCGCGCGGCAGCGGCCAATCTGGTGCCGGTAACACTGGAACTGGGCGGCAAATCGCCGACGATCATCTCCGACGACTACCCACTTGAAGAAGCGGCTGAGCGCATCGCCGCCGGCAAGTGGTTCAACGCCGGCCAGACATGTATAGCGCCGGACTATCTACTGGTGCCCGAAGGCAAGATCGAGGCCATGGTGCAGGCGCTGCAGACGGCGCTGACTCGTCGCTACCCGACCATCGCCACCAATGAAGATTACACCGCAATCCTCAACGATCATCACTATGCGCGGCTGACCGGCTACATCGAAGAAGCCCGCGCCGGCGGCGCCCGTGTGATCGAGGTCAAGCCCAGCGATGAGACGGTTGACCCTACCAGCCGTAAAATTGCGCCGACGCTACTCGTGGGTGTGCGCGACGATATGCGCGTCATGCAAGACGAGATTTTCGGGCCGGTGCTACCGATTCTGCCCTACCAGACCCTAGACGAGGCCATTGCCTTTGTCAATGCACGCCCGCGCCCGCTGGCCCTGTATTACTTCGACCACAACCGGTCACGTGTGAACGATGTCCTGGCGCGCACGACCTCGGGCGGCGCCTGCGTCAACGAAACGATCATGCATGTGGTCCAGGACGACTTGCCCTTCGGCGGCGTCGGCGCCTCGGGCATGGGCGCCTACCACGGCCCCGAAGGCTTCTTTGGCATGAGCCACCGCAAGGCCGTCTTTGAGC
>CAZUAB010000030.1:0-6796 GCA_964617795.1 uncultured bacterium
AGGCCTTGATGGTCGGTGCCCGCTACCTTGAGGCGGAGCGGGAGTTGGTGGGGCTGCTCGTGCGGGACCCCGATCGCGCGACTGCACACTGGCTGCTTGGCCGTATTGCCCTGTTTCGCGACGATCCACCGGAGGCGCTGAAGCGTTTCGAAACGGCCTTCGGGATCGCACCCTTTCACAGCGAGGTTCTCGACGGCTTGGCGGAGTCCGCGCGCCGTACGGGAAATCCGGAATTGATACGGCGCTGGTCGACGGCGCGGGAGGTCTGGCATGCAGCCCGAAATCGGGAACGCTGAAGAACGACGGGAGGCCGCACTGGCTGGTTTGGTAGCCGTGCGCGCCGAGGTGGCCAAGCGGATCGTCGGCCAGACTCGTCTTGTCGATACGCTGCTCCTTTCGCTGATGACGCAGGGGCATGCGCTGCTCACCGGCGTCCCGGGGCTCGCCAAGACACGCAGTGTGCGGTCGCTGGCTTCGGCTTTGCAACTCGAGTTTGCCAGGATCCAGTTTACGCCGGATCTCCTACCCTCCGACATCACCGGCGCAGAAATGCTCGAAGGTGGCGTGGGTGAGGGCCGCCGGCTGCGTTTCGAGCGGGGCCCGATCTTTGCCAATTTGGTACTTGCCGACGAGATCAATCGTACGCCACCACGTACGCAGTCGGCGCTGCTCGAGGCGATGCAGGAGCGGCACGTCACGGCGGGGGGGCAGTCGCATCCGCTGCCACAGCCGTTTCTGGTGCTGGCAACACAGAACCCGATCGAGCAAGAAGGGACGTACCCTCTCCCCGAGGCGCAGCTAGACCGCTTCGCGTTTGGCGTCACGCTGGAGTACCCAGAGGGCGCTGAGGAGCGCGAGATCTTGCGTCGGACAACGGCCGGCGAGGAACCGCCAATCATGCCTGTGATGGACGCCGTGGGGGTGCTGGCATTGCAGGACCTCGTGCCGCGGGTTCCCGTTCGCGACGAGGTGATCGACGTCGTGGTGCGCCTTGTGCGAGCGACCCGCCCTGACGACGAGGCCCCCATACTCGTGCGCGAGGCTGTGGCGTGGGGCGCCGGTCCGCGGGCCGGGCAGGTCTTGGTCATGGCCGCCAAGGCCGCCGCTTTGCTGGCGGGCCGCCCCGAGGCCGCGCTCGAAGACGTGCTGGAATGGCTGCCCGAGGTGCTTTCGCACCGCGTGGTGTTGCATCCACGGGCCGAGCGCGCTGGTATCGGCATGCCCGAGGTGTTGTCGGCTGTGCGCGATGCGGTACGGTTGCCACTCTGAGCGTGTACCCGCCTGAGACCTCCCAGATCGACGAGGATGTACTTGCCGATCTTATGAGCCGGCGCACACCGATTGTCATTCCTCATCGGTCGGGCGCACGGTGGGCTGGCAGTCAACGCACGGGCCGATCCGGCGATGGTACAACGTTCCGTGAACTGCGCGAATACCGGCCCGGCGACCCTTTGCGCAGACTGGATCCACGCGGCTCGGCCCGTGTCGGCCGCTGGCTCGTACGTGAAGTCGAGCGAGAGGCGCGCTTGCGAATCAGCATGGGTCTCGATGACACGCCGGGCCTTGGCTACCCCGACTTCGAAGATGGCCGTCCTAGCCCCCAAAAACGGGCGGCTTTGGCGACGATTGGGGCCGCCGCCGTGCAGGCAGCGGCAGTGCAGGGGCACGCCGTGGCCGTGGCGCGACAGAATGAGATGTCTGTTCCGCGCGGTGGCCGGGCAGGGTTGCGTGATTGGCTTGACGTGTTGGCACACGGTGAGGCGACGTTGCCGACACCGGCCTCCTCGCGCGGCGTGGAACTTGCGTGGCTGCTTGGTGACTGGCTCGATCCGGCCGCCCCTGCGGTGCTGGCAGAATGGGCACAGGCTGTTTCTTTGGGGGTTACGGTTCGTGCGCTGCAGGTATTGCACGTCGACGAGGTCGAGTTGCCGATTTCCGAGGTGCGCCGGTTTGTCGCTTGGCAAGACGGCGACGCGGCGATCGAAGCTCGCGGCGTCGACCTGCGCGACGGGTATCGTGCGGCCCTGGATGTACACCAGCAGGCGGTCCATGATGCTGCCACGGCTGCCGGTGTTGAGTTTTTGACCGTCGTCGGTCCAGCCGATTGGCTGGCGGCGCTCAGGTTCTTGACTGCCGGGACGCGGCCGTGAGCCGAGCTGCGTTACTCCTGCTTGGACTGTCGGCCTTGGCGCCGGTGGCCTTGCATTGGTGGACCCGAACGCGCCCAAGGCGACTGCGGTTCGCGGCTTGGCGCTTCTTGCCCCAGCCGGACGCGGAGTCGCCGCGTCGACGCCGTTTTGAGGAACCATGGCTGCTCATCCTGCGCGCGGCTGCGCTGCTGGCGCTGGGCTTGGCGGCGGCCGGACCCGGGTGTTTGCGCCCGGGCGACAGCGCAGCAGAGCTGTTGGGGCTGGACCGGCCCCTCGCGTTGGTGGACCTGTCCGCATCCATGGGGCTCGGCGCCAACGGGGACCGCCCTCTAGACCGGGCCGCCCAGCGTTTGACCGGCTTGTTTGCTACGGGGCGTGCCGCACATGCCGGTATTCTGGGTTGTCGGTCTGACGGCGTTGTGCGCTTGTTGGCCGCCGACGAGTTGGCCCAGGGCAGCTTGCTCGCCCGAATCGAGCGCGAGTTGACAGCCGGTACGGTTGATTGGGCGGCCTGTCTGCAGGGACTGGCCGACGATGCCGATTTGATTGTCGTCAGTGACCAACCGGCGCCGACCGGCGCCGACGACTGGCCGGGCATGAGCGTACGCTGGTTGGGGGTCGGGCGTAGCGATCCAACGGGCAATGCGGCCGTCGGTCCACTGGAATTGAGCGGCGAGCGCGACCTGCTGCGGCTCAGCGGCAGCGTTGTGGGAGACCGACCGGTCTCGTCCGTCCGCATCGAATGGCTGACGCCGCGGCGGCCGCCGGTTGATCTGGCGTTGGAGAACGGGCATTTCACCGTTGAGCTGCTGGCGCCGTCCGAGCTGGGCCAACTCGTGGTGCGGACCGAAGCTGGCGACATTTTTGCCGGCGATGATGCCGTACCGGTTTGGATCCCGCGTTCGGAGTTGCCGCGTGTGCTTTTGCAGGGGGCCTTTCCGCCAACCGTCGAACATCGGTTGCTGGCGCTCTTGTTTTCGGCGGGGGAACGGCTGCGGGTCGGCGATGACGCAGACGCGGCCGGTGAGCGGCACATCCGTGTCGTTTGGCGCCCGGAGCAGTTACCCGCCGCAGCACGGGCCGAACTGGCCGCTGCGGTGCGTGGTGGTGCCACCTTGATTGCCTTTCCCGGCGCGAGCGCCTCCGCCGGCCCCGTGGATGGTGAGTTGGTGCCGGGCTGGGTCCACGAGTCACAGCCTGCGGCAACGCCCCGTGTTGTGCCGACGCCCCGCTTGACTGCCCGTCTGAGCGCGCTGCGCGATCTGCCTTGGCGGACGCTCGAGGTCCGCCGCGTGCGGCCACTCGCTGAGCCCTTGCCGGGTGCGGAAGTCCATCTTGAGGTGGCGGGTGGATTGCCGGTCCTAGTACGCCACCCCCTTGGTGCGGGTCAGGTTTGGACCTGGCTCGTCGACCCCGATCCCGAATGGGGGAACCTGGCGACGACGGCCGTCTGGGCGCCGCTTTGGCTGGCTCTTTTTGATGTGCTCGACCTGCGTGCTGCGGCGGCAGAGCTCGAGGCGGCGCCGCCTCGTCCGCGCGCAGAACTGCGGCGGGTGCAGGCACTATGGGATGACGGCGCCGCTGGGCGCTGGATCGGCTGGTGGCAGGGCCGCGACCGAGAGGGGCGCCCGCTGCTCGTGTCGACCCGCTTTGACCCCGCCGAGGCAACCGTTGGGGCCGCCCTTGACCTGCAGGTTCTGCGCAGCGGCCCGAGCGGCGCGGCAGAGGCGCCGCCCGTGCGCCACGATCGGACACTGCTTGTCCTGCTCGTTGCCGTGATGTTGTGGATCGCGCATCTTGTCTACGGCGTTCTGCGGAGCCGCCGGTTGCGCGGTGTCGTCGCCATGGTTTGTGCGATGGTAGGGATTGGTGCCGCAGCACCGTCCTGGGCGCAGGAGTTGCCGATGCGCCTTGTCGTGCCCCAGGAATCGGCGCCGTCGGCCGGGCAGCTTGCCGGCTTGGCTGATCTCCTACGAGTCACGGCGCAGCGCACGAGCCTTTCATTTGCGCCGGAGCCGTTTTTGTTTTCGTGGTCGACCAGTGAACCAGCGGCGCCGCTGGTCTGGTGGGCGGGATGCCGCCCGCCCGAGCTGTCTGCTCAACCTGCCCTGGCGGCAAAGATCGCCACGTTTTTGCGCGCGCACGGCTCACTGATCGTCGAGGCGTGCGGTGGCGCGGCCGAAGTCGAGCGGGTCCGTACCCGGCTCTCCGAAGATCTTGCCGGCCTCGGATTTGTGGAACCGCTGACGACGCTGGGCCGTGGGCATGTTCTCTTTCGCACCTTCTTTTTGCTCGACGAATGGGTGGATCCCGATATGGTGGGGACGCTTTACGGCCAGCGCATGTGGAATCAGGAGCATGTGCTGCTCATCCCCAACCTGGTGCGTGGGCTGTCCCGCGACGCCGTCGGGGGCTACGCGGTTTCGATGCCGCCCGAGGCACGCGAACTTGTGCGTCGGCAGGGCATCAATCTGCTGATGTATGCGGCGACGTGGGATTACAAGAACGATGCCATTCATCTACCGTTCATCTTGCAGCGGCGGCAGCGCCAACGATGATCGAAGTCGACGGTTGGCAGTGGTCACAAGCTCTCGGGCCGGCTTGGATCGCCTTGGCGGTGCTCCTTGCCACGGTCGCGGGGGTCGCGGTACTCGAGTGGCGTGCAACGCGACGCCCCGCCCTGCTATTCGCGGCTCGGTTTGCCGTGCTAGCTTGGCTCGTACCGGTACTCTTCGGACTCGAGGCCTGGCACGAGATCCGCGAACCGCGTCCAGCCCGTTATCTCATTCTCAGCGATGGTACCGGATCTGTGGCCGGGCGCACCGAACTGGCCGCCGAGCTGGACGATTCGGTACAGGCGCTCCGTACGGGGCTTGCCGGCTTCGGCGAGGTGCAGGTGCGCACCTACGTCGGCCGCGGCTTACCCATGGCTTGGTCTCCAGGGGCGGCGACGGACTTGGTGCCTGGTGGACCGACGCGAATGATCGAAGACTTGGCGGCGCTACCAGCACTGGACGTGTCCGACGATCTGATTACGATCTTGGTCACCGACGGCGCCGACCCCTCATTGCACACCGGCGGAGCGGTGACTGTACCGGTGGCGGCCGTGCTGCTGCCCAGTGCCGACCCGCGGCCCAGTCCCGTTTGGCTGCAAAATGTGCGTTCAGATGCCTACGCACTTGTGCGTTCACCACTGCGCGTCGAGGTCGGTGTGGGGCGGGTTCGTGGCGGCCCAGATCGCGGGATCGTGCGGGTCCGTGACGGTGAGCGTATTCTGGGCGAGGCTCCGTTGACCTTCCTGCGCGGCGAGGCCGTGACCACCGTTACCCTCGACGTGCTGCCCGTACGAGAGGGTGACCAGGTGCTGCTTGTCGAACTCGTGCAGCACGGCGAACCACTGGTGGCGGCGGCCCATGCCACGCGTCTGCCCGTGCGTGTGCTCAGAGATCGCTTGCGACTGCTTCATGTGGTCGGGCGCCCGGACTGGGAGAGCCGTCTTGTGCGCGAGTTGCTGCGGGCGGATCCGGTTGTCGATCTGGTCAGTTTTCAGATTCTCCGAACCATCGACGATCGTCCGGGTGCTCCGGATGTCGAGTTGAGCCTGATTCCGTTTCCAACCGAGAAGCTGTTTACCGAGGAACTGCCCAAGTTCGACGTCGTCGTGTTCCAGAATTTCGACCATGCACCCTATTTTCCACCCGGGATTGCGCGCACTTTGCTCGAAAACTTGGCTCGCTTTGTTGAACGGGACGGTGGCGGCTTCGTGATGACGGCCGGCGAGCAGTCGTTCGGCTTTGGGCGGTACGAGCGGACCCCACTTGCGCCGGTGCTGCCGGTACGCTGGGCGCTGCCAGCGATGTGGTGGCCGATCAAAGCGCCAATCACGCGTGACGCACGCTGGGGCGAATGGTTCGGCGCGCAGCCGCCGTCGGGCGCCGGTTTGATTGATCGCGTCGTCGCTGCGACACCGGGGGAGGGCGACCGCGTTGTTTGGTGGGCAGGAGAGCAACCGGCGGTCGTTGTCGGCCGCCACGGCGAAGGACGCACCGCGGCGATTCTGACGGACCGCCTGTGGCGTGCGGCCGCGTTTGGTGAGGCCACGGACCGCGCGGCGGTTGCCGACTTATGGACGCGCCTATTGCGCTGGCTTGCCGGCGACCCCCAATTCGAAGATCTGCACGTGCGATGGCAGCAGTCGCGTGCCTTGCCGGGGGCGATGGTTGAGGGGGTGGTTGAGCTCGCAGAGGCGGGTGTGGCCGAATTGATCGACGAGGCAGGCGAGGCCGCAGAACGGGTCACACTACACGGGGGCAAGTTCACGATACGCCTGCCCAAGGAGGCCGCAACGTGGCGGCTGCGGGTGGATGGCCATGAGGCACCCGAGCCATTGATTGCCGAGCTGCCGCTTGAGGAACGCACGGGTTCCGCGGAGCCGCGCGAGGCTTGGCAGCGCTGGGCAGCGGAGCGGGGTGCGCAGCTGGCCGACCTGGGTGATGCCGACGATCCAGGCTTGTTGACTGCCCTGCAATCGAAAGCGTCGAGTGTCACGGCGCGCCGCATTGAGCCGGTTCACGAGATGCCGTGGTGGTGGCTGCTTGGCGTGCTGCTTTTGGTCGCGGAGTTTTCGTTGCGTCGGGGTTGGGGGG
>CAZUAB010000030.1:6806-20907 GCA_964617795.1 uncultured bacterium
CTTTAGCGCAGGGCGTTCAGGGATCCGGCGGCGAGGTGTTCGACCCAAGCCTCGGTGGGACCGCCAGCGATGGCCACGAAAGCCGCAGCGCGCTGGGCCGCCGTAAGCGGATGGTCGTCGTCCAGCCCGAAGGCGCCGAGCACATCGACGCCGCGCTGCAAAGACACGGGTACCTGCCGACCGGCAAAACAGCGCACAATGGCCACAAGGTCGTCACCATCCGCGTGCCCGTCGGCCCAGCGGTCGGCAGCCTTGTCAAGGGTGCGCCGGAGGCTGTCGGCATCGACCTTGATATCGGCGATCGTAAAGTGGGTATGTTGCTTCGACGCCAATTTGCGGCCACCGACGAGGGTGCCCATCGCATACTCTTGCGCGGCGGCCAGCGCCGTTTCAATCAGGCCGAGCCCGCCAGCGGCGCCGCCGAGCGCCGCGCGCAGCTCGGCGCGTCTTGTCGCGCGCTCGGCCTCGGTGCTGCGCGCCACAAGAGCGCCAGCTGGCAGACGGCAGTCAAATTCGGGGCTTGCTGCGTCAAGGGTAGGTGCGGCACTGAGGCGCTGCCCATGCCACGCGATACCTTCCGAATTGCCGGGCACAATGCACAGCGCAGCTTCACCGTCGAGGCGAGCAGAGGCCAGCAAATAGCGGGTGCTTTGGCCGAGCGGCAGCGCGGCCTTGCGGCCCGTCAGCCGCCAGCCGTCACCGTCGGGCACAAGCGTCGATTCGCCTTCAAAACCCGGCCCGCGGTGCTCATTGTGGACCCAAGCCCACGCGTCGTCCCCGGTTGTGGCGGCCTCTGCCAGGGGGGATTTGAGCGCATCAAGTGCAGCCAGCGCCGAGCTGTGTGCCTCTGCGACGGCCCACAGCTTCGGTGCATGGCGTGCCAGGGTCTCAACCAAGCCAGCCATGACCGCACCGCGACTGCCGTCGCCGCCGTGGGCCCGTCGGCCGGCCGCCAAATAGCCATGCTCGCCCAAACGCCGAAGCCCCGCGGCAGGCTCGCAGCGCCACTCAGCGACCACCTCAACCAGCGAGGCGACGCGTTGCCGTTCTTCATCACGCCAACCGTAGTCGATCATTGTCGCCTCCTCAGAAGTTCATGAGTCCGCGGGCGATGATCGACCGCTGGATCTCACTGGTGCCGCCGCCGATCGTACCCAGCTTGGCATCGCGCCAGCCTCGCTCGACCGGGAACTCTTTGATGTAGCCGTAGCCACCGTGGACTTGCAATGCCGCATCGGCGCAGAACAGCGCCGATTCGGTGGCGCTGATTTTGGCGATTGCGGCTTCGATCAAATTGTCGTCCCCCTGATCGATGCACCACGCACCATAGTAGATCAGGTTGCGGGCAATCTCGGCGCGTATGCGCATCTCGGCGAGCTTGTGCCGTATGGCATCGAAGTCGGATATCGTCTTGCGAAAAGCCGGGCGGTTGAGCGCATAGTGCGCCGAGGCCTCAAGACCTGCCTCCATCCCACCGATGGTCGGGGCGACCAAGCAAGTGCGCTCGTAGCCAAGAATGAGCTTGGCAACCTGTACAAAACCGAAGTTTTCAGGGCCGAGCAGGTTCTCCTCGGGAACCTCGCAATCTTCGAGCACGATCTCGGCCGTCGGCGAAGTGCGGTTGCCCAGCTTGTTCAGCTTGCGCGACACATGGAACCCAGGAAAGTTCTTTTCGACGATAAACGTCGAGATGCCGAAGGCTTTTTGTTCGGGCGCGGTCTTGGCGGTGACCACAAACACGTCGCCTTGCGGGCCGTTGGTGATCCACATTTTGGTGCCGTTGAGAATGTAGCGGTCTCCTTTCTTGACGGCGGTCGTGCGCATGGCTGCGGCATCGGAGCCGGCGTCGGGCTCGCTGAGACAAAAGCCGCCGATCATGCTGCCGTCGGACAGGCGCGGCAGATAGCGGCGACGTTGCTCTTCGCTGCCGACGCGCCAGATTGGCACGCCACAGAGAATGGTGCTGGCGCCCCAGCTCAGGCCGGTGCCGGCATCGGCGCCGCCGCGGGCGAAGGCCTCCATGGCCACGCAGGTGGTCAGGCAGTCGGCGCCGCCACCGCCGTATTCTTCCGGATAGATGATTCCGAGCAGGCCGAGTTCCGCCATCCGTTTCCAGATCTCGGGGCTCCAGGCCTGGGCCTCATCGCGCTCGACCGAGGTCGGGAAGACTTCGTTGAACGCAAAATTGCGGATGGTTTCGTAGAGCATGCGTTGCTCGTCGCTTAGCCGAACATCCATCGTGCGCCTCCGCAGTGAGTGAGTGCTTACTCACAATATCATGGCACGGGCGGCCAGCACTCGCAAGAGGCGCACCTTTGCTATCCTGAACGCAATGCTTTCAAGGCGCGCCATTTCCCCGGCCGGCCGTTGGATCCGCCCAGCAGTTCGGATTGTGCTCTCCTTGCTGCTGTTGGTGTTCGTCGATTTGTGCGTGCGGCCCGAGTTCTTGCCGCGGCTGCTCGGTTCACCGCGCAATCTGGCCGCTTGGTTCCTGCCCTCGGCCCTCGTGCTGACGGCGGCGGCCGCAGGTCTGGCTGCGCTCGTCGGACGCAGGCCGCTGGGGCTTGTTCTCGTGGCGCTGGCTGCCGGTACGCTGGCCGCAGCGCAGCGTTTGGTCTATCGCAGTTATGGCCGTTTGTTCGACGAATATGACCTGCGTCATGCAATCACCGAACCCGGCCATATTGCGAATCAACTGTCGATGCTGACCGAAGGTGCGACGCTGCTGGCGGCCCTTGCCGCGGCGCTGGCGACCGCTGCTCTGGTTGCGCTGTGGGCGCCCGCGCCGCGCCGGCGCGTTTGGCTTGTGCCGGTTGCGCTGCTGGCCATCGCGGCGACCACACAATTCAATTACCCACAGCAGTTGCACCACGCCTTTGGCGCCACGATTTCGGCGTGGTCGGCAACGGTGGCTCCGGGCCGCTTCCTGCGGTCCGGATTCGCAGCCGCCCGTGAGACGACCTGCCGCCCCCTGGCCGAGCCTCATTGGCCGGAGGGTCTGCGCGTATTGCTCCTCGTCGGCGAGAGCGCGACCAAGACACACTGGGGCGCGTACGGTTACGGCCGCGACACGACCCCGTTTCTTGACCGTCTGCTGGCGGACGGGAGGGCTGTCCTGTGGCAGGATGCTTGGTCACTAGGTACGTGGACCCGCATTGTCCAGCCCTACTTGATGGCCGGCCACGAGACCTTCGATCCCGAGCGGGATCTGGAGCGGCTGCCAACGCTGTTCCACTACGCCAAATGCGCCGGTCACCGCACCGCGATGATCTCCAGCCAGACCTTGGAGTTCAACGGCGTTGCCCGCATCGTCGCCGATGAGGCCGTGGATCGTTACATCGACGGTCGTACGATCTACCCCGAGGCGGACATCGACGTGGGTGCGGACGATATGCGCGGCCTTGAGGTGCTGCTGCGCGAGATGGACCGCGACGAAGGCCCGTGGACAATGGCTTGGGTATTGAACGGACAGCATCATCCGTACCGGTTGCACTACCCGCCCGAGGCCGAGATCTGGACCCCGACAGCCGAGTCCCCTGCCGACCCGCTGGGCCTCGTCAACGCGTATGACAATGCAGTTCGTTACGGCGATGACGTGCTTGCTGCACTCTGGCGGGGCTTGGCCGAACGGGGGCGTCTTGACGACACGATCATCGTCTGGATCGCCGATCACGGGGAGCGCATGGGCGAGCAGGGCTGGTTTCACGGCTCGGTCAGCCCCTTCGAGCTGGCCATACCTGCCTTCGTGGCGTGGCCAGCCGGCCTCGACGGCCACGCCGCTGCTACCCGCATGAGGTCGCGTGCCGCCGAGCGCCTGTATGCCGACGACGTGGTGCCGACGCTGGCCGGTGTCCTTGGGCAGGCACCACATCCGGACGTCACGGGGCGCGACCTCGGGGCCGACGACTTCCTCCCCCGTACGTTTTTGTTCACGCACTGGACCCTCAACAATCCACCACAGGCGCGTCCGGTCGTTTGGGCGATCGAAGGAGATACGCTCTGGACTTGGCTGCCGCGGGAAGAGGCTTGGCGCCGCCGCGCCCTCTGGGCCTACGATGCGGTTGCGGCCGCTGCCGAGGACGTACCCGAACCCCTGCGCACCGATCTGCCACGGCGCGCGGCGCTGCGTTTCCTCGAAGAGCGCTGAATACACTGCTCGCACGCTGGCCCCAGAGCGCCGGTGAAACGACCGGCGCCCCGCCGCCTTCGCCTCATTTCGATCCCTCTTTCCGCCTTGCATCGTTTAGAGGTATCTGCTAGCGTGGTATTGAGGAAAAGAGGGGTCGACCATGCCGAACGAACGCATCCGTTTGACCGAGTGCCTGCTTCGCGATGGGTTGCAGTCGATGGAGAAGGTGTACACCACCGACGAGAAGCTGCGACTTCTCGACGCCGTCTTTGCGGCGCGTTTTCCCCGCGTTGAGGTCACCAGCTTTGTCCCCGCCAAGATCATCCCGCAGTTTTTTGACGCCGAAGCCATGATGCGCGAGGCGCGTCGGCGTGCGCCGGCGGGCGTCGAGCTGATCGCCTTCGTCCCGAATGCCCGTGGCATGGAGCGCGTTGCCGAGTTGGCTGCGGCCGGCGAAGGCCCCGACAGTGCACTCATTGTGTGCAGTGCTACCGATGCACACAATCAGCGTAACCTGCGTCGTGCTGCTGCTGAAACCAAAGACGACCACCGTCGTGCCGCCGAGATTGCGCACAAGGCCGGAGTCAAGATCATCGGCAGCATCTCGGTGGCATTCGGCTGTCCCTACACCGGCGATGTCGCCGCTGAGACCGTGCTCGACCGGGTGGCCCACTATCGCTCGATTGGCGCCCACGAGGTGCAATTCGGTGACACCACAGGGATGGCCAACCCCGTCTCCGCCCGGCGGTTGCTGCGGACCGTGATCCCCGAACTCGGCACTATGGCGCCGGTGGCGCACTTTCACGATACGCGTGGCGCGGCGATCGCCAACTCGCTGGTCGCGCTCGAGCAGGGCGTACAGATCATTGACACCGCCCTCGGCGGCACCGGTGGCCGTCCGCCGGCGCAGCGCGTGCAGGCCAGCGGACCCACGGGCAACACGTCCAGTGAGGATCTCGGGGCCCTGCTCGGCGAGATGGGCTATGCAACAGGCCTCGACGTCGATGCCCTGCTGGCGGCCGGCCAACTGCTGCAGCGTTTGAGCGGCGACACGCTGCATGCGCACATTCTGCATGCCGGGCGCGTGCCGCACGCACCCGAGGCCGAACCGCTGCGGCTCGTCGCCAACGGCTAAGGCCTCCCGGACCTCGAAGCCAAACGCAAAAGGCGGCCCCGAGGCCGCCTTTTGTCATGCCGACGATGCCGCAAATCGTGGACGGTCAGACGATCCCGGCTTGCTGCAAGGTTTGGCCACCCGTCAGCATCTCCTTGGTACGCTTGACCCGCGCATCGGCATACTCTGCCGTTACTTCAAGAATCTGCGGATAGGTCGAGATCAGTTCCTTGAAGGTCTGCCGTGGCAACTTATAGAGCATCGAGGTTTTGACCGAGATGCAATTGGCGGTTGTCGGTTGGTCGGTGATCAGGCTGATCTCACCGAAGAAATCCCCTTCGCGCAGACGGGCCACCTCGACCGGCTTGCCGTCGGCGCCCTGAACCGTGACCGCAATCTCTCCGCTGGCGATCACGAACAGGCCCTGACCTTCCTCACCCTGCCGAATCAAGATATTGCCGACGCGGGCATCGATCGTCTCGAATCGCGCCAGAATGTCGAGGCGGTCCGCGTCGCCGAGCGGTTGGAAAATTGGGCTGATCTTGAGCATCGTACCGATCAGGCGCTCTTTGTAGAACTGCGCCATAACTTCCTGGATGCGCGGGTAGCGGGCGATCAGTTCCGAGAGATCGCCACGGTCGATTTCCAGTGCTTCCATCTCTTCGCTGACCGTCACCGAGGCGTGGCGTACGGACTCCGAGAAGAAGGCGAATTCGCCGAAGAACTCACCTTCCTGAATCACGGCCACCTCGACGTCTTTGCCTTTGGGGTCCTTCTTGGAGACCTTGGCTTTGCCGCGTGCAATGATGTAGAAGGCCTCGCCTGGTTCGCCTTCTTTGATGATCTTGTCGCCGACGTCGAAGCGCCGTAAGTTGATCTTCTCGACCACCCCCATGAATTCGTCGGACTTGAGGTGCGAAAAGAGTGGAATCTGCGGCAGGCGGTCAAGGACCTTGGCTTCGTCGTCCGGGGTCTCCATCACAACCACGTCTTCGCGCATGATCTGATCGAATAGGTCATCGGCCAAATCGAGGTCGAGTGCGTCGAAACGCGGCGCATCGCCGCCTTTGGTGGCCGCTTCGGCCTGCGGCTCGGGCTCCGCTTCGGGTACAGGCTCGGATGCGGGCACAGGCGGCGCCGCGGGTGGTGGCACAGCGGTACCGCCACCGTCACCCTTACGCTTGAGCAGCGCCAGCACCGACGCCGAAGCACCGGGGGCCCCCCCGCGAACACCCGTGGCTGGGGCGGACGGGGCGGCCGCCTCGCCCTCTTTTTGGGCGTACAGTTCGGCCAGTGCCGATTGCGTCTCGGCGTGGTGTGGGTCGATTTCGAGGATCATCTTGTTGACGCTAATTGCCTGCATCAAAAAGCCACTCAATGCAAAGCTGCCGGCCGCCTTGGCGTAAATGTCGACGGCTTGCTTGTCGCGGCCCATCTTACGGTACAAGTCACCGATCTTGACCCAAGTTTTGATATCCTTGGGATCAGCCTTGACGATTTCCTGATAGACGGCGAGCGCCTTGTCGAGCTTGCCTTTGACGGCAAACTGCATGGCTTCGTTGCGAAGTTTGAGGAGGTCTTTGGCCACCGTCGCTCCTTGGATCGGCCCCGTCACGGGGCGCAGTTCAGTCTATCAGTCGCTGGCGACAAAGCGTACAACGAGTTCCCGGCCGCGCAACTCCCAGATGGGGTTGGGCAGCCAGTCAGGACGCTGCGCAAGGAAGGAAATCCGCAGGTTGCCGCCTTCTTCTTCGAACGTCACCGTGCGAACGAGATCGTAGGGTAGGAAATACTGTGCCTTATCCAGATTGACGCGGGATTTTTCGACGTAGAAGGTCTGCACGAGGGGGCTCGTGGTCCGTGACGTAAAGACCCGCCTTGGCGCTCTGTTGAATGAGATGGTGAACTCGTTGCGTCCGGGTCGCTGGAAATAATCGAAACTGGTGGCAACCGCCGGCGGTGTTGGTTTGGGGGTCGGAGCCGCCACCACGGCCGGTTCCGGGAGTGGCGGTTCAACACCGCCGCGTACCGCCGGGGCCTCGGGCATGGTCAAGGGGGGCGGGCTGAGCAGCGCCATGGCCACATAGCGCCAACCACCAAGTCCGAACAGCCAGCCCGCGGTGCTGCCCAGCAGTACAAGCAGTACGGCCAGTGCAATGAATATCCGACGTCTGCGTGTGTCGGGGTCGCCCTCGGTCGAAGAGTCCGTGACGTCGATCGCTGCGGCCGTGGGCGCCGGACGTGTCGCGGGGGGCGCAGTGTGGGTGGGTGCTGGCGCCGGCGCGGTCGCACGGGGCGCAGCCGCGGCCGCCCGCACGTGCTCCGCTTCTTCGACGGCCGGCGTGCGTCGTACGAGGTCGAGAATCTGCTGGGATGCGGCATCAAATACGATATCGCGGACGACCAGCGAACGGCGGCCCTGCTCGTCGGGCTGGGCCGAAACCCAGCCCACCGCACCGACGGCCAGCAGCGGATCTTCGCGCTGTGGAAAACGGAACTGCAGGCCGACGCGCTCGCCGACTTGGATCTCCTTCTGCGTCCGCAGATGTAGGCCCTGCTCGGCGATCCGTTCGTCGACTTCCCGTGGAAATACCGCGAGGTCCGGATAGCGAATAGCAAACTGATGCTGGACGGTCACCGTGGACGGCTCTCCCGGGCAAGGTTGAAAAACGACAGCAGCACGCTACTGCCGGGGGGCATGACCCCTACCTAGCGTAGCACAGGCGAGCCCGCTGCGTCAACGTTCCGCACCTGCGTGGTACAATTTTTTGATGGGCCTCGCATGAGTGTGGAACGTAGGGAATTCCCGGGCGGCGTCATCGGTTACCGAATGCGCTCCGGGCTCGATTATCTGGATGTTTGGGTCTATCGTCTGGGCCGCACCCTGATCGATTCCTCGGCGCCGGGGATGGCTCCACGTCATTTGTCGGCCGTGCTGGCCGACGGGCCTGTCGATCGCGTGTTCGTCACGCACCACCACGAGGACCACAGCGGCGGTGCCGCCCGGATCCGCCGTTTGACGGGCGCGGAGGTCGTCACCTCTTCCTTTGCCGCACCTCTTTTGGCCGGGGGCTTCCCCGTCCGTCCCTATCAGCGGGTTATGTTCGGCGCGTTTCGTGCCTACCGGCCGGACACTGTGCTCAATGTACCGGCACGTGGCCGGCTGGTGTGGCCGACCGCGGAGGCCGCGTTCGAGGTGCTGCACGTACCCGGGCATAGCCACGACATGACCGTGCTTTGGTGGCCGAGCGAAGGGATCTTGTTTTCGGCCGATCTTTATCTTGGGCGACGGTTGCGCGGCATGCGCGGCGACGAGAGTTTCCCCGAGTTGCACGCCTCATTGCGGCGGGTCGTCGACACGCTGCCGGTGCGTCACGTGCTGTGCACCCACTTTCCCGTGGTCGACGCCGGCGCCGAGGCCCTTGCAGCCAAGCTGGCCTGGATGGACAATACCGCCGCTGCCATTGCGGAGCGGGCCGCTGACGGGGCTTCCGTGCCGGCGATTTCCCGGGCGCTGTTCGGCCCTCACGATTGGCGCACGCGGGCCTTCACGCTGGGTGACTTGGCTCCCGAGCATCTTGTCCGCAGCGCCCTCGGCGATGTCCGACCGCGCCGTGCCGTCGCACGCCGCATCGGATCCGACATCGCCCGCTATCGCTACGAGGGAGGGCGGCGCTGACGCGGGTCTGTCGCATCAAGCGTACGGTTCAGCCGGGCGGTCCCTCGATCCACCAGTCATCGCCGGCGCGCTCTACGCGATGCGGGTGAAATGCGCGCGCTTTGGGCAGCGGTCGAGTCGGCTCACCGCCATAGAGGCCCACGTCGGGCCGCCCGCCAGCCAGTCGCGGGCCGTGGACAAGAATCAGCCAATCCACGCATCCGGCGTCAAGGAAGCTGCGTGCCAGCGTGGCGCCGCCTTCGAGTAGCACGCGATGGACCGCGCGCTCGCGCAGGGTGCGCAAGACCGCCTCGGGCGCCGGCGTACCGCCGCCGAGCAGGACCACATCGGCGCCGGCGTCGCGCCATGCGCGAGTGTGGCCGGAGGGGTCGCGCCCGGCTACCCATAACGTGCGTTCTGGCTCGATGTCCAGCAATTTGCCGCGCGCGGCCGGCAGGTCGGTGGCCACAACCGTGCGCCAGGGTGTGTGGGCCCCCGTTGCGAGTCGGGGCCGCAGGTCAGGGTCGTCGCGGCGCCACGTGCCGGCACCGACGACGACCGCATCCACCGCCGCCCGCAGTTGATGCACGCGTACGCGGCTGGCACGTCCGGATAGCGGTTCGCCGCCGGTCTCAGCGCTGGCCGTTGCGCCGTCCCAAGTCAAGGCCGCCTTGTGGATGACGAAGGGGCGGCGACTGACCGTCCACGTGCGGAAATCGCGGATCAGGTCTTCGGCGGCCTCCAACTCGACACCGACCTCTACGGTAAGGCCTGCCTCCTCTAGGCGGCGAATACCGGCGCCGGCGGTGCGGGGATTGGGGTCAACGCAGCCGACGACGACGCGGCTGATCCCGGATGCCAGCACCGCGTCTGTGCAAGGTGGCGTGCGGCCATGGTGGTTACAGGGTTCGAGCGTGACGTAGAGCGTACCGCCGCGGGCACGTTCAGCGGCGATTGCGAGTGCGCGAACCTCGGCGTGGGGACCCCCAGCGCGCTCGTGGGCCCCTTCGCCGACGACGCTGCCGTCCGCCGCCACGACAACAGCGCCGACGGCCGGGTTGGGCGCAGTTTGGCCAACGTACTTGGCGGCAAGCCCGAGCGCCTGCCGCATCCGACCTGCGTCAGTCGACGACGACATCGGGCGCCGGACGGGCCGCGCCGCCGTTCATCAGAAAACCGACCATCGACCGCGCAAAGGCCTCGGTGGGGATCTCGCGCAGCGAGAAGACCTTGAGCGCAACGGCGTTGAACGCCACCTCCATGCCGCCGAAAAAAAACAGCGAAAACACGTCAGGCGTCAGATCTTGGCGAATTTCGCCACGTCGCTGGCCCTCGCGGACGAGCTCGCTGATGCCCGCAAAGGCCCGTTGGAAACCCAGCACGACCTCGTCGCGCATAAAGGCCGGGCTATGCAGGAGCTCCAACACGATAACCTCGACGATGTCAGCATTGGCTTTGTAAATACCGACAAGAAAGCCGATGATCGAGCGCAGGCGGGCTTCGACCGGTGTTTCCGAGTCCGAGATCGCACTTTCAATCACGTGCAAGACGACCGTCCAGCGTTCAAGGAAAATCGTCCGCAGGATCTCGTCTTTGTTGTCGAAGTAGTGGTAGACCAGCCCGTAGGCAACGCCGGCGCGAGTTGCGATATCACTGACGCGGCTGGCGTGGAAACCGCGCTCGGCAAAGACCTCAATGGCGGCATCGAGGATCTGTTGGCGGCGGACTTCGCCTTTGCGGCGCTGGCGTGTTGCGACTGGCATTTTGTCTGGGGTGGTCTCGCCCTACAGCCTACGGTTGTGCGTCGCCCTTGTCAATCATCAACGGGCGGCGCCTGCTCTGTTACAATGTCGGCAAACACGCCAATACGAAATACGAAAGGGGGGCCAAGTGCCCGTGATCAATGCCAATCAGGTTATCTCCATTCACTATACCCTGACCAACGACGCCGGCGAAGTCATCGACTCCAGCCGCGAAGGCGAGCCCCTGCAATATCTGCATGGTCATGGCAATATCATCCCCGGCCTCGAGAACGCCCTTGAGGGCCTTGGCGTCGGCGATGCGCTGAAGGTTACGGTCGCACCGGCCGACGGCTACGGCGAGCGTGACGAAGAGGCCGTTTTTGCGGTTCCGCGCACCGAGTTGCCACCTGGATTCGACGCGCCCGAGGGCGAAATGGTGCGTGCGCAGGCCGAAGACGGCAGCGTACAGCACCTCGTGGTACTCGAAAACCGCGAAGACGAAATCCTCTTCGACGGCAATCACCCACTGGCTGGCGAGACGCTGCATTTCGACGTCGAGATCATCGACCTGCGCCCTGCCACCAGTGAAGAGCAGGCCCACGGGCACGCCCATGGCCCCGACGGCCATCATCACCACTGACCGCATTTTGCCAGATTTGATGCAGACGCCCGCTGGTGCCCTTTCGGGCCCGGCGGGCGTCTGCTATCATGAGATTGAGTCGGGACCAAGGAGGTCAGACGGTCGCGGCCCGGATGTCCGGGTCGAGGAAAGTCCGGACTCCATAGGGCAGGATGGTGGGTAACGCCCACCCGGCGAAAGCCGCGGGAAAGTGCCACAGAAATCAAACCACCCGTTCGAGTTTCGGACGGGAAAGGGTGAAACGGTGGAGGTAAGAGCCCACCGCTTTTCGGGTGACCGGAAAGGCACGGCAAACCCCATCCGGAGCAAGGCCATGTAGGGAAGCGCATGTAGGTCGGCCCGACCGAGGCTTCCGGGTAGGCTGCTGGAACATGCCGGCAACGGCGTGTCAAGAGGAATGATCGTCCAAGACAGAATCCGGCTTATCGACCTCCTGCCGTCCCGACTGTTTTTGCCCTGGTCGCCGTTCGCAAAGGAGACCCGATCCCGTGAGCGAAGCCACGACCGTTGATCAAGACGCGTTGGCCCCCGGCCTGCTCGTTGCTGTACCGCAGCTTGCCGATCCCAATTTTGAGCGTACAGTCGTGTTTCTTCTTGCGCACGGCGAAGAAGGGGCCTTCGGGCTGGTTCTCAACCGTCCGTCGCCGCTCGTGCTGCGTGATGTGTGTGCCGAACTGGGTATTGAAACGATGCGCGACGATACGGTCTTTATTGGCGGTCCCGTCGAGGAACAGCGGGGGTTTCTGCTGCACTGTGACGATGCCCAGCCCGATTCTGAGCGGCTCGACGAGGGAATCTACCTAAGCGGCGCCCCCGACGTATTGTCCGAGCTCTGCGTGGGCGCGACCCCGATGCGTCTGTTCGTCGGCTACGCAGGCTGGGGCCCCGGCCAGATCGAGCGTGAATTGCAGGATGGCGCTTGGCTGACCCTGCCAGCCCGCGCCGAGTACGTCTACTCTGCCGAACCAGACGCCCTTTGGGAGCGTGTTCTTTGGGACGCCGGGCTCGATCCACGGATGATCGCCCCGGGCGGTGGGCCCGCCAATTGAGCGATGCTGGTCAGGCCAGCGCTGTCAACAACCCGACCCTGGGGCGGTTCTTGTCGTGGCTGCGCGTCGAGCGCGCGCTGTCGCCGCGCACGGTTGAGGCCTATCGGCGTGACGTAGCGGATTGGCTGACGGCAACCGCCGGCGATACGGCCCCAGCGTTTGACCGCTTTCGTGAGGTGACTCCCGCCCAGTTGCGCGCGTGGGTACGCAGCCAGCTGTCGGCCTACGATCCGCGCAGCCAAGCCCGCAAGCGCAGCGCCGTTCGTACCTTCTTCCGTTTCTTGGTGCGCGAAGGACTCGTCGAAGGCGACCCGACGATCGGCCTCGCTGTGCCGCGTCTGCCGCGTCGCCTGCCGCGCACCCAGTCGGCGGAGTCTCTTGTCACGTGGCTGCGTTCGCTCAGCGAGATTGCCGATCCGAGTGCGCTGGACCGCCGCGATGCGGCTTTGTTTTGGACGCTCTACGGCTGCGGCCTGCGCGTATCGGAGCTGTCCGGGCTTGATCTCGATCGTTTCGACCGAGCTGCGGGGGTGCTGCGTGTGATCGGCAAGGGGCGGCGCGAACGGATCGTGCCACTGCCCGATGGCGTGGTCGCCGTGCTGGATGCGTGGCTGGTGGTGCGCGATGCGTTGCGGCCGCAGCCTGGCGTCGACGCACTCTTCCTCAACAACCGTGGCGGTCGGCTGGGGCCGCGCGGCATTCAAAAGCTGCTGACGCTGCGGGCGGACGCCGCTGGCCTGCCCGACGGCCTACACCCGCACGCACTGCGGCACAGCTACGCCACGCATCTGATGCAAGGTGGCGCCGATCTACGCGTGATTCAAGAGCTGCTCGGTCACGCGGGTCTGGGGACGACGCAGCGCTATACGCATCTCGACCTTAAGCGACTGACCGACGTCTACGACCGGGCGCATCCGCGTCGCTAGGAGCGCCGGCGCAGGCTTGGGATTGTGGGGTTGGCGTAGAATCGCTGCATGGCTTTGTGGCTGATTCCGCTGTGGCCGCCGCATCCCCGTCGCGTTTGACCGTCTCGGCGCCGGGCAGGGCCGCTAAGCGCCGGTAGACGTCATCGTTGGCGGCGCGCAGATCGGCCAAATGCTCGGGGCGGGGCAGGATGCGGCAGGCCATGGCAAAGCTCCCCTCGACGTGCGATCCTGATGACAGGATACCCCGATCAGAAAGGTTCCGGCTATGAAGACGTGGGAGCTTGCCCCCGGCGCCGAGGCGCGGGCCATCGTGGCCGCCACCGGCGTGCTGCCCAGCGCCCGCCACGACCGCACGTTCCGTGCGGTACCGCGCCTGACCGTCGCGCTCAGCGCTCCGGATGCAGGCACAATCACCGATTTGGTCGTCAGTGCAGAGCTTGACGTGGCGGCGCTCGCGCCCGTCGAGCCGCTCTCAGGGCGCGATCAGGCCCTCATCCTGCGCAATTTACGCGGCGATCGTGTTCTCGATGCGGCCCGGCACCCCGTTTTGCGCTTTGACGGCAGCTATCGCGGCGACTTCGCCAAAGGAGCCCTTGATGGTCGCCTGATGGTCCGCGGCCGCCTTTGGCCGCTGCGCTTCGACGTCACCTGGCGCGAAGTCGGCAAGCTGCGCCACGCCGACGCGGTTTGGCAAGGCACCTTGGCCGACGTCGGCATTGCCCCGTTTTCGGCGCTCTTAGGTGCAATTCGCCTGAAGGATTGGTTGCGACTCGAACTCAACCTCCCTTTTTCGGGGCGGTGAAACGGGCGCGCTGCGGCGCCGGGGGCTTGGCGCCCGGCTCG
>CAZUAB010000031.1:0-20662 GCA_964617795.1 uncultured bacterium
TGCCTCCGGAGTTGTCTGACGACCGGGTGCTTCTCGAGCGTGCCGCACAAGGCATTGCCGCACTCAATACCAAGTACGCCGGTGGCGGATCAAGTCCGTTTCATCTTTTGCACCGTGATGCCCGATGGAGTGAGGGCGAGCAGCGTTTTATGGGCTGGGAACGAAAACGTGGCAAGCTTGAGGAGCTCAATCGCCTACTGCGCGGCGATGCCAATACGAGCTATTCGCGACACGTTGGGGATCCCGACGGGCTCTTGGGGATTCGTTTTGTCATCACTCTCGACAGCGACACAGAGCTGCCAATGGGGAGTGCGCGTCGCCTCGTGGGGCTGCTCGCCCACCCGTTGAATCGTGCGGTTTTCGATGCCAAGACGGGTCGCGTCGTCGCGGGCTACACGATTGTTCAGCCGCGTATCGAGACATCTCCCGCAAGTCCCCGGCAAACGCCGTTCTCGCGCATTTTTTCCGGAGACGTCGGATTCGATATCTATACACACGCCTGTTCTGAAGTGTACCAGGACCTCTTCGGATCCGGGATCTACGTTGGCAAGGGCATCTACGATGTTGATGCGTTCATGCGCAGCGTCGAAGGTCGCGTTCCCGACAATGCGCTCGTCAGCCACGATCTTTTCGAGGGGATCCACGGGCGAACCGCGCTCGCCACCGACATCGTTTTGTTTGAAGGCTACCCTGAGAGCTACGCAGCGTACGCCATGCGAATGCATCGCTGGGTGCGCGGCGACTGGCAGTTGCTGCCGTGGCTCTTGACCAGGGTTCCATCGGCACAAGGCGCCAGGCTTCGGAACGAACTCTCGCCCATTGATCGATGGAAAATTGCCGACAACCTCCGCCGAAGCCTGGTGGGCCCACTCGTGCTCGCGCTCCTCGTGCTTGGCTGGACGTACCTCCCAGGCGGTGCGCTGTACTGGACGCTCGCGGCGCTCGCGTTCGTTCTCATGCCCACCATACTTGCGACCGCCACGTCACGTCGGATGCGCGCCGAAAATATGGCGCGCGGCGCACTGGCGGTCGTGTTTCTTGTCTATGAGGCCGCCGTCGTTATCGATGCGATCATCCGTGTGAGTGCGCGGCTGGCGATTACGCGAAAGCGTTTGCTGCAATGGACAAGCGCGGCGCATTCGGCATTCGGAATCGCCGCCCGCTCTTCACGTGCGATGTTTTGGAAAACAATGATCGCATCGCCGGTTTTCGCACTCGCGGCGGCGATTCTTGTCGCGTTGCTCCAACCGTCGGCGCTTCTTGTGGCGGCGCCGCTTCTGGTGTTGTGGCTCTTGGCGCCGGAGGTGGCGCACTGGGTAAGCAAAACCGATCGTGTGCACGTGCAGCAGGTTCCCGAGGGTGATCGCAAGAAGCTGCGGCTGTTGGCGCGCCGGACGTGGCGTTTCTTTGACGAGTTCGTTGGGCCCAATGACCAGTGGCTGCCCATCGACAACTACCAGGAGGAGCCGCATGAGCAGACCGCCCACCGGACGTCTCCCACCAACATCGGCCTGACGCTTGTCGCGACACTGTCGGCATACGATTTTGGTTATATCGGTCCGAGCGAGCTGTCGCTTCGCGTACGGCGGATGTTTGATAGCATCGCACGCATGACGCACTACCAGGGGCACCTTTTCAACTGGTACGACACGAAAAGCCTTCAGCCCCTCCTGCCGCGCTATGTGTCGACCGTTGATAGCGGGAACTTCGCGGGCTGTCTATTGGCACTCAAGCAAGGGTTTCGCGAGATGGAAGCCGCACCCGTCCTGCGTGAACAGATCTGGGATGGCTTGTGCGACTCGATCGATTTGCTCGCGGAAGTCGTGCGGTCCACCCCGGCTGCGGCGGTCGGCACGGTACAGTCGGCGCTCATCCGGATACAGCAATCGGCGTTGGCGGCGCGTGACAATCTCGACGACTCGTACACGGCGCTTCGCAGGCTTTGCGACGAAGATGTACCTGAGATCGACGGCGAATTGCTTGCGTTTCTTGAGGCCGGAGGGCATCGCCATGCGGCGGACTTGCTGAGTACCCTGCGGACCGCGACCGTTCGGCTTCACCGCCAGCTCCGTCAGATGCGCCGTGAACTCGATGCGCTGCTACCTTGGCTTGCGCTCAAAGATGCCGCGAGCGCCGTCGGGATTGAACTGCCGACGACGATCCGCCTTGAGGAAATCCCCCTTGCGTCCGTCCGCCTCCGCGCTGAGCTCGAAGCGAAGGCGATGGAACGGCGGAATCTCGGTGCGGGGTCCCCGGAACTCGACCTGGCGACAACGCAGCTCGACGATGCCTTTCGCCACGCCGCAGTGAATGCCGAGGGACTCCGCACGGAGTTCAGGGCACTCGCTGCGTATGCCGACGAAGAAGTACGCGGTATGGACTTCAAGCTCCTCTACAACAGGGAGCGAAAACTCTTTCACATCGGCTACAACGCAACCGTCGATCAGTTCGACCCACACTACTACGACCTCCTCGCTTCGGAGGCGCGGCTCGCAAGCTATATCGCGATTGTCAAATCGGATGTGCCCGCATCTCACTGGTACGCGCTTGGCCGTCCGCTTACGCACCTGCACGGCGAGCCGGCGCTCTTGTCGTGGGGCGGCACTATGTTTGAATACCTCATGCCGGGCCTCTTGATGAAGAGTCAGGCCGGTACGCTGCTTGCGCGGACCAACACGGCCGTCGTGGACGCGCAGATCGCCCACGCCAAGGGTAGCGGTGCGCCGTGGGGGATCTCCGAGTCGGCCTACGCCCGAGTCGACGACGATCATACCTACCAATATCGATCGTTCGGTGTCCCCGGTCTCGGCTTCAAGCGTGGACTTGCGGAGGATCGGGTGGTGAGTCCGTATGCGTCTATCCTCGCGGTCGCCATCCGGCCGCGTGCGGTTGTCGACAACATCGCCGCGCTCGAAGCCATGGGGATGCTGGGAACATATGGGCTGTTCGAGGCTCTAGACCTGACCCCCGCACGCGCGCTTTCGCACGACTCAGGCCATCCGCCAAGATCTGTCGTGCGTTCGTATATGGCGCACCACCAAGGCATGCTGATCGTCGCGTTGGGCAATGCGCTGAATGCCCGTTCGATGGTCGAGCGGTTCCACTCCGATCCCTTGGTGGAAACGGGAGAAGCGCTACTCAACGAGCGACCACCAAGCACGGCACCGGTTGAATGGCCGATCGCGGAAGGTTCAAAGAACCTCCACAACGAGGAGGACGCTGCAGTCATACTGGGAGCGACGCCCTCCTGGACGGTGCCGCCGCACACGGGTCCGCAGGCGTTTGTGTTGAGCAATGGGCGCCTCACCAGCTTGGTCACTGCGGCGGGCGGCGGCGGCCTCTATTGGCGGGGGGTGGCGCTGACACGGTACGAAGCCGACGCGACCCACGACCAGGATGGCGTTTGGCTCTACCTGCGGGATGAAGAGACTCAGCGCGTCTGGCGCGCGGCCTCTGCTGCTGGGCAAACGACATATTCGATGCACCAGGCGGAGCACCATCTCCGCAATGAAGGGATTTCAGCCTCTGTTGATATCACGGTGGCGCCCGACGACGACGTCGAGGTGCGCAGAGTCACGCTGCACAACGAGACGACTCGTCTTCGCCGGCTCACGCTGACGAGTGCGGGAAGGCCTGTGCTCCTCGATGCCAAACAGGCGCCTGTGCATCCCGCGTTTTCCAGCTTGTTCGTCGAGAGCGAATGCGTTGCCGACCTCAACGCACTCCTCTTCGCGCGTCGTCCTCAATCCCCGGCGGAAGAATCCGTCGTACTCGTGCACAGCCTCGTGAGCGAAGGGCGGGCCGTTGCTTTCGGCGGCTACGAGAGTGATCGCGGAGATTTTTATGGGCGCGGGGGCAGCTTGCGTGAGCCTCAAGCGCTCAACACCATGGGCGATGGGCGCAAGGGCCGCGTTGGCCCAGTCATTGATCCGGTCATGAGTTTGATGGCCCAAGTAGAGCTGCCGCCGAAGGGCTGGGTGACGTTGGCATTTGTCACGACCGTGGCCCAGACACGCGGCGCGGCGGTAGACTTGGCAAGGAAATATGGCTCGATGCACGCGGTTGGCTGGACGTATCGCGATGCGGAGCAAGAGAATGCGCGACGCCTGCACCGGACGAAGCTCGATCCCGCTCTCCTGCCGGCCGTGCAGCGCCTCTACTCCGCCCTCCTTTTTGCCGATCCGACACTGCGCGTCTCGGCGAATGTGCGTGCGCTGACGCCGCCTTGTCAGCGGCGCCTGTGGGGCCGCGGCCTCTCTGGCGACGACCCCATTGTGCTTGTGCGCGTGCAAGATTCCGACGCGCCCATCCTGCGCGAAACGTTCGCCGCACAACGCTACCTTCGATCATGCGGAGTACGCTTCGATTTGGTCCTCGTCGGTGAGCAAGCATCCGGGTACATCACCGACGGATCCGGAACGCTGCAAGACCTGCTCGTCCGCAACAAGGTCGAAGACTGGCGCAACCGCCGTGGCGGCATTTTTCCAATCGCCTCCGATGAGGTCGCCGAAAACGAGATCCGACACCTCGAAGCGAGCGCCCGCATCCTGCTGGACACGCGCGATTATTCCCTCGTCACGCGCTTCGAGCGCGGCGTCGAGATCCGCCCCAAGTTGCCGCAGCTCGAACCAACCTTTAGGGCCGAGCCGCACGATCCCCCGCGTCCGCGGCCCGACCTGCTGTTTGACAACGGCACGGGGGGCTTTACCGCAGAGGGTCGCGAATACGTCATCGAGGTTCAGCCCGGAAAGCCGACACCGGCACCGTGGTGCAACGTAATCGCGAACGCGGATTTTGGCTGTCTCGTGAGTGAATCGTCACTCGGCACGACGTGGTCACTCAACAGCGGAGAGAACCGGCTCACGCCGTGGCGGAACGATCCCGTTCTCGATACGCCGTCCGAGGTCCTCTACCTGCGTGACGAAGAGACGGCGGAGGTGTGGTCACCGACGCCACTTCCGGCGGGGCGGGCCGCGCAGACGCGCGTCCGTCACGGCGCCGGATATACGACGTACGAGCACAGTAGCAACGGCCTTGAGCAAGAGCTGACGGTCTTCGTCCCGCCCGGGGCCTCGCTAAAAATCGTGCGCCTGCGGTTGAAAAATACGCGCGCAAGGTATCGGCGTCTTACCGCGACTTACTACGCCGAATGGGTTCTTGGCAGCCAACGCGAAAAACAAAGACCGTATGTTGTGTCGGAGTTCGATCGAGACCACGCGTGTCTGCTCGCAACGTGCGGTTGGAATGCGGAATTCGGAGGTCGTGTTGCATTCGTCGCCGCGCAGTACGATGCGCACGGCTACACGGCCGACCGCACCGAGTTCCTCGGCCTTCGCGGCGATTATGCGCGGCCCGAAGGCCTGGATCGCTGGGGCCTGTCGAGTAGCGTCGATTCGGGCGCGGACCCGTGTGCGGCCTTGCAAGTGCACCTCGAACTTGCTGCCGGCGAGGAATTGGAGACGCATTTCATGCTCGGGCAATCGGCGGACCGCGATGAGGCTATACAGCTCATCACACGCTTTCGCGACCCTGCTGTCGTCGAAGCATCGTGGCAAGAGCTGCACGCGTTCTGGGACGAGTTTCTCGGATGCATCCGCGTCAAAACGCCAGAGCCGTCCATGGATCTGATGCTGAATCGATGGCTTCTGTATCAGAACCTCTCCGCGCGGATATTTGGCCGCACAGGGTTCTATCAGTCGAGCGGCGCATTTGGATATCGGGACCAGCTGCAAGATGTCCTTGCCCTGCTGCATGTCGCGCCGGCCATGGCGCGCACGCACATACTGGAGGCGGCGAAGCATCAATTCGAAGCGGGAGATGTATTGCACTGGTGGCACCCGCCGTCCGGTCGCGGCGTGCGGACGCGCTGCTCGGACGATTTGGCTTGGCTTCCATATGTTGTCGGCGAATACGTGGCTGCGACGGGGGACACGGGTATTCTCGAAGAGCCCGTGACATTCCTCAGTGCGGAACCACTGCGGGCCGACGAGCACGAACGGTATGCGGAGTACGAATCCTCAACGGCAACAGCCACGCTGTTTGAACACTGTCGCCGCGCGTTGGAGCGTGCCCTGACCGAAGGGGCGCATGGGCTACCCCTCATGGGTGGCGGCGATTGGAACGACGGCATGAGCCGAGTGGGCGCAAAAGGGCGCGGCGAGAGCGTATGGCTCGGCTGGTTTTTGTGCGCAACCATCGATCGATTCGTCGGCCTTTCGGCGCTCAGAAGCGACCACGATTTGGCGGCAACGTGGCGAGCGCGTGCCAAATCGTTGCGTGACAGGCTTGCGCAGGTCGCCTGGGATGGGGCGTGGTATCTGCGTGCCTTCCACGACGATGGTTCGCTCGTTGGCTCGGCGAAGAGCCGCGAATGCCGTATCGCCTCGATTGCGCAGTCGTGGTCGGTTCTTTCGAGAAAGAAGACCGGCGGCAGCGAAGAGGATGAGGTCCGGATGCGGGCCGCCGTGCGGGCGGCCGACGACCAACTCGTACGCGACAACGAGCGGCTCGTGCTCCTATTTTGGCCGCCGTTCGACAACACAGTGCACGATCCCGGATACATCCGCGCCTATCCTCCGGGGGTGCGCGAAAACGGCGGCCAATACTCGCACGCAGCGACCTGGCTCGGTCTTGCGCATGCGTCTCTCGGAGACGGCGCAAGTGCAGAGCGGATCTTTCGCCTGCTCAACCCCGTGCTGCGTACCCGTAACGCAGAAGACATCGCCCGTTATCGCGTTGAGCCGTATGCACTCGCGGCGGACATCTATAGCTGCCCACCTTGGGTCGGCCGTGGCGGATGGACGTGGTACACGGGGTCGTCCGCGTGGATGTGGCGCCTTGGTGTCGAAGCGATTCTCGGTCTTCGCAAGGATGGCGGCCAGCTCCGGATTGACCCCTGTATCCCGCCGAGTTGGACCGGCTTCGAAGCCTGGGTTCGCCTCGGGGAAAGGAGCGTCCACATCGTCGTTGAAAATCCTGACAAAGTGGCCGCCGGAGTCGCAGCGCTGACGCTCGACGGCGACACGCTGGATGAAAATCTCATCAGTCTCGATCCGAATACCAAGGGAGCGCACGAGGTCAACGTGCGATTGGGGAGCCCAAGACAACAGCGGACAGAGAGCCCAGGCGATGTTCCTGTGCTTTGAACAAAGACCTCGTTAAGATCTGGGGTACCATGAGAATGACGATTCGTACCCCGTGGTTGTGGGTGATTCGGAACTGGAGATGGCAGGCATGACCGACGATCCTTCCACCACCAATGTCGGTACCGTCGTCTCGATCCGCGGCAGCGTTGTCGATATTCGGTTCGACGAGCGACTGCCGCCGATCTACTCCGTGTTGCGTACAGGAGAAGACCGGCAGATCATCATCGAAGTCCTGGCACAGCGCGATACTCGCCACGTGCGCGGGATTGCTTTGACGCCCACGCAAGGCCTTGCTCGCGGCATGACGGTGGAGGATACCGGCGGCCCACTGAAGGTGCCCGTGGGCAAGGAAATTCGCTCTCGGATGTTCGACGTGTTCGGCAACGTCATCGACCGCGGGGCGGCATTGTCCGATGTTGAGTGGCGCTCTGTTCATCGTGCCCCGCCTTTGCTCGCGCGGCGATCAACCACATCGGAGGTCTTTGAGACGGGCATCAAGGTCATTGACGTGCTGTTGCCGCTTGAGCGCGGCGGCAAGGCGGGACTGTTCGGGGGGGCAGGGGTCGGCAAGACGGTCCTGCTGACGGAAATGATCCACAACATGTTGGGCCACCATGAGGGCGTCAGCATTTTTTGTGGAATCGGCGAGCGCTCGCGCGAGGGCGAGGACCTCTATCGCGAAATGAAGGAAGCCGGCGTGCTTCCCAACATGGTGATGGTGTTCGGCCAAATGAACGAGCCGCCGGGCGCCCGCTTCCGGGTGGGGCATGCGGCCCTGACAATGGCCGAGTATTTCCGCGATGATGAGCGCCGCGACGTATTGCTGCTCATCGACAATATTTTCCGTTTCATCCAAGCCGGCATGGAGGTTTCCGGCCTGATGGGACAGATGCCATCGCGTCTGGGCTACCAACCCACAATGGGTACCGAACTCTCGGTGTTGGAGGAGCGTATTGCCAATACCGATACCGGCGCCATCACGTCAATCCAAGCTGTCTATGTACCGGCGGACGATTTTACCGATCCGGCGGCGGTGCATACGTTTTCGCATCTATCTGCATCGATTGTACTCTCACGGAAGCGAGCGAGTGAGGGCCTTTTCCCGGCGGTCGATCCACTGCAATCTAGTTCGAAGATGGCCACGCCAAGCGTCGTCGGCCAGCGGCATTACGACCTGGCGCAGGAGATCCGTCGGACGCTGGCACAGTATGCGGAACTCAAGGATATCATCGCCATGCTCGGTCTCGAACAGCTTTCGCCGGAGGACCGCAAGGTGGTCGCCCGTGCGCGGCGCTTGGAGCGGTTTTTGACGCAGCCGTTTTACACAACCGAGCAATTCACTGGACTCCTGGGGACGCTCGTCAGCCTCGATGATGCGCTGGACGGCTGTGAACGAATCCTGCGCGACGAATTCAAGGATTACCCAGAGAGCGCGCTGTACATGATTGGGCCGATCAGCGACGCAAAACGAAGCTCGACGCCCGGGTCGAAACCCAAATCGGAGGGACTACATGCAGCCGCTGCTCATGAACCTTAAGATCTTGCTGCCGTCGAAGATCTTCACCGAGAAGGCTGGTGTGTCACGCATCGTTGCCGAGACTCGCGCCGGCTCGTTTGGGCTACTTCCACATCGACTCGACTGTGCAATGGCGCTCGCCCCCGGTATCCTGATTTACGAAACCGCTGCCGAGGGCGAGGTCTACGTCGCTGTGGATAACGGCGTGCTTGTCAAGGCGGGCCCGAACGTGCTTGTTTCTGTACGTCGGGCGCTGGCGGGGATGGACTTGGGGCAACTGCGCGGCTCCGTGGAGCAAAAGTTTTCCGCCGTGGACGCGCATGAGCAGCGCGTGCGTTCTGTCCTGGCGAAACTGGAAGCCGGTGTTTTGCGCAGTCGGACGGGCTTTCAGCATGGATGACAAATCCGCCGGACGCTCGAAGGGCCGACCCAGTTTCGCCGAGCAGGTTGGCTTGAAGGCCGCACGCAAGCTCAAAGCGCGGCGCAATCCCAGCCAAGTTTGGTTCGGGCTAGGCATGATGGGGCTCATCGGCTGGTCGGTGGTGGTGCCGACGTTACTCGGTGCGGCACTTGGCCTCTGGTTGGACGCACGGCATGCGGGGCAACATTCCTGGACGCTGGCCCTCTTGGTCGCGGGGCTTGTCCTTGGTTGCTGGAACGCGTGGCGCTGGGTCACCAAGGAAGATGCGGCCATGCGCGACGAACAGGGGAACGGCGATGAGTGACCCATGGGCCCTCCTGCTGGCGTCATTGGGGGGAGGCGCAATCGGTTTGTTCTTCTATGGCGGCCTGTGGTGGACAGTTCGCCGGGTTGTCACGGCGAAACAACCGGCGCTGTGGATATTTAGCAGTTTTTTTGTTCGGACGGGAGTGGCCTTGGCAGGTTTTTACCTCGTCTCCGGGCGTCATTTGGATCAACTGTTTTTGAGCCTTCTGGCGTTCATCTTGGCGCGCCGGCTCGTGACGCGCCTGACGAAGCCGAAGACAGAGTCCGAGCAACACCGAGCGCAAGGGGCTAGCCATGCGCCTTAGTCCGGACGAGGTGATTTACTGGCAACACGGGTTCATCAAACTCAACGCGACGATTGTGTTCACGTGGGGGATCATGCTCGTGCTCGCCATCGGCTCGAAGCTCATCACGCGCAATCTATCCACCGACCTCACACGTTCGCGCTGGCAGAACCTGCTGGAGATTGTCGTCACATCGATCGAGAAACAGATTGAGGAAGTCGGCCTCCATCATACCGAGAAGTACTTGGGCTTTCTGGGCACGCTCTTTTTGTTCATCGCGACGGCCAGCCTCTTTACCATCATCCCCGGCTACGAACCGCCAACGGGGTCTTTGTCGACGACCGTCGCGCTGGCGCTGTGCGTGTTTGTGGCTGTGCCGCTCTTTGGGATCACGGAGCAAGGCATCGGTGGCTACCTCAAGTTGTACATTGAGCCCACATTCATCATGCTGCCGTTCAATATCATCAGCGAAATATCCCGTACGCTGTCCCTCGCGGTCCGCCTGTTTGGGAACATGATGAGTGGCGCAATGATCATCGGTATTCTGCTTACGATCACACCCTTCATCTTCCCGATCGTCATGACAACGCTCGGCTTACTCACAGGAATCGTACAGGCCTACATTTTCAGTATTCTGGCCGCAGTTTATATCGCTGCTGCTACGGAAACGCGCAAGGCAAAGTCCGTTCCGGTAACCAACGAAATATGACCAACTTCAGCAAAAGGAGAAATGATGGATAACATGACGATTATCGCGGTGGCATCGATTGTTGTCGCCGGCATCACGACGGGGTTCGGCACTGTGGGGCCGGCATTGGCAGAAGGGCGCGCCGTCGCGACGGCGCTTAGTTCGTTGGCGCAGCAACCCGACGCATCCGCGACCATCACCCGCACCTTGTTCGTAGGCCTGGCGATGGTCGAGTCTACGGCGATCTATTGTTTTGTGATTTCAATGATCCTCATTTTTGCCAATCCATTTTGGAACCACGCCATTGCCCAGGCCGCGGGCGGGTGATTCGTGCTCGTCGATTGGTTCACCGTCGGTGCGCAGGCGCTCAATTTCGGCATCCTGGTGTGGCTGATGAAGCGGTTCCTGTATAAGCCGATCCTCCACGCAATCGACGCCCGGGAGCAGCGCATCGCCGCGGAGCTTGCCGACGCCGATGCGAACAAGGCAGCAGCCAAGAAGGAACGCGCGGAGTTCCAGCAAAAAAATGCGGAGTTCGAACAGCAGCGCGCCGTGCTCTTAAGCCAGGCCACGGAAGAGGCGAAAGCCGAACGTCAGCGACTTCTCGATGAGGCGCGGCTGGCGGCCGAGGCTTTGCGTGCCAAAGAGCAGGAGGCGCTAAACCGCGATGCCCACGATCTGAGCGAGGCGATCAGCCGTCGTACACGGGATGAGGTGTTTGCGATCACGCGGAAGGTGCTAACCGACCTTGCCGAGACGAGCCTGGAAGAGCGCATGAGCGAGGCGTTTACGCGCCGCTTACGAGGGATGGATGGTGAGGAGAAAGCGCGGATGGGTGCGGCCCTAGAAACGGCACTGGATCCTGCGCTGGTGCGCAGTGCATTCGATCTTCCCGCGGAGCAGCGCGCGGCGATCCAGCTTGCGCTCAACGAAACCTTCGCCGCCGAGATCGACGTCCGTTACGAGACCGCAGTGGACCTAATTGGTGGAATCGAGCTGTCCTCGAACGGGCTCAAGGTGGCGTGGAGCATCGACGAATATCTTGGATCGCTGGAGGCCAGCGTCGCCGCATTGACGGGCAAGCGGGAGGGCGATGAACACGGTAACTGAAGGGCTGCAACACGCTCTTGATCGGGCCTTCCACGGGATCCGCCGTGCGCGTGAAAGCCTTGCACCGCGGCTGGCGCCGCGTGAGGTTGGAACGATCACCTCGATCTCGACGGGGATCGCCACTGTCTCCGGCCTTCCGGGCGTGGGCTATGACGAACTGGTCAAGTTCCCCGGGGGGATCTTTGGTATCGCGTTCAACGTGGACGAAGATGAAGTCGGCGTCGTTTTGCTCGGCGAGCATTGGCATCTGCACACTGGCGACGCAGTCGAGCGTACGGGGCGGGTGATGGATATCGCCGTCGGTGACGGTCTGCTGGGGCGCGTGATCGATCCGCTTGGCCGGCCGCTCGATGGAAACGGGCCACTCCCCGAGCGCGAGCGCTTGCCCATCGAACGTCCCGCTGCGCCGATCATGGATCGTGCGCCTGTGAATGTTCCGCTTCAGACTGGCGTCAAGGTCATTGATGCGCTTATCCCGATCGGGCGCGGCCAGCGTGAGCTCATTTTGGGTGACCGACAAACGGGCAAGACCGCGATCGCGATCGATACCATTCTCAATCAATTGGGTCAAGATGTACTTTGTATCTATTGCGCCATTGGTCAACGCGCGTCGGCTGTAGCCAAGACCGTGGCAACCCTGCGCGAGAGGGGGGCCATGGCATACACGATCGTGGTTGTCACCGAGGGCAGCGATCCGCCAGGGCTCACCTATATCGCTCCGTACGCGGCGACCAGTATCGCCGAACACTTCATGGAATCGGGCCGCGATGTGCTGATCGTTTACGACGATCTGACGCAGCATGCCCGCGCGTATCGCGAGCTTTCGCTCCTGCTGCGGAGACCGCCGGGGCGGGAAGCGTTCCCGGGTGACATCTTCTACATCCATTCCCGCCTGCTCGAACGGGCAACGCATCTTCGTGATGAGTTGGGAGGCGGTTCGCTGACGGCCCTGCCCATCATCGAGACCGAGGCGCAGAACATTTCCGCATACATACCAACAAACCTCATTTCGATCACAGATGGGCAACTTTATCTTTCGCCCCGGCTATTCGCATTGGGGATCCTGCCCGCGGTCGACGTGGGCAAGTCGGTCTCGCGCGTTGGCGGCAAAGCACAGCGGGCAGCCTACCGAGCGGTAGCTGGCGATCTCAAGCTCGCCTACGCGCAGTTCGAAGAGCTGGAGACCTTTGCCAGATTTGGCGCGCGGCTGGACGACAGCACGCGCAAGACGATCGAACATGGGCGGCGAATCCGCGCTTGCCTCAAGCAACCGGAGTCCGCCCCGGTGCCTGTGCCCGCGCAGATTGCGGTGCTTCTGGCCCTGACTGCGGGGCTCTTTGATTCGGTGCCGCTCGAGCGGATGCCCGATGCGGAGCGTGCTGTGCGCGAGGCGGCGGCGGCTATACCGGCCGAGGTGCGCGCGCGATTCGAAGCCAGCAAGAAACTGCGGGACGAAGATCGCCAGATGATTCTCGACATTGCTGGCCGAGCCTTGGCGCGCTCCCAGTCGGCGGGGATCGTCGGCAAATCGGAGCAGCCCCAATCCAGGCAGAATGTGAAGTCGTGAGCGACACAACGGCAAGTCTGCGCCGAAAGATTGCCAGTGCTGGCGATCTGCAGTCCGTGGTTCGCACGATGAAGGCCCTGGCCGCCTCGAGCATTGGGCAGTACGAACAATCGGTGCGCGCACTCGCTGACTATTACTGGGCCGTAGAACTGGGGCTCGCTGCGTGCTTTCGATTGGACGGGCCCGCACGCTCACCGAGTGAGCAGACTTCGCGCTCCGGTCGGGGCGCAATTGGCGCCGTCGTGTTCGGTTCCGACGAGGGGCTTGTGGGCCAATTCAATGAGGTTGTCGCCGACTTCGCATTGGAGACCCTCGCCGCGTTGCCGGACAACGCCCAAATCTGGGCTGTCGGTGAGCGCGTCCACACGCGCCTGGCCGACGCCGGAGCGCCGCTCGTTGGCGCGTTTACGGTACCGCATTCCGTCGAGGTCATCGGTTCCCTTGTCGGGGAGATTCTTGTGGGGACTGAGACGCGCCCCAGTCCGGCGGCGGCCGCGGAGCTTCACCTGTTCTACAACCGTCGGACGTCGGGGTCGATCTATGCGCCGGTTACCCAGCAGCTTCTACCGCTGGACGAGGGCTGGCGCCGCAGGCTAATCGAGGTTCCCTGGCCCACGGCAAGACTGCCTGAGGTCCTCGGGGGCAACACCGCAACGCTGAGTGCACTGATCCGCGAATATCTCTTCATCTCGCTCTTCCGGGCATGTGCCGAGTCTCTGGCGAGCGAGAACGCAAGCCGCTTGTCAGCGATGCAACGCGCCGACAAAAATATCGATGACTTGCTCGAAGAGCTCAACAGCAACCTACACCGACTGCGCCAGCGCAGCATCGATGAGGAGTTGTTTGATGTGATCGCCGGCGTCGAAGCGCGCTCAAAAGGAGACGCGCCGGGGGCCTCCGGCTCGGGTAGAAGCGGCATGTCTCGACCCTGACGACTGTCCCCGCGAGTGCCCTTGACTTCCAGATTGCAACAATGGGTCGGGGGCCAAAATCGCAGGGCAAAAGCAATGAGAGTATTCTGTCGGGAGTGTGCAAAAGGGCGTATGCGCCCCTTTGCCAGCGCCACGGCCCGAGGAGGTGCGGTTTGGACACGTCGAAGTATATCTTTCGGACCGTCGCCTTTTCAAAGCAGGGCGACCAAGTCCGCTTGGTGGATATTTTTGCGCCGAACGAGAGCACTCCGCCCTTGGACCCGTGGCTCGCCATCGTCGTCCAACTGGCGGACGGTCGACACACCATCGATCAATTGCTGGTTTACCTGGCAGCACATTACCGCGTCGCCCCGCCGCCCGACCTGGCCGGAACGATTGAATCCGTGATTCAGCGTCTGGTAGAGTCCAAGGTCGTCTTGCTCTCCGACAACCTCGTCGAGCTCCCGTACTACCTGACGTTGCCAGTCGAACGCCTGGACATCGAGAAGGCCAAACGGCTCATCACCGAGGGCGGAGACTAGCCCAGTCCGACCGCGGCTAGTCTGCCGGTTCTGCTACCGCGTGGTGTTCGAGTTGCTCAATAACTTCGGGGTGCTGCGCCCGCATGATCTGCTGAACGACACGGTGCATCCACAGGAGGCAGACGACCGACACCAGAAACATGAACATCCAGCAGCTGGTCCACAGGCCTGTGCTTTCGAGCAAGTAACCGAAGATAATCGGGCAGACGAAACCGCCCAAGCCGCCGAGCACGCCGACCATGCCGCCAACAACCCCCACTTCGTCGGGGAAATAGTCCGGGATGTGCTTATAGACGGCCGCCTTGCCGATCCCCCATACGCTGCCGAGCAGAATCACCAGGACCGCGAAGATCCAAACATTGGCTTGGAAGTGGATCCGTGTGACCCCCTTGGCCAGCAGTTGCCTTTTGGTCACCGTGTCACCAACCGCCACAAGCGGTTCATGCCAGACAAACTTGCGCGGCATGACCAGCACGTGGTCATCCGAGAGATCCGGCTGCGGTTTGGGCGCCAATGCATAGCGGTCTTTGCCCACAAGGAGCTGCTCGTCGTCGATCGCCACGACGACACCGTCACGTTGGGCCATAATGCCTGGCCCCGGTGAGTAAATCTCCATTTTGGGGACGATCAGCATCGCACTGATCATTACCGATGCGCCCAGCACCCAGTACATGACGCGGCGCGCGCCCCAACGGTCGGACAGCCAACCGCCTAGGGCGCGGATCACGCCGGACGGAAAGCTGAAGGCTGCGGCCAAGACCCCGGCGGTGACCAGTGACAGGTAGTAGACGTTGACAAAGTACGGTACGAGCCACTGCGAAAAGGCGACAAAGCAGCCGAAAACCAGAAAGTAGTAGAGCCCGAAGCGCCAGACGCGGATACTCCGCAGAGGCTGTAGCATCTGCGGCAGCGTGCGACTGGCTGTCGCTGGCCGCCGGTTCTCGGTCAACAGGAAAAACACGACTGCCGTGATGGCCAGAATCACGGCGTAATAGACCGGCAACTGTCGCCAAGCCTCGAGGTCGGTGCCGTTGTTGGTCAGGCGATTCAGCGCGGTTGGCGCCAGCAAGGTGGTCAGGGCTGCACCCGCATTGCCGGCCCCAAAAATACCCAGTGCCAGCCCCTGGCGGTGCTTGGGGTACCAGATCGAGGTAAAGGCAATGCCCACGGCAAAGCTGGTGCCGGCCAGGCCAAAACCGAAGCTGCAAAGCGCGAATTGAACGAACGTCTGGGCGTGCGACAATAGATACATGGGGACGGCACACAGTAGTAACAGGCCCGTAAACACCGGGCGGCCGCCAAATTTATCGGTCAGGATACCGACGGGTAGGCGAAAAACCGCACCGGTAAGAACAGGAATCCCCAGCAGCCAGCCGATCTCGACGGAGCCCCAAGTAAAAACCTGATTTGCCGCCAGAAACGTGACCAACACGCCGTTGATCATCCAGGCCGCAAAGCAGATGGTAAAGGCCAAGGTGTTTAGGGCAAGGATCTGATGGGATTTGAATGTCGCTGTTTGTTGCACGTGCACCTCACGCGTGGCGCCAATCGGATCCTTGGCGCGATGTCGGACTGCAGCTAGGGATTCTTGACGTAGGCATTCGACCGCAGATAGAACCACCAGTTAAGGATGGCGCAAAGAGAATAGAAAACAGCGAAACCGTAAAGCGCATACTCGGGCGTGGTTGCATGGATCTGCTCGCCGAAGACCTTGGGAATGACGAAGGCGCCGTAGGCGGCGACCGCCGAGGTCCAACCCAGCACCGGGCCCGCCTGTTCTTGGTTGAATACCATGGCGATTGTTCGGAAGGTCGATCCGTTGCCGACCCCAGTGGCCGTAAACAGCACAAGGAAGAGCAGAAAGAACGGCCAAAAAAACTGCTCGGGTGTGGCGCTTGCGTACGCGGCCGACATGAAATGGGCTACACCGAGAGCCGAAGCCACCATGACGATTGCCACGACTTGGGTGACCAGGGCGCCGCCAAAGCGATCCGCAATCCAACCACCGACTGGTCGGATCAATGCACCGATAAACGGCGCCATCCAAGCGTACATCAGGGCGCTGGGGCCGTTCGGGTTGATGGCTGTGTGGACCAGTACGCCGTCCGCGCCGGCGACGTGTGTGTAGCCGAAAATCACTTTGATTGCCAGCGGAAACGCTGCCGAGTACCCGATGAACGAGCCAAACGTCATCGTGTAAATGACCGTCATGGCCCACGTATGCTTGTTGTCGAAGATCTTGTATTGGCGCTTGAGGTTGGCCTGCAATTCGCCGCGTGTCAGGTAGCGCATCGACAACACCGTTGCACCGATGATCAGCGGCAAAACGACCCACTTGTTGAGCAATCCGGCGCCGGTCGGTGCCGGCAGCATCAGATACAGGCCCGCAGCCGAGGTTGCGGCGCCAATGGCCAGCAAGCCCGAGATCTTGACAAAGGCGCTGAAGGCCGAGCCGGGGTTGGGTGTGACCTTTTCGGTGGCAATGTTGTTCATGCCAAACCAACCGAGAAAGGCCAACGGAATCAACAATAACAGCCAGACAAAGCCGGCATTGTGAATGTAGGTTGCGCTGCCGGCTGGGATTTTGCCGATTAACGTGCCGCTGGAATTGATCAAGGTCATCGGCTCGCCGCCAAAGACGCCGACCGTCATGACCAGCGGAATCAGGATCTGCATGGTGGTGACGCCGAAATTGCCGAGCCCGGCGTTCAAGCCCAGCGCCGCTCCTTGCACGCGCTTGGGAAAGAAGAAGCTGATGTTGGACATCGACGATGCGAAATTGCCGCCGCCGAAGCCCGACAGAAGCGCCAGGATCTGATAGACCCACAGGGGCGTATTGATGTCCCGTAACGCAAGGCCCGTGCCGACGGCGGGGATCATCAGCAGTGCGGTGGTGAAAAAGATGGTATTGCGACCACCGGCAATACGAATCAGAAATGCGCTGGGAATCCGGAAAGTCGCGCCCGAGAGACCGGCGATGCCCATCAGCGTGAACAGCTCGGCTTGGCTGAACGGAAAGCCCAAGTTCAGCATTTGGACGGTGATGATGCCCCAGTACAGCCAGATCGCAAATCCGCAAAGCAGACTAGGGATCGAAATCCAGAGATTTCGCGCGGCGATGGCCTTGCCGGTGCTTTTCCAGAAAGCCTCGTCCTCGACATCCCACTTTGTCAGGTTCACATCGCCCATGTCTGAACTCCTAACGGCAAGGCCGAGTGGCTCGGATGGTTCTGGTTGCCAAGCCTGTTGCCAGGCATGTACTCGAATCGGGCGTCGCTGACTGGCGCGTCAGTTGTTCTTGGGGCGGGCCTTGCTCCAAGCCGTCTTCGGATCCCGAACTCGGCGGCGGTCCCAGTTCCACAGGACCCTTTGATACGGACGCACTAGGTAGTGCAGCGGTACCACCAAGAGATGTGCCAGACGTGTGAACGGGATCAGCAGAAGGATCAGGAACGCACCGATGACATGCAGTTTGATGACCAGCGGCATGGCGCTGACCGCCGCAATCTGCGGGTCGAAGGTGAAGATCGAGCGCAGGTACGGCGTCAGGTCCGATGCGAACCACGACGAACCCCAACGGTAACCCACGGCGATCCAGCAGCCCAGAAAGACCTGCGCGATCAGCAGCACCTCGACCACAACGTCGGCCCGCGACGTCACCGCGCGCACGCGGGCGTTGCTCATCCGGCGGACAAACAACTGCAGCAACCCAGCCAATACCGCGAGGCCGAATACGAATGCGCTCACCTCGAGAATAATCAACCGCACCGGCACGCTGTTCCAGGCCAAGGTGGTCTTGGGGAACAGGAAGGCCAAGAGGTGCCCCAGGCCCACCACCAAAATGCCCCAGTGGAACGGCACCGAACCCCAGAACAACCGCCGCCCCTCAAGGAACTGCGACGACAGGGACGAGTACGTGAACGGCGCCGAGCGGTAGCGGTAGATCGAGCCAATCAAGAAGATCGTCAACGCCACGTACGGGAAGGCAACGAAGAAGAAGCTGTCGAAGTAGGTCACCGGTTTCCCCCATGTGCTACAGATTGTCGAAACGTTCGACCGTGAGCTCGTTGTTCACGGTTCGCAAAAACTCACTACCCTGGATGCTCGTAACCTTGCCGACCAATTCGAAGTCGGTCTCAAGAACCGTGCGTATGGCCAGCAGCGTGAGCTGATAAATCGTCGCCTGTTCGGACTGTTCAATCAACGTTTTGAAATGTTTCTTGTACATGGCGTTGCGCCGCTCGACCCTGGTGGGCTCGAATTCGGCAATCATCACGTTCAATGCCGGGTAGATGATCTCGCCGACCAGGTCTTGCACCAGATCTTCGTCGCTCAGGCGAGGGATCAGGCACAGCAGGTTGGGCAGGTGATCGGCCAACTCGGTGCCGCAGTCTACCCCGACGGCTTCGTGTTCGGCGTTGAGATGGGCCAGCAGTTCGCCGCGCTTGTAGTCGTCGCCAAACATCACATAACCAACGTCCAGCGTGGTCACCGATTGTACGTCAAATGAGCGTGTAAACAGTTCCTCGAGCTGGCGCCTACTGAGCCCCAAGATGGCCTCGGTGAATGGGCGAAGCTGTTGCCCTGCCGCCGGATACTCGTGATCCAGCAGTTGCTGCACGGCCTCGACCCGGGCCGCGAAGTCGGCCCCCGGGTAGACGAACATGGCACCGATTGCCGGGTAGTGTTCGCGGCCCATGTTAGAGCCCCCGCGCCGGCTTGGCGCGAATACCGAAGCCGGAACTGCCTTTGACATCGCCCGTGAATTCCATCATCTCAATGGCTTGCTCGCGGTGCGCTGGGGGAATCACAAAACGGTCACCAAACTTGGCCAGCGACGTCAGGTAGTAGATCTTGTCGGCCAATTCGGCATCAAGCCCCGCCGTCGCCAGAACCCGATCCGCGGTCTCGCGGCTGATGTCGCCGACCGTAACGGCGCGGCGGTGAATGCGCACTGCCATTAGCTTTTCCAGCCGGAGCTTCATGGCCTCTTCGTCACCGGCGCTGAACATATTGGCCATGTACTTGAGTGGGAACCGAGCCTGCTCCAGGGTGCCCCAGATGCCCTCGGTGCTGGTATCGTAGACCCAGTTGTCGGCCCAGAACTTGGCGATCGGATCAAGTCCCTGCGCATCGGCTGTGTGGTCGACCTTCTTGACCGTGGCCATGACCGGCAGTAGCGGCGGGACGTAGAACAGCATCGGCAATGTGCGGAACTCGGCGTGCAGCGGCAACGCCATACCCCAGGTTTTCACGAACTTATAGACCGGCGAATCCTGAGCTGCCTGGATCGTTGAATCAGCCACGCCATTGGCCTTGGCCGCAGCGATCACCGCGGGATCGAATGGATCGAGCAGCATGTCGAGCTGACTCTGGATCAACTGATCTTCGGAGGCCGATGCGACCTCTTCGATGCGGTCGGCGTCATAGAGAACAACGCCCAAGTAGCGAATGCGGCCAACGCAGCTGTGCATGCACGCCGGCGCGTGGCCCGCTTCGAGCCGTGGGAAGCAGAGGATACACTTCTCGGACTTGCCCGTGCTCCAGTTGAAGTAGGCTTTTTTATACGGGCAAGCCGTGACGCACATGCGCCAACCGCGGCAGACTTCCTGATTGATCAGGACGATGCCGTCTTCTCCGCGCTTGTAGATGGCGCCCGACGGACACGCGGCGACACAGGCGGGGTTCAAACAGTGGTTGCAGATCCGCGGCAGATAGAAGAACGCCATCCGCTCCATTTCGAACATGGCCGCCTGTTCCTCGGGGCTCAGGTTGGCCAAGTTGGGATCGTTCCGCGCGTAGTCGGGCGTACCGCTCAGATCGTCGTCCCAGTTGGGGCCCATTTTGATGTCCATGGGCTCGCCTGTAATTAAGGACACCGGGCGGGCGGTAGGCTGGTCATCGCTGGCTGGCGATTCGATCAGATCGAGATACTTGTATGTAAACGGCTCATAGTAGTCGTCGATCACCGGCAAGTGCGGATTGTGGAAGATATTTTTGAAGCCCTTCTTCTTGCCCGCACCCTTGAGTTCAATCGACGCGCCGTCTTTTTCCCAGCCGCCCTTGTAGATTTCCTGGTTCTCCCACTTGCCGGGATAGCCGGTGCCGGGCTTGGTTTCGACGTTGTTCCACCACATGTACTCGGCGCCCTTGCGGTCGGTCCAGATGTTCT
>CAZUAB010000032.1:0-20645 GCA_964617795.1 uncultured bacterium
CCCTGCTGGCCACCGCCATCACAACCTTGGCCACACCGGCCGGTGGAGCCGAGTACGTGCTCAAATTCGCCGGATTGGCCCCCGAGGGCACCTCGTACATGGCCATCACGCACCGCTGGATCGACGCCATCCGTGAACGGTCCAATGGACGGCTCAAAATCATTTTCTATACCGGCGGGGTCATGGGCGACGAGCCCGACTTGGTACGCAAGATCAAGCTGGGCCAACTGCACGGCGCCGGACTGACCGGACTCGGCACGGGCTCAGCGGTACCGGCCGTCCGTGTGCTCGAGCAGCCGTTCTTGTTCCGCAACCTCAGTGAAGTCGATGCCGTGCGGGCCAAGCTGGACCCGCGGTTCGGCGAGTTGTTCCGTGCCGCTGGTTACGAATTGTTGGCCTGGACCGAAGTGGGCTTCATTGAGCTATACAGCACCGAACCGCTGCGCACCTTCGACGATGCCAAGGGCCGCCGCATGTGGATTTGGCAGGCTGACCCGGTCGCCGTAGCGATCGGCAAGGCCATGCCCGAAATGGCCGGTATCCCGCTCAGCGTACCGGAGCTGATTGCCTCGGCCAACGCCGGCGGCATCGACGTGATGTATTCATCGCCACTGGCACTGGTCGCCGCCGGTCTGCAAACGAAAATGCGCCACGTCATCGATCTGCCGCTCGCCTACGGCACCGGTGCGGTGCTGATGGACCGACGAGCGCTTCTGGCCCTGCCGGATGATCTACAAAAGGTCCTTCTGGACGCCTCGCGTGAGTTTCTGCCGGAAATGATCCCCGAGACGCGCCGGCAGAACAGTGAAGCGGCTAAGGTCATGCGCGAAATGGGCTTAACCGCACATGCACCGGACCCCGCGCTCGTCGAGGCAATTGGATCGCGCCTGCGGCCCGTGCGCGACGGGTTTGTCGGTACCGCCTACGACCGCGCGCTGCTTGATGAGGTGGTGGGCGCCATTGAATCTGTACGTAGCGGGGCGGCAAAACCGTGAGCCGCCTTGGCGTGGCCGAGATGACTCACCGGCTGCGGCAGGGTGAGGGCTCGGGGGGTGAACGGTTGCGTATGGCGATTGACCTTGGCTTCACGGTGGTCGAATACACGATCGTCTTGACGCTGCTTGCCGCCGCACTCCTGACGGCTTTTGGTCAGGTTGTGGCGCGCGCGTTCGGCTATGGCCTCACCGAGGCCGACGAGCTTGTCCGTTACTTTGTGTTTTGGCTGGGCATCTGGGGCGCCGGACCGGCCACACGCGCCCATAAGCATATTGCCATCGATGCACTGATTCTCGTCTTGCCCCAAAGCAGCAGGCGCTGGCTGCGCCGCGGCACCGACCTTCTAGCCGCCGCCGTGGCCGCCGTCCTCTGCTGGGCAACGGTGCGTTACATCGGTTACCTGGGCGACGAAAGCCTGCCTTCGTTGCCGGTGACGACGGCCGCGCTGACCTGGCCGGTCGCCGTCGGCTTCGGCTGGGTGTCCGTGCGCTTCGTCGTCGATGTCGTCGTCGGGGTCGATGCGGGGCCGGCTCTGCCGGCCGTCGTGCCCGAGGCTTCGGAGGCCACGGCACCATGACACTGCTGATCGTTCTCATCGTCATCACACTGGTCCTGTTGGGCACGCCGCTCTTCGCTATCATCGGCGGCGGAGCGCTGCTGCTCTTCCATTTTGTTGCCCAGGTCGACCCTGCCGTCATGATCCAAGAAGTTAACCGCCTGGCCGCGGCACCCGCCCTGACCGCACTGCCGCTGTTTACCCTGGCCGGTTTCCTGATGGCCGAGAGCCGCACGCCGATCCGGCTTGTGGGCTTGGCCCAAGCCATGTTTGGCTGGATGCCAGGCGGCCTGTCGTTGGTGGCCTTGGTCGCCTGTGCCATTTTCACCGCACTGACCGGTGCCAGTGGCGTTACAATCATCGCGCTGGGCGGTCTATTGTTGCCGGCGCTGCAGCGCGAGGGCTACCCGGAATCCTTCAGCCTGGGTCTTTTGACCTCGTCTGGCAGCCTCGGCCTGCTGTTTCCGCCCAGTCTGCCGCTGATTCTGTACGCCCTGTTTGCCAGCCTGTCGCTCCAGCACGTAGGCCAGACGGTGGCGGTCGACGACCTGTTTAAGGCCGGCCTCGTGCCAGGCATTTTGATCATCGTACTGCTCGCTGCGTACTCGAGCTTTGTGGCGGTCCGTCGCAATGTCCCCCGCCACCCGTTCGAGCCTGCCCGCGTGCGATCGGCGCTTTGGGCCATGCGTTGGGAATTGCCGCTGCCGTTCATCGTGCTCGGCGGCATCTATGGTGGCCTGATGACGGCCAGTGAAGCTGCAGCGGTGACCGCCATGCTCGTCCTCGTCATCGAGGTATTTCTGTATCGCGACATTGCCCTCAAAGAGCTGCCGCGCATCGGCATCGAGGCTATGTCGCTGATTGGGGCGATCTTCCTGATCCTCGGTGTTGCCCTGGGGTTGACGAATTTTCTCGTCGACCAGCAGGTACCCAACCTCATTCTCGACGGTATCCGCAAGCATATTTCGACACAGGTCGGCTTTCTGCTGGCTCTCAATGTGTTTCTGCTGATCGTCGGCTGCCTGATGGATATTTTCAGTGCGATCGTTGTCGTTGTGCCGCTGATCCTGCCGATCGCTCTTGAGTTCGGCGTGGATCCCGTGCACCTTGGCATTATTTTCCTGACCAATCTGGAGATCGGCTATTCGACGCCGCCGGTGGGCCTCAACCTTTTTCTGGCCGCGTTTCGCTTCAAGCGGCCGATCACCACGCTTTATGCCGCTACTTTGCCGTTTATCTTGGTCTTGCTGGTGGCCTTGGCACTGATCACCTACATTCCCGAACTCAGCCTGTGGTGGCGCCCCGATTGACCGGGGCCTTCACCGGCCGCAGCGCGGCGGTCGAACTTGCGCAGACGGCCCCCTTGCGGTACAATCGTACTTTTGACCGACATGCCGGAACCGCCCGCTAGCGGACACGGCGAGAGCCGCCAGAGGAATCCCCGATGAAGCCTTCCAACCCAACGCCGATGATCCCACCGGTTGACCACGAGCGTGCGTGGTTCGTCGTCGACGCCAGCGAGCAAACGCTGGGCCGCCTCGCAACCCGCATCGCCCGTGTACTGCGCGGCAAACACAAGCCGCAATACACGCCCCATTGGGACACAGGCGACTACGTTGTCGTGATCAATGCCGAAAAAGTTGCGCTCACGGGCAACAAAGAGAGCGACAAGGTCTACTACCGCCATTCGCAGCGCCCCGGCAGCCTCAAAGAGGCCACCGCCGGTGAATTGCGTGTGAAGTTTCCCGAGCGCCTGATCGAGTTTGCCGTCAAGGGCATGCTCCCCAAAGGCCCGCTCGGCCGCAGCATGGCCCGCAAACTCAAAGTCTACGCCGGCGAGGCCCATCCGCACGCCGCCCAACAGCCCCAGCCGTTCGCCGAAGGGTAAGATCATTTATGCCAACCGTATACCGTGAAAACGACAAGCGCGCCTACGCCACTGGTGGACGCAAATCGAGCGTCGCCCGTGTCTGGGTAAGCGCTGGCAGTGGCCGTATTTCGGTCAATGGCATGGGTCTGGACGAGTACTTCGCCCGCCCGACCCTGTCGATGATCGTCAAGCAGCCGCTGCAAACGGCCCAGCGTGAAAGCAAAGTCGATGTGATGGCCTTCGTCGCCGGCGGCGGTAAGAGCGGCCAAGCCGGTGCGCTTTTGCACGGTATCTCGCGGGCCCTGGCCATTCTGGAACCGGACCTACGCAGCCCACTCAAAAAAGAAGGCTTCCTGACGCGTGATGCGCGTAAGGTCGAGCGTAAAAAGTACGGCCTGCACAAGGCACGTAAGCGCCACCAATACTCGAAGCGCTAAGCCCCTACTTCCGTGCAAGGCCCCGTGTTTTCACGGGGCCTTGCGCTTTTTCGGACCGCGACTATACTGACTGCAATGAAGGCCCTCGCCACCCAGGCCGGCGCCCCGACGCGCCTCGACGAAAGCCGCCTGATCGAGGCGACATGCGTACATATTTTGCTGCCGTTCATTGAGGCGTTGCGGCGTGTACATCCGTTTCATCGGGGTGTTCTGACGGCCATTCGCCCTGTCGACGCACCGGCGCCGCGCTTCGACTTGCCGCCGTTTATCCCCTTTGTCGTGGCTGCACGTTTTGCCGACAGGTCGGAGGCCGGTGATCTGCGCTCCCCCGAGGTGCTCAGCCTGGTCCACTCCGTCGATGAGTTTCAACTGAACATGTTGTTTGTGGCGCACCGCCAAGCCGCCGTCTACCGCTACGGGCTTGTTCTGGAGTCGCCGGCCCCCTTGGAAGCAGGCGAGGCCACGAACATTTTCGAGGATACCGCCGAGCACCTTCAGCTCGGCAACCTGCAGATTGAATACGCCCCTGTGGCAAATCCGCCGGAAGCCACACCGCCGGTGTTGGATGGGCACCCCGCCCTTCTCTTTGAAGCACACCGCACGCTGGCCGCCGAACAGTACGTCAAATTGTATTTTCGTAACCGATTCGCGTAAGCCTCGTGTCCGAACATCCGGTCGCCCGTGTGCTCGTATTGGCGTCCGCGACATCGTTGGTATTGGCCATCGCCAAGGGCGCTGCGGCATGGGCCACAGGTTCATTGGCACTGGCGGCCTCGGCGCTCGATAGCGCCTTTGACGCGGTTCTGAGCCTCGGCAATGGGTTCGGCGCACGGCTTGCCGCCAAACCGGCCGATGACGACCACCGTTTTGGGCACGGCAAGGCCGAGGCGCTTTTTGCCCTGGCGCAATCTCTGATTGTCGGCGCCATGGCGCTTTCACTGGCTGTCGGGGGCGCCGTTCGTTTGCGCAGCGGTGAAGGCCCTGAGGCCCCACTGTGGGCTGCGACCGCGGCCAGCGCTGGTCTGCTGGTCACGTTGGGCATTACGCTGGGCCTAAGCCGCACCGCGAGGCGCAGCGGTTCGCTTATCGTCAAGGCTGACCTGGCTCACTACCGCCTTGATCTGGCGGGCGGCGTAGCAGTGCTGGCAGGGCTCCTGATCGTGCATTGGACCGGCATTGCCGAGATCGATGCGCTCTTGTCTATTGTCGCTGCGGTGGCAATTTTGAGTGGCCTGCGTTCATTGGCGGCCCAGGCGCTCGCTGACCTCACCGATGCGGCGCTGCCGGCAGACATCGAGGCCGCTGTAATCGAAGCCGTCGAAGCACATCCCGAAACAATCGGCTTCCACGAGCTACGCACGCGGCGGGCCGGCCCGCATCGCTTCATCGCCTTCCACCTCGAATTGCCGGCTGAACTGACATTCGTCGAGGCCCACCGGATCACGGAAGAGGTACAAGATGACATCGAGGCCGCCATTGCGGGGGCGCGGGTATTCATCCACAGCGATCCGCACGAGCTCGAGCACAACGGCCGCCGCCGACGCGGCGCCGAGATTCGCTGAAGCCCCAACTGCGCCGCGACTCTAACAGTTTGCCCAGCCGCCATCTGGGGAGTAGGATGAGGCCATGACGGCCCCGACCCTGACCGCCCCCCTGCCGGCCGCGCTGATCCGTGTCGGCGCGATGACATCGTTTTTGGGGGAGTTATTGCGGCGCGCCGTCACTCCGCCCTGGTACCCGTCGATCTGGCTGCGCAGTGCTGCCATCCTGGTGCGCCGCTGCTTTCCGCCCCTTGTGATTGTGCTGCTAGGCCTCGGTGGCGTCATGGCCGTGCAAGCGAACTACATCTTCCAGATGGTGCGTGCCGATGCCCTGGTTGGCGCTCTGATCGGCGTCTTTACGTTCCGTGAGCTCGGCCCCGTAATCGCCTCGGTCTTGATCGGGGCGCAGGGCGGCAGCTTTGTCGCTACCGAATTGGGCGCCATGCGGATTCGCGAGGAGTTCGACGCGCTTGAATTGATGGCCGTCGACCCCCTGCGCTATGCCGTCGTCCCCAGATTCATGGGGTTTGTGATTGCCGCGCCGATCCTCTGCATGCTCGCCAACGTGGCGGGGTTGATTGGCGGCTGGGGCGCCATGATGGTCGTCGGCGACACGGCTTCGGGCACCTTTTGGGCCAGTACATTTGAGTACCTCCAGCCCCTTGATCTGGTCAACGGCCTCATCAAAAGCGTCATCTTCGGCGGCCTGATCGGCCACATTACCTGCTGGTACGGCGCGCACGTCAGCGGCGGGGCCGCACAGGTAGGACGCGCCGCCAACCGTGCTGTCGTTCTCAGCCTGATCGGCGTGCTGATTGCCAACTATCTAGTTTCCAGCATCCTTTACGCCGGCGCCGCTGGAGTGCAGCGATGGTAGCAGGACTCAAACTACTGACGTCGGCTGGCGGCATGACCCTCTTCGGCGCCCGCGCCTGGCGAACGGCACTGACAACCCGACCCTACGTCGGCGAGACCATTTTGCAGACTTGGCGCATTGTTTGGGGCTGCCTGCCGATGGTGCTGCTGGTCGCCATGTTTATTGGCGCCAATATCGTCGTGCAGGGCGTGCAGGTACTGCGAATGCTCGGCGCCGAGGCCATGGTTGGCGTGTTTACCGCACTGGCACTGGTTCGTGAATTGGGACCTGTACTCGGTGCCGCGATGGTCAGCGCCAAGGCGGGCAGCGAAATCGCCTCCGAACTGGCCTCGATGCGCACGCGTTCGCAGATTGACGCCATCGACGTGATGGGGGTTGACCCGGTTGGCTTCCTGGTCGTGCCTCGCCTTATTGGTAGTTTGTTCGCAATGCCGATGCTGACACTGGCAGCCATCTGGGGTGCGATCGGCATGGGTTGGTTGGTCGGGGTTCTGCAATTCGACCTCAACGGCCACGCATTCCTCGAGCAAATTTGGAGCACGACCACGATGTATGACGTCCGGGTGGCCTTGTGGAAGTCGCTGGCCTTCGGCGGTACACTGGCCGTCGTGCAGACGTACTTTGGGTTTCATGCGGGGCACGGTCCGCAGGGGGTAGGTATGGCCACCAACCAAGCTGTTGTTTACGGGACAGTTCTGATCGGCTGGCTCAACCTCATGATCTCAGCCTTCGCGTACTGACCAACCGAAAAGAGGGACGTGGGTGGACTCGAATCGAATGACACTGGCCGCACTTGGCGCCGCCACACTTGCGGCCCTACTCGCGCTAACGGTACTCGCCGTCAAAGTGGGGGGGCTCAGCGTTGGTGGCGGCAGTGAGTACCGGCTGATTTTCACCGATGCCACCGGTATTCCGGACAACGCCGACGTGCGCATCGCTGGCATCCCGGTCGGCAACGTGCGGCGGCTGGCGCTGGCACCCGAAGGCGGCGCCGAAGTTTGGATCGCGGTCCACGACGGAATCGACGTCTACGACGATGCACGCGCCATCATCAAGCAAAAAAGTCTGCTCGGTGAGCGCTTCATCGAGCTGCGCCGGGGCACCTCGGGACACAAATTGGCGTCCGGTGCGGCGATCACCGACACCGTAACGCCGCTGCGCGTCGAGGACCTCGGCGAGGTTCTGGGGCCGCTGGTGGACGGCGTGGACACCGGTCAGCTAACCACACTGATCGCCGATCTGGTCGATTTCCTGATGGCCAACCGAGAGACGCTGGCCGCGGGGGCCGAGGAGATTGGCGAGACCATCCGGCGTGTCAACGCACTCTTGGGTACCCACGGTGACGATGTGGGCCGTATGATTCGGCACGCCGATGCGTTGGCAGTGCGCCTCGATCGTTTCTTGGGCAGCAACGAAAAAGAGCTCTCCACCGTGCTTGGCGACATCGCCGCCCTGACAGCGGACATGCGCGAGCTCTCCGGCGCGATCGGTTCGGCCGCCAAGGCCTTCCCCGCCGCTGGCACCGACGCCGTTGCGCTGATCACCCGCCTCAATCGCTTGGCCGCCTCACTGGAATCCAGCGACCCTTGGGCGGCCCTCCTCGTGCTCAAGAAAATGCTGCAAGAAGAAGGCATCACAGTCAACCTGTTCGGCACGTCCGACAAGGGCCTGCGCAAAGAAGTCGAGAGCTACCGCGCCATGCTGACCGCACCCACCGATGCACCCAAGGATGCCCCGCGCACCTCAAAATCCCCACCGCTGAAAAGAAGTGGTGGGCGATAGAGGATTTGAACCTCTGACTTCCACCGTGTGAAGGTGGCACTCTACCACTGAGTTAATCGCCCACGAACGTGGATGGCCGCGGCGGGCCTTGGATACAAAGTCCTGGTGGAGGTGAGGGGATTTGAACCCCTGACCTTCTCGATGCGAACGAGACGCTCTCCCAACTGAGCTACACCCCCAGGCGGCGCATAGACGATCAGGATAGCATGACGGCAATGGCCCCTTCAAACGCAAAACACGCTCAGGCGCCGCTTCGCGTGGCAGGCGTGATGACCGGCACAAGCGCGGACGGCATCGACGCCGTCGTTTGTGAAATCACCGGGGCGCCGCCGAACATACATGTCGACCTCGTCCAGCAGATGGCTGGCCCGCTGCCCGCGGGACACGCCCAACTTGTGCGCAAGGCGGAGATCGAACCGATCAGCGGTGCGGAGTGGGCAAGCCTCGAATACGGGCTTTCGACGGCGATCGCGGAATTGCTGCTCAACCTGCGGGCCAAGGCAGCGTTCGATCTGGCTGGCGTCCACGGACAGACCGTCTGGCACCGTCCACCGCCGGCGTCCGAAACGACGACGGTGCAAATCCTCGACCCGTGGCGCATCGCGCAGCGTATCGGCGTGCCGGTCGTCAGCGACTTCCGGCGTGCCGATCTAGCCGCCGGCGGCCAGGGCGCACCGCTGGCCCCTTGGCCGCACGCCCTGCTGTTCGCCCGGCATCTGCCAGCGGGCGGCGCCTTTCTCAACATTGGCGGCATCGCCAACGTCACGCTGCTGCCAATCGACGGCGATCCTGACAAAATCCGCGCCTGGGATACCGGCCCCGGCATGATGGTCACCGACGCCCTCTATCGTCGCTCGTTCGGTGGGCCCTTCGACCGTGACGGTCGAGCCGCCGCCAAAGGGCGCATCTGCGAGTCTTGGCTGGCCGCGGGTCTGGCGCACCCGTTTTTCAATTTGGCGCCGCCGCGCAGTGCCGGTCGCGAAACCTTTGGCGAGGCCTTTGTCGATGCGTGGCTGCGGCACCCTGCGGCGGCCACGCTGTCCCCTGCCGACCACCTGCGCAGCAGCCTCGCGCTGACGGCACGGACAGCCGCCGCGGCCCTCGCGGGCAGCCCGGCCGGCATGCTGTTGCTTGGCGGCGGGGGCGCCCACAATCCCCTGCTACAGATTGATCTGGCCGCCGCTCTGCCCGGCTGGACAGTGGCGCCGAGTACGAATGTGGGCTGGCCGGTCGACGCTGTCGAAGCCGCGGCCTTCGCGGTCTTGGCCTACGAACGAATGCACGATCGCCCCGGTAACCTGCCGGCGGTTACCGGGGCACGCCGCCTGCTGCGGCTGGGCAGTATCGCCAATCCGGACTAAGCGTCCCCCAGTCGGCGTGATCTTGGTCACACCCAAGCCGGCAGGCGAATGATAGAATGACTCACGACAACGTACGCCGAACGATTCGGCGTACAGATAAAACACGGGAGTCCGCTATGGTACGTCGCACAAAATTGCATACGATTGGATTGGGCGTCGCGCTAATACTTGGCGGCAGCGCCTGCACCTTCGAAGTGGCGGATAAAATCGCGGAGCTCGCCGCAAAGACGCGCCTCCGCGTCGATGAGACCCAGATGGCCGAGTTGCTTGACCTGAGTTCGCGGGCTGGCCGCAAGATCGGCGCCGGCCTTGGCTCGATTGAGGCAATGCCGACGCGGCCGGAGGAAGGCTCAGGAGACCCGTCGCTTGCGCCGCGCAACTTGGCCTTCCGCCCGGCCGCGACCGATCCCGCGGACGCCTGCGCTCGCGTTGACGCCAACTCAACGCTGCGGATCGAGGATTACTCCGAATGCCCGGACCGCAGCGGCGCTATCCGCTACGAGCTGCCGAACCTGTACGAGTCCGACGGCAACGTACAGCTTTCCGTCGGTTTTCAGAGCTACGGTGAAGGCACCCCCGGCGAACCCGGCTATCGCGAATGGAACGGCGAAACCGTCTGGACGCTGGTCCAGGGGCAAAACGGCATCAACATCTTTTCAAAAGAGCAGGTACAACTGACCTACGTGCGCAACTCGGAAGAGGGGCCGCGCACGATCCGCCTGCAAAACAACAATTTGTGGGTCTACACGATTCGCTTTGCGACCGGCGAACTCGTGGTCAACACCACAAGCGCGTTCACCGACCTCGATACCTACGACACCTACGTGCTCGACTTCCAGGAAATCGCCTTCGATACGCGCCCGGATGTCGGCTGCCCGCGCGGCCCCGTCTCGGGCCGCACCAGCCTGTCGGGCTACGGCCAAAGTGTGACCGTGACTGTCTTGGGTTGCGCTGAGGTGCAATCGGTAAGCGCCGCCGGCACCCGCACGCTCAAACTGGACGAGGTCGAATCGCTGTTTCGGCCTGCAGTCGAAAGTTTCGGTGAGCTTATCCGTAGCCTCGAGCATTCGGCGGCCGTGGGCATCGTTGACAGTGCCGGCAACAAGATGCCCGAGAATTGCTCGTTTGCCCCCGGTGACGCACCGGACCCGGTGGTAGGTGCGTTCCTTGGCGTGTGGTGCAATGCTTGGCCCTATTGGAACGGCGATACGGTGGACTGGGCCAAACCGGCCTGGCTGGACTGCCGCATCATGTGCGTATCCGACGGCGGCCCTTTCTTTGGCCGTACGGGCGGTATCGCTACGAATGTCAGGGGCCCGGACAATGCTTACACGGACGCCCCCTATTCCGTGGACCCAATGTACAACAGCATTCCGTCGTCGTTTACACCGAGTTGCCGTGATCCGTTTATCTGGGAAAAAGGCAATTGGTACGCCCGTACGATCACCGACAGCCCGACGGGCAACATGGAAGCTGCAATCATTGATTTTTCGGTCAATGCGCCGGACGGCAGCAGCTACGCCGAGGCAATCATGTTCGAGCCTGCCTCCAGCTATCTTGATTCTTGGTGGCCCGATTCGTCGACACCTGGCAACTACTGGTTCGACCGGCCGCTGCGCCGCGTAAACGACTTTTCCCAATTGCGCGTCTGCGAAGATACCGACTGGCGGTCGATGGAGTAAGTTCGCAGCCCTACGGTACGCAGGCCTACGATACGCAGGCCTACGATACTAGGTCATCGCCATTTTGCGGGGGCGCGGGGAATGACACCCGTGCCCCCGCATTTGTTGCGGCCCCGGCCGGTTGACGGATCAGCCCGTCCCTCGTACACTGATGTGAACGTGGACAAGGAAGGGTAACATTGTCCATCTTCGTTAGCCGCAGCCTCGATTATGCCCTGCGCAGCCTGATTCATTTGGCGCGCCGTGAGGGCCCCGCGCCGCTCAGCCTACGTGAGCTGTCGGAGACTTCGTTTGTTCCGCGCAGCTACTTGGCCAAACTGATGAGCACCCTCGTCAAAGGGGGGCTGGTCGTCAGCGATGCCGGCGCTCATGGCGGTTACCGGTTGGCCCGTGACGCAAAAGACATTTCGTTGATTGACGTGTACGAGGCGGTGGAAGGGAACTTCCGCACGGTACTATGCGGCCACCGTGAAGAGCTCTGCGACCTTCACGAGGACTGTACACAGGTGTCTGTTTGGGTTGCCATTGAACAAGAGATGAGCGAAGTCCTGGCTCGGCGATCCTTGGCCGACTTCGTTGACGCAGCACCGGGCGGCTTCGTGTCCATCGATCGCCTCGCTGCCCCGACCGCTGCTGGAGGCTCCGCATGAGTGAGCAACAGAACGTGCTCTTGCACGAAATGGCCGATCGCGAATACGAATTCGGCTTCGTCACGGATATTGACCAAGACATCCTGCCGCCGGGCCTGGACGAAGGCGTCATCCGCGCGATTTCCAAGCGCAAAAACGAGCCGCAGTGGATGCTCGAATGGCGCCTCGAAGCGTTTCGGCTCTGGCAGCGCATGGAGGAGCCACACCACTGGGCGCACATTGAGTATGCGCCAATCGACTATCAGGCGATCTCCTATTTTGCGGCGCCCAAGCGCAAAGAGGACATGCCGCAAAGCCTCGACGACGTCGACCCCGAGTTGCTGGCCACCTACGAAAAACTGGGTATCCCGCTGCACGAGCGCGAGATCCTTGCTGGCGTAGCCGTCGATGCGGTATTCGACTCGGTCTCGGTGGCGACCACGTACAAGGCCAAGCTGGCCGAGCTTGGGATCATTTTCTGCTCGTTCTCCGAAGCCGTACAGGAGCACCCGGACCTTGTTCGCAAATACTTGGGCTCCGTCGTGCCGCAGGGTGATAATTTCTTCGCCGCACTCAACTCCGCCGTGTTCACCGACGGCAGCTTCGTCTACATCCCCAAGGGTGTCCGCTGCCCCATGGAATTGAGCACGTACTTCCGCATCAACGCCCAGAACACGGGCCAGTTCGAGCGCACTATGATCATTGCCGACGAAGGCGCCCACGTGAGTTATCTGGAGGGCTGTACGGCGCCCAAGCGCGATGAGAACCAGCTGCACGCCGCCGTTGTCGAGTTGGTGGCGCACGATAACGCCACGATCAAGTACTCAACTGTACAGAACTGGTACCCCGGCGATGACCAAGGGCAAGGCGGCATCTACAACTTTGTCACCAAGCGCGGTAAATGTGCCGGTAAGCGCTCAAAGATCAGTTGGACTCAAGTAGAAACCGGCTCGGCGATTACCTGGAAATACCCGAGCGTGCTGCTTGTCGGCGACGATTCGGTGGGTGAGTTCTACTCGGTGGCGCTGACAACCCGCAAACAGCAAGCCGACACCGGTACCAAGATGATCCATATCGGCAAAAATACCCGCTCGACGATCATCTCCAAGGGCATCGCCGCGCAGCGGGGGCAGAATGCCTACCGCGGCCTCGTCAAAGTCAACGGCGGCGCCGTCGGCGCCCGCAATTATTCGGTCTGCGACTCGCTGTTGATCGGCGACCGCTGCGGCGCGCACACCTTCCCATATTTGGAAGTACGCAACCCGACGGCCAAAATCGAGCACGAAGCGACCACGTCGAAAATCGGCGAGGACCAGATCTTTTATCTTCGTCAGCGGGGTCTCTCTGAAGAGGACGCCGTCAACATGATCGTCAACGGTTTCTGCAAAGAGGTCTTCCGCGAGTTGCCCATGGAGTTTGCGGTGGAGGCCCAGAAGCTACTCGCCGTAAGCCTCGAAGGCTCGGTGGGCTGAGCCAAAAAAGGGGATCACAGCATGAGTCTGCTTCGTATCGAAGGTCTACGTGCCGCCATCGAAGGCACTGAGATTCTCCACGGTATCGACTTGGAGATCCGCCCCGGTGAGGTCCATGCCATCATGGGTCCCAACGGGTCGGGCAAGAGTACGCTGGCCAGCGTACTGGCTGGCCGTGAAGAATACGAGGTCACCGCGGGCCGTGTGCTGCTCGACGGCGCCGACTTATTGGCGCTGGAGCCCGAAGAGCGAGCCCACGCCGGCGTATTTCTCGCCTTTCAATATCCGGTTTCGGTACCGGGCGTGTCCAACCTTTATTTCATGAAGGCGGCGCTCAACGCCGTGCGCAAAGCACGAGGCTTGGACGCGCTGGACGCCCATGATTTCCTGCGGCTGGCCAAGGAAAAAATGAAGGTGGTTCAGATTGATCGGGCCTTGCTCGACCGTGCCGTCAACGATGGTTTTTCGGGCGGCGAAAAGAAACGTAACGAAATTTTCCAGATGGCACTCCTCGAACCACGCTTGGCCATCCTCGACGAAACGGATTCGGGCCTTGATATCGATGCCCTGCGGATCGTGTCGGAGGGGGTCAATGCACTGCGCTCGCCCGAGCGTGGTTTTTTGGTGATTACCCACTACCAACGATTGCTGTCGCACATCGTTCCCGATGTGGTCCACGTGCTGATAGATGGTCGGATCGTGCGCTCGGGCGGCAAGGATCTGGCGCTGGAGCTGGAAGAAAAAGGGTACAGCTGGCTGGAAGCCGAGTTGTCCGGGGCAGGATCCTGACCATGGCTACTTCGAACACCGCCGGTGTGCTTGCCGGTGCTGCCGCCGCAGTCACGCCGGTCGGACCGGCGTGGTGGCACGAGCGGCGTACCGCGTCACGGGCGGCCTTTGAGTTGCGCGGATTGCCGACCATGCGCGAGGAGCGTTGGCGTTTTTTGCCCTTGGGCAGTCTCGAAGGTCCCGCATGGCGCGTCGCCCCGGGCGATCCTGCTGCGCCGTCCGTGCACGATTCCCGTATTCTGGCCGGCGCGGCGCACCTGCGAAGCCTCGACGGTCGGCTTGTTGGTGACTTCCCGGCCATCGAGGGCCTGCGGATCGGGCGCCTTCCGGACCTGACGGAGATCGCCGAAGGGCGCTTGGGCATCCTTGCCGATCGGCGCGCCGAGAATCCGTTCCTAGACCTCGCCACATCGTTTGCCGAAGATATTCTTGTCATTTCGGTTGCGGCCGGCCACACGGGGTCCCGACTCGAGTTCCACCACCACGCTGTTGCAGCCGAGTCTGTCAGTGCCCCGCGTCTGCTCGTGGTACTGGCCGAGGGCGCCTCGTTGACCCTGATCGAACGGTATGCGAGCGCGGGGGCCGAGGCGCGCCTCGTGCTACCTGTGTTCGAAGCTGAGCTGGCAGCGGGGGCGAGACTCGACCACGTGCGCGTCCAGGCCGAAGGTCCGGCCACCCGCGTCTTTGCAACCAGTTCAGTCCATCTGAACGGCGAACGGGCCGTCTACCATGGCACGGCCGTGCAATTGGGGGGCCAGTTGCTGCGCCATGATCTCGACGCCCGGTTGGCCGCATCGCACACGGAAGCGACGCTGAACGGCCTGGTTCGAGTCGGCGACCGGGCGATCGTCGACAATCACACACGGATTGAGCACCTTGCCCCGCATACCAGCAGCCACGAGTTGTACAAGGTCATTTTGGCCGATAAGGCGCGCAGCGTGTTCAACGGCCGTATCTTCGTGGCGCAGGCGGGGCAGAAGACCGATGCCTACCAATCCAACCCCAATCTGCTGTTGTCCGATTCCGCGGTCGCCAATTCCAATCCGGAATTGGAGATTTACGCCGATGACGTACGCTGCACACACGGCGCCACGTACGGCGATCTCGATGCGGATGCGCTGTTTTATCTGCGCGCCCGCGGCGTGCCGCGAGCTGCGGCGGAAGAGATTTTGATCGAAGCGTTTGCCGGGCAAGTGCTCGACGCCGTGGCAGACGCCGAACTCCGTGCGGCACTACGGGGTTCGGTGCTGTCCGCCGATGCCGCGGGCATTGCCGGGTGAGCGACGCCTTCGCAATCGACGCCCTGCGAGCGCAGTTTCCGGCACTGGCCCAAACGGTGCATGGCAAGCCGCTCGTCTACCTCGACAACGCGGCGACCGCACACAAGCCACAGGCCGTCATTGATACCGTCGCGGACTTCTACGCCCGTGACAACGCCAATATTCACCGCGGCGTACATACGCTGAGCCAGCGCGCGACAGCGGCCTACGAGGGCGCCCGCCACATCCTTACCGAGTTCCTTGGGGCTGCCAGCGATGATGAAATCATCTTCGTACGCGGCGCAACGGAGGCGATCAACCTCGTGGCGCACAGTTTTCTGCGCCCGCGCCTCGGCCCGGGCGACGAGATCCTCCTTACGGCGATGGAGCATCACGCCAACATCGTGCCGTGGCAGCTTGTCGCCCAGGAAGTCGGCGCCGTGATTCGCGTGATTCCCATGGATCAACGCGGCGTACTTATTCTCGATAACATCGACCAACTACTCGGTCCGCGCACGAAAATATTGGCCTTGGTGCACGTCTCCAACGCACTCGGCACGGTCAACCCGGTTGCCGAGCTAACGGCGGCGGCGCGTGCGAAGGGCATTCCCGTGCTGGTCGACGGCGCACAGGCTGCCTTGCACCGTCCGGTGGACGTGCAGCGGCTTGGCTGTGACTTCTATGTGCTGAGCGGCCATAAGCTGTACGGCCCAACCGGCATCGGCGTACTGTGGGGCCGCAAGGCCATACTCGATAAGATGCCGCCCTGGCAAGGTGGCGGCGACATGATTCGTGAAGTCACGTTCGAAGCAACCACGTTCGCGGCACCACCGGCCCGCTTCGAAGCCGGCACGCCGCATATCGCCGGTGCGATTGGTTTGGCGGCCGCCGTCGAGTGGCTGCGCAAGCTGGACTGGGCAGCCATCCGCCGCCACGAGAAGGCGCTGCTCGACCATGCGACTGCGTGTGTTGGCGAACTGCCCGGTGTGCGCCTGATCGGCACGGCCCCGGACAAGGAAGGGATACTGTCGTTTACACTGGCGGGCATCCACCCCCATGACATTGGCACTATCCTCGATGGTGAAGGCATCGCCGTGCGGGCCGGTCACCACTGCGCCCAGCCGGCCATGGACTTCTTCGACATATCCGCGACGGCCCGCGCCTCGTTCGCGCTCTACAACACCACCGAGGAGGTGGATCGTCTTGTGGCCGGCATCCGCCGCGTACAGGAGATCTTCCAATGAGTGGGTTCGATGAGCTGTATCAGGAATTGATTCTTGACCACAATCGCACACCGCGTAATTATCGCATCGTTGAGCGGGCCGACCATGTCGCCAAGGGCCACAACCCGCTCTGTGGGGACCGTCTGCAGCTGTTCATTCGCCTTGCCGGCGACCACATCGAAGACATCGGGTTTCAGGGCGATGGCTGCGCAATCTCCAAGGCCTCCGCTTCGCTGATGACCGAGGCCGTCAAGGGCCGTCACCGCGACGAAGCCGAGGCCCTATTTCGGCACTTTCACCAGATGGTCACCGACGAACCGCTGCCTGCAGGCACCCCCGATGTCGATCTGGGAAAGCTCGAAGCCTTCGCAGGCATCGGCGCCTACCCCGCTCGCGTCAAGTGTGCAACGCTCGCCTGGCATACCCTGCATGCCGCCCTCGCGGGTGGCGCCGACCAACCCATCAAGACCGAGTAGAACGATGACAAACGCAGACTCCCCCACGACCAGCGAAGACACAACTCAGCATCCGCAGCTTTCGCATGCGCAGCTTGAGGAATTGGCAGTCGAGGTTCTCAAGACCTGCTACGACCCCGAGATTCCCGTCGATATCTACGAATTGGGCTTGATCTATTCCGTGACGGTCGATGAGGATCGTTTCCTGCATGTGGTCATGACCCTCACCTCGCCGATGTGCCCCGTGGCCGGCAGTCTACCGCCGGAAGTCGAAGGCAAACTGGCCGGTATTCCCGGCATTGCTGGCGCGACGGTCGAGGTCACTTGGGATCCCCCGTGGGATCCCTCCATGATGAGCGAAGCCGCCCGCCTCGACCTGGGGTTCTAAGCAACCCTTCCGCCTTGCCGCCGTGCAAGGACGGCCTGCGCCGGGTATCCTGAGCACTACCGTGCGCATCGATATCGTCACCCATTACTGGCCGCCAATCGCCGCCCCGGGCACCAACCGCATGCTCGGGTGGTCCGAGACTTGGCGCGACGCAGGGCACGAGATCCGCGTCTGGACACCGACAACCGACGAAGGCGACCCATTTTTCGACCGCGAGCGGCACCCGCCGACCGGGATCACGACCGTACAAGTGCCGCTTCGCGACCTCGGTGCACGTTGGCGCCGCCGGCCGTCCGCCGATACGGCAAGTGCGGCCACACCCTCACCCGCTCGGCGCGTGGCGCTTGCGATCCGCGATCTGTTGGAGCTTCCCGACCATCGCCGCCTGTGGAATCCACGGCTGCGTCGGGCGATGAACGCCACGGAGCCCGCCGACGTTCTCGTCACCACCAGCCCCTACAACAGTACGCATCTCGTCGGTCTCGACTGGCGTCGCCGGCATCGCCAAGGCATCTGGCTCGCCGACTTTCGCGATCCGTGGACGCAGCCTTGGCGCCGCCACATCTCGACGCCGATCCATCGGCAGCTGGCCCTCCGGCACGAGCGTGCCGTCGCCCGCCAGGCGGATCTCCTCACCTTTTGGGATAACGCGGGCATCGCCGACATGGAGGCGCGCATCGGTTCACCGATAGCCGACAAAGCGCTTGGCGCCTGGAACGGCCTAGCAAGCGACACCCTGCAAGAATTGGCGCAGTGGGCCAAAACGCCGCCGGTGCGCCCGGTTCGGATCATCTACGCCGGTACGCTCTGGGACTGGCGCCTGCCACCGGGACTGTGCGCTGCCTGGATAGCATTTGCCACAGCCTATGCGCAGCCCGCCGAGCTCTGCTTCGTCGGCCGCGTCGAACCGGCCGCCGCCGCCGCACTCGAGGCCTGCCGCACGCAGGCCCCACCGCACGCGCCGATCCGGGTTTTGCCGCCCGTAACCGCCCGCGAAGCCATGCGTCTGCAATCCGAGGCAACGGCCCTGCTCAACCTGGCCAGCCCCACGCCGGATACCCTGACGAGCAAACTCTTCGAGATGATCGCACTCCGGCGGCCGATCCTATTTGTCGGACACTCCGATAGCCCCGGCGCAAATTGGCTGCGGGAACTTGGCGCCGAGCACAGCGTGGCTGCCGGTTGGAGCGCAAACGCCGTCGAACGCCTGTTCGCTGAGTTTGGGGCGGCGCTGGCCAAGGGCAATCTGGCTGGTTGGCAGCCACGCAGTGTCCCCCCGGAAATCGACCGCGCCGTTCAGGCCGAACGCGTTCTCGCGCGCATCGAGGCACTCGCGGCCCCCGACTGAGTGCCCAAAGCAAGCGAAGGCCTGCCGTTCTCGGCGAAACGGCGGGCCTTACTGAAATCACGGATTGGTTTTCAGCCTTTGGGTGCTACCGCCCGCACTTCCTCCGAGACGCCCGAGGCGTACTTCTGGAAGTTTTTGCGGAACATCGCCGCCAGTTCCTTGGCCTTCTTGTCATACGCCGCGGCATCGGCCCAGCTCTGACGCGGCTGCAGAACCTCGCTCGGAACGCCTTCAATAACCGTCGGAATTTCGAAGCCGAAAATCGGGTCGGTCGTCATCGGTGCCGAATTCAACTCACCGGAGAGCGCCGCGCGCACGATGCGGCGCGTCCATGCCAAAGAAATGCGCTTACCGACGCCGTACGGCCCACCGATCCAGCCCGTGTTGATCAGCCACGTGCCCGGCTTGTGGCGCTCAAGCAACTCGCCAAACAGTTCGGCATATTGGCCCGGGTGCAACGGCAAGAACGCGGCCCCGAAACAGGCGCTGAAGGTTGCCGTCGGCTCCGTTACGCCGATCTCGGTACCGGCCACCTTGGCCGTATAGCCGGACAGGTAATGGTACATCGCCTGGGCACGGCTTAGGCGCGCAATGGGCGGCAGGACGCCGAACGCGTCAGCGGCCAGAAATACGATATTGCGGGGATGACCGGCGGTGCCTTGACGGTCCATGGTTGGAATCGCGTCGAGACTGTAGCCGGCCCGGGTATTTTCTGTAATCGAGCGGTCTTCGTAGTTGACAATGCGGCTCTCGGCATCAAATACGACGTTTTCGAGCACCGTACCGAAGGTGTGTGCCGCATTCCAAATCTCGGGCTCTCCGTCCTGCGACAGTGAAATCACCTTGGCGTAGCAACCGCCTTCGATGTTGAAAACGCCGTTGTCCGACCAGCCGTGCTCATCGTCGCCGATCAATGTGCGGTCGGCATCCGCCGACAGGGTCGTCTTGCCGGTACCCGAGAGCCCAAAAAACAGTGCGACGTCGTCACGTGTGGCGCCGAAATTGGCGCTGCAGTGCATGCTGAGGACACCGCGCTCGGGTAGCAGCTTGTTCATCAGCGTAAACACGGTTTTCTTGATCTCGCCTGCGTAGGCAGTTCCGCCGATGAGGGCCAAGCGGCGGCTGAAATCGACCAGAATGAAGGTCCCGCTGCGCGTGCCGTCCTCGGACGGCACGGCAGTGACTTCCGGCGCATGCAGAATCGTAAAGCCCGGCTCGAACGCCTGCAACGCGGTATGTCCGGTCTCGGGGATCAGTAGGTGCCGAATGAACAAGTTGTGCCAAGCGTGCGCGTTGACGACCCGTACAGGTAGGCGGTACGTGGCATCCGCACCGGCCCACGCATCCAAAACGAATAGTTCGGGTGCGTTCGAAAGATAGGCGGCAACCTTCCGCATGACCTTATCGAACGATGCCGCGTCGATTCCGATATTGACATCGCCCCACCAAATGACGTCTTCGGTATGCCCATCACGGACGATAAACTTGTCCTTGGCGGAGCGTCCCGTGTGCTGACCCGTGTGGGCCATCAAGGCACCATCCTCGGACAGCACGGCTTCACGGTTGCGAATGGCCGCCTCGACCAGGCGCGCCGCCGTGAAGTTGCGATGGACCTGACCGGCCGGGACCACACCAAGGTTACCGAGTTGTTCAAGCATGCGGGTGTTCATCGCGCGTCCGTCCTTTCGGCTCCGGGTACCTCGTCCGGAAAGTAGAAGATACAGGCTACGCCGCACGCCCGACGGCGCCGGCAGCAATCGAACTTAATAGCAGTGCGGCGAAGACCCGCAGCGAAGATGAGGACACACGACCGCCCTTGACAAAGAAGGGGGAAAACCAACGGCGGTACGGATCATGTCACCTCCCGGTCACCCAGATCGGGTGGCCGACGACTTACGCTATGATTGTACCCCTGCCCCGCGGCCCTCGCAAAAACAGCCGTGGGCCAGCAAAACCTTCGGCGTTTTAGTAGGCCAAAGT